>JBNJFV010000019.1:0-10368 GCA_051747145.1 Halobacteriota archaeon
GATCGCCTGCATGTCCGCCTCCAGCTGCGCGGTCATCTCCTCGCTCACGATCTGATCGGCGAACCGCTCTGCGGCCTCGACGACCGATCGGGCGAGCATAGTCGGTCGCGGCGGGTCGCCCTCGACGTAGCCGCGATCGTACAGCTTTTCGATCGTGTGGTGACGCGTCGACTTCGTTCCCACGCCCATCGACTCCATCGTCTCGATGAGCCTCGATTGGCCGTACCGCCGCGGCGGCTGGGTCTGTTTGTCCTCGATCCGGGTGTCGTCGATCGCGAGCGCTTCGCCCTCGGTTACGTCCGGGACGAACGTTTCGCCCGCGTTGAAGTACGGATAGACGGCGTGGTACCCCTCCTCGAGGAGCCGCTTGCCGTTTGCCTTCAGCGAGAGGTCCTCCGTCGCCGTCCCGCCGTCGGTCGCCACCTCGACGTCGGGGATCACCGCGACGACGCGAAGGTGTTCCCAGGTGGCCGGATCGGCGACCGTCGCGAAAAAGCGCCGGACGACGAGTTCGTAGATCTCCCACTCCCCATCGGAGAGCACCGATCGGTTCGGGAGTTCGCCGGTCGGGTGGATCGGCGGGTGATCGGTGGTCTCGTTGTCCCCCTCCGTCGGTTCGATCGACTCCGATTCGAGCAGCGTCTCCGCATCCTCCCCGAACGTCCGATGGGCCGTGAACGCGTCGAGCAGCTCCCGCGGGTCGAGGTCCTCGGGGTAGACGGTGTTGTCCGTCCGCGGGTACGTGATGTAGCCGGCGGTGTAGAGGTCCTCGGCGATGCTCATCGCCCGCTGGGCGGAGTATCCCAACGAGCCGGCCGCGCGGATGAACTGGGTCGTGTTGAACGGGGCGGGGGGCGTGTCCGTACGCGTCCGGCGGCGAACCGAGTCGACGATCGCCTCGTGGGCGGCAGAAAGCACGTCGTAGACGGCGGCTGCGCGATCGCCGTCCCAGAGGCGTTCGGCCTCGTTTCCGTCCGCGTCGAGGTAGAAGTACTGCGCTTCGAATCCCTCGTCGGCGTCGTTTTCGAGGTCGGCAAAAAGCTCCCAGTAGTCTTCGGGGTCGAACGCCTCGATTTCGCGTTCGCGATCGACGATCAGCTTCAGCGTCGGCCCCTGCACGCGGCCGACCGAGATGAAGTCGTTGCCGAGCTGGCGGGCCGAAAGCGAGAGGAACCGCGTCAGCGCCGCACCCCAGATGAGATCGATAACCTGCCGGGCCTCGCCGGCGGCGGCGAGGTCGAAATCGAGGTCTTCAGGCGATTCGAACGCCGATGTGACCTCGTTTTCCGTGATCGAGGAGAACCGCACGCGATCGATCGGGACGTCCTCGTTGACCTCCCGAACCAGTTCGTAGGCCTCTTTGCCGATCAACTCGCCTTCGCGATCGTAGTCGGTTGCGATCGTCACCGCAGACGCCCGTCGTGCGAGCCGTCGAAGCGCGGCGACGATGTGCTCCTGGGTGGGTTGTTTGTCGATCGGGGCGTCGATGAGTTCGACGGGTTCGACGTCCCGCCAGTCGTTGTACTCCGGCGGGAAATCCACGCCGACGACGTGCCCTGACAGACCGATACAGCGTTTCCCGCCCCACTTGTAGACGTTGACGCCGTTCATTCGGTCGGCCTCGGCGGAATCGCCGCTCAGGATCTCGGCGATCCGACGGGCGGCGTTGTCCTTCTCCGTGATAATTACTTCGGGGCCGCGACTCATTGGGGGCCGGTACGCCGGCATCCGGTCTAAACCTTTCGCGGTCGATCGCTACCGTCGGGTACCAAGGCGGCGCGATCGAACTCGGCGTGGTTCGACACGCCCGCTCAGATGGTTCGAGACGATCGGTCTGCACGCCCGCTCAGATGGTTCGAGACGATCGGTCTGCACGCCCGCTCAGATGGTTCGAGACGATCGATCAGACACCCGCCTTTGGACCGACGACGAGTACGGGAACTGACGCCCCCTTCGAGACGCGATCGGCAACGGGTGTCGGGTTGAGCACGCGATCGAACCCGGTGTGTTTCGGCGACCCGACGACGACGAGGTCGATCGCGTGATCGTCGATGTACCGGAGGACCTCCGCGTGGGGCGTCCCGTAACGCAAGTGTTTCGTCACGTCCACGCCGCGACGGTGGCCGATCGACTCGACGGTTTCGACCGCTCGCTCGCCGGATTCCTCGCGCCGCTCGACGACCACGTCCCAGTGTTCGGACGTGTCGACGACGAACAGCGCGTGGACGGCCGAACCGTACCCGTCGGCGAGATCGACACCCGTTCGGGCGGCGGCGGTCGACGCGTCGGAGTCGTCGGTGACGACGAGAATGCGATCGAACGGTGCGGTGCGTTCAATTCCACGTGAACGTTGTACAGACATGATTTATTATGCGCTATAATTAATCAAATGCTCCGAATTGCAGTACAAACAGTTGGTAATTAGGCGCATATCTGAATACATCTACACACTGGCCCTACTTTACTCTCACCGACAGGTACGATGATTATCATTATCGATCGGCCGTCGCCATCGGCTTTTTGCACGTGCCGAACGAATCGTTCGGTATGTTACGATTCATCGTCGGCGTGATCGGACTGTTCGAACTGTGTTATCCAGAACGCGCGGTCGA
Source organism: Halobacteriota archaeon (assembly GCA_051747145.1). GTDB lineage: Archaea > Halobacteriota > Halobacteria > Halobacteriales > Haloferacaceae > JBNJFV01. The sequence goes on from JBNJFV010000019.1 coordinate 2,613, forward strand.
CGTCTGGACGAGGCTCGTGTACACCGAAGCCGGTGATTCGAAGCCCCGCGAGTGGGTCCACACCGCCGCGAAAGTGGAAGGGACGTTGCTCTTGCTCGTCGTGATCGCGTGGCCGCTTCTGCGCGGGACGTCCGAAACGACCGACGCCGAATCGGGAGCCGAAGACGAGTACGAACTCGAACGGGAGACGGTGACGGACGAATCCGAGGCGGCCGAGGACGACGACTCGGTAGACATCTCGATCGAGTGACCGGCTGATCGGCCCTCGGGTGTCGATCCTGACGATTCCACAACCGGCGAGGTGATCGGCGGCTCACACGTGCCGATCGAGAAATGCGGCGACGCGTTCGAACGTCTCGATCCGGTTCGTGCGATCTGTCGTGTGGTGTCCCTCGTCCTCGAAGATCAGCGTCTCGACGGGGACATCGCGCGATTCGAGCGCCTCGGCGATCGCTTCGGTTTCGCCGACCGGGACGCGCGGATCGTTCGCACCGTGTTGAATGAAAAGCGGACACGCGATCTGATCGACGTCGTGGATGGGGCTGATCGATTCGAGTAGTTCGCGATCGGATTCGAGCGAACCGTACTCGGCTTCGCGGTGACGCCGACGCCACGCGCCGGTGTTTTCGAGGAACGTCTCGAAATCGGCGATTCCCACGAACTCGACGGCCGCCCGCCACAGGTCGGGATACTGCGTGATCGCTGCGAGGACCATGAACCCGCCGTACGATCGGCCGTAGGCGACGATCCGATTTGGATCGACCGCCGGCTGCTCGCTGAGCCACTCGACTGCGGCCTCGACGTCCGCGACCGAATCCATCCGCCGTTCCACGTCGTCGAGGTGGGTGTAGGCCTTCCCGTACCCCGAGGAGCCGCGGACGTTCGGTTCGAAGATCGCGTAGCCGTTCGCCAGAAAGTACTGCTTGGTCGGGTAGAACCACGGTCGACGCTGGTGTTCCGGACCGCCGTGAATGTCGACGATGACCGGCGTCTCGCCTTCGGGAGCGTCTGACGGGAGTGTCCAGTAGGCGGGAATCCGTCGGCCGTCGAAACTTTCGTAGCGAACGACCGACGGCGATCGGAACCGCTCGGTCGGGATGCCGAGCGTTCCGACGGGGACGACCACGTCGGGACGTTCGGTGGGCGATTCGAAGGCCCCGGAAGCGATGCTGTGGGGAGTGTCGCTTGCGGATCGGGCGACCGCATATCGGTTCCCGCCCGGGGAGATGTCGACCGCCTCGATGACGTCCTCGCCGACGTCCGGTTCGGCGATCGGCTCGATGGTCACTGGATCGACGAGCCGGCCGAGGTGGAGCGTGCTGAATCCGTCGACGTTTCGGGTGTACACGATCGAGCCGGTGTCCCGATCGAACGCGTACCCGTCGACGTTCCAGCCGTCCCCGTCGACGACCGTTTCGACCGCACCGCCCCGGGCCACATCGATCCGCCCGAAAACGAGCGTGTCGCCCGGCTCGTTCGAAAGACAGTAGAGCCCGCCATCCGAGCCGAAGGTGAGCGACTCGTAGCGGGCGTCGTCGTCCTCGGTAAGCTGTGTGATCGAACCGGACGACACGGAGAGGACGAACACGTCGGCGGCCGCGCTCGATCGAGCCCGGGTGATCGCGAGGCGATCGCCGTCGGGGCCCCATCCCTCCACGGAGAGAAAGCCGCCTGGACCCTCGTAGATCAGGTTCGCGTCCTCGGGACCGCCGGTTCGCGGCTGGACGTACACGTCGAAGCGATCCCGCCTGCGACGGTTGGCTGCGAAGGCGAAACGATCCCCGTCGGGCGACCAGCCGCCCCACAGGTGGATCGATTCGGGGCGATCGGTCAACGACCGCTGTTCGCCGGTATCCAGATCGTACCGGAACAGCTGATCGCGCTCGTTGCTGCCCTGGTCCATTCCGAACGCGAACTCGCGGCGCGTCGGGGACGCGTCGACGAACGAGATCCGCTCGGATTCGGCGGTGAGTCGTTCGAACCGACCGGCTCGGCTGCGATCGGCCGCCGCAACGGGGTGCCGACGCCACACCTGCGGCGTGCCCGTCGTGTCGAGTAGATACAGCAGGCTCCCGTCGATCGCGAAGGCGGGATCGGCCGCCGCGTCGATGCTGAGATAGCGTGCCACCGGATGCATACGCGAACTCGCGATCGGGGCGGTGAAACGTCTGGCGATCGATCGGACCTTCGTAGGATCGATCGAAGATGTCCGGCGATCGATCGAAGGGAAGCGATCCGACCGCAACTTCAAGGTTCCCCCGGGCCCAATCGAATCCATGGCACGACTCCTCGTTACTGGTGGCAGCGGGTTTGTGGGCCGATCGATCTGTCGACAGGCGATACGAGAGGGTCACGAGGTCAGAAGCGTCTCCCAGAGCGGTCGGCCCGCCGACGTCGACGTTTCGGTCGACGGTGCGTGGGTTGAGGAGGTCGAGTGGACGAGCGCCGATCTGTTCAGCCCACACACCTGGCGCGATCGGCTCCGTGGCTGTGGGGCGGTGATTCATTCGGTCGGTATCGCCCACGAATCGCCGGAAACCGGGGAGACGTTCGAACGGATCAACGGCGACTCGGCGATCATCGCGGCGCTGGAGGCCGAACGCGCGGGCGTCGAAACCTTCGTGTTTCTCTCGTCGGCCGCGAACTACCCGACCGCACGGCGCGAGTACATCCGATCGAAGCGCCGGGCCGAACGGGCGATCGCCGATCTCAACGTCGAACTCACCGTCCTCAGACCCGGCCCGGTGTACGGTCCCGGCCAGCCGCACTTCCCGGCGATTCTCAACGAACTGTGCAGGGTCGTCGACGCGCTCCCGGCGATCGCCGATCGGCTCGGCGACGCCCAGCCGCTCCCCGTCGATCACGTCGCCCGGATCGCCATCGACGCGGCGATCGAACCGGAGCGCAGGTTGCTCACGACGGCCGACATCGCAAACGCCTGAGCCGAACTCGACGATAGGGTCCGGTATCGGTCGTTGGTGGACGACCGCGGACGCCACGCCGTCACTTCTCCGTCGGTGACCGGATCCACAACTGATAGGCACCTGTAGGGCAACCGTCGGATAGAGGGACCCCAGTGTCAGAGGAACGCAAACGCGTCGACATGACGACCGGCGCGATCACGCCGAAACTGTTCACGCTGGCGTGGCCGCTCGTGTTGGGGAACCTGCTGCAGACGTTTTACAATCTCGCCGACATGTTCTGGGTCGGCCGGGTCGGCGACGACGCTGTCGCGGCCGTCTCGCTCATGTTCCCGCTGTCGTGGATGTTCGTCTCCACGGCCATGGGCATCACCGCCGCGACGATCGCACTCGTCTCCCAACACGTCGGAGCCGGGAACGATCGCGAGGCCGACCACGTCGTCGCACAGACCGCACTGCTCGCGCTCGCCGTCTCGGTGGCGCTGTCTATCGGCGGCTTCGCGTTTCGACACGAGCTGTTGGCGCTTATCGGGGCCGAGGGACGGGTGTTCACCGAAGCGCTGGCGTACATCGAGGTCATCTTCCTGTCGATCCCGCTCACCTTCATATTTTTCGCGTTTCGGTCGGCGTTACAGGGTGCCGGAGACACGAAAACCGCAATGTGGCTGATGGTCGCCTCCGCGGGCCTCAACGTCGTCCTCGATCCCTTCTTGATCCTCGGGTGGGGACCGGCTCCGGAACTTGGCACCCAAGGGGCCGCCGTCGCGACGTTTGTCGCCAGACTCCTTGCGGCCGCTGCGGGGGTGTACATACTCCTCCGCGGCGGATTCGGCGTCCGGCTGCGGCTCGGCGACCTCCGGCCGGATCGTGCGATCCTCTCGAAACTCGTCAGAATCGGCTCGCCGGCGACGATCGACGGGTGGGCCCGTTCGTTCGCCGCGGTGGTGATGGCAGCCTTCGTCGCGCGCTTTAGCGTGGCGGCGATCGCCGCCTACGGGATCGGCGTCCGACTGATGTCGGTCTCGTGGTCCGTCGCCGGGGCGGTGGGACAGGCGACCGCGACTGGCGTCGGCCAGAACCTGGGGTCGAAAACGCCCGATCGAGCCGCCGAGGTGACGTGGAAGGCGACGGCCGCAACGATGGGGTTGCTGTTCGCCGCGGCGGCGATCGTCGTCGCCTTCCCGGCGGCAGCGATCGGCGTGTTCATCGACGAACCGGCAGTGATCGACGAAGGGATCCGATTCCTCCGGATTATCGCCCCCTCCTGGGCCTTCTTCGGCGGCGTAATGGTGATCCAGGGGGCGTTCCGCGGTGCGGGCAAAACGACGGTCGCGATGGTGCTTTCGTTCCTGTCGCGGTGGCTCTTCCGCATCCCGCTGGCGCTCGTGCTCGCGTTCGCGTGGGCGATCGCCGTACCGGGGACCGACTGGGAGATACGGGCGCTCGAGTGGGGCGTTTCGGGGCTGTGGGTGGCCTACGCCGCCGCGGCGGTACTCTCGTTCGGCGTCGCAGTCGCGTGGTTCCGGCTGGGAACGTGGACGGGCGGCGTCGTCGAGGACGACAAGCCGCCGGCGACAGCGGATTGATACGGCGTCGATCCGGTCCCAATACTCATACGTCGTTCGATCGATGCCTCCGTATGAACCTCGAAACGACCCTCATCGACATCGGGAGCGAAACGCCGGTGGTCGTACTCCACACGGCCGACGCCGTCGAACTCGGCGTCCACGCGCTGGATCGCATTCAGATCCGACACGATGGCCGGACGACAACCGGGATCGTGAAGGTGACGAACCAGCTGGTCGATCGGGGTCGACTCGGCGTCACGCGCCCGCTGTCGCACGTTCGCGGATCAGTCGAAGTTCAACCGGCACCCCTTCCGCGGTCGATGCGCTACATCCGCCGAAAGCTCGACGACGTCGAACTCGATCGCTCCGAAATACGGACGATCGTCCAGGACATCCACCACGACCGGCTAACCGACGTCGAACTGAGCGCCTACGTGACGGGGCTGTACACGAACGGGCTCTCCCTCGAGGAAACGACGCACGTGACAGAGTGCATGACCGAAATCGGGCAACGAATCGAGTGGGACGAACCGATAATCGCCGACAAACACAGCATCGGCGGCGTCCCCGGAAACCGAACGACGCCGATCGTCGTCTCGATAATCGCCGCCGCCGGCGTGAAGATTCCAAAGACGTCCTCGCGGGCGATCACCTCGCCGGCGGGGACCGCCGACACGATGGAGGTATTCTGCGAGGTCGAACTCGATCGCGAGGAGATCATACGGGTCGTCCGTGAGACCAACGGCAGTCTCGCGTGGGGCGGGTCCGTCGACCTCTCGCCGGTCGACGACAGGATCATCCAGATAGAAACGCCGTTGTCGCTGGATCCGCACGGTCAGGTGATCGCCTCCGTGCTCTCGAAGAAACGAAGCGCAGGATCGACACACGTCGTGATCGACATCCCCTACGGCGAAGGGGCGAAGGTCACTGACCTCTCGGGGGCTCGAAAACTCGCTCGGGATTTCAAGCGCGTCGGATCGCACCTCGACATGCGAATCCAGTGTGCGATCACCAGAGGTGATGGACCGATCGGCACGGGAATCGGCCCGGCGCTGGAGGCTCGCGACGTGTTGGCGGTCCTCGACGGCGACGGCCCGGCAGCACTCGGCTCGAAAAGCGTGCGGTTGGCGTCGATCCTTCTGGACATGGCCGACGTCGACGCCGACGCCGAGACGCTTCTCGAATCCGGGCGGGCGCTCGAAACGTTCAGGCGAATCGTCGAGGCGCAGGGAGGCGACCCTGACGTGACGGTCGATTCGATCCCGATCGGCGAGGAGACCGTCACCGTCAACGCCGCACGCGACGGCATCGTGACCCACTACGACAACGGGGTGTTGAGTGACATCGCACGGCGGGCCGGTGCGCCGAAGGATCCCAAAGCGGGCGTGACGATCCACACCGAGATCGGGACGGCGGTCGACCACGGCGATCGGCTGTTGACGATCCACGCGAGTTCGACCGCGAAACTCGAGGACGCGGCCGCGCTCGAATCGCGAACGAACGTCGCACGAGTGTTAGATCGCGACGAACTGCTCATCGAACGCGTGTGACCGATGGCCGAATCGCCCTCGAAAATCGTAGACGGCTCGTCGGATCAGCCACAGCCAGGAGGCGAGTGGCATTCAAGCGGCGTCGAGGAGACGCTGTCGGCGTTCGACACGTCGATCGACCTCACAGCCACCGTCGATCGATCCGACGACACCTCCCGTTCCATTAGGATCGGTCCGACAACCGCTCACGGAGGAGCTGGTTCACGCTACCGGGATCTGCGGACCCACGGCTCTTCTGCATGACCTGTCCGACAAGGAAGTTGAGCGCGCCGTCCTCGCCGGCGTGGTAGTCGTCGACCGCCTCGGGGTTCTCCTCGATCGCCTCCTCGACGAACCCGACGATCTCGTCGTCGTCTGCCTTCCCCAGCCCTTCCCGATCGATGATCGCCTCCGGATCCTCGCCGTCGTCGAGCATCGATCGAAGGACGATCTCTTCTGCGTTCTTTGTCGTCACCGCCCCCTCGTCGACGAGTTCGATAAGCCGGGTGAACTCCTCGAGCCGATCGCTCACGTCGGTGATCTGCATGTCGCGGTAGTTGAGTTCGCCAAGCAGGTTGTCTGCGACCCACGTCGCCGCCAGCTCGGGATCGAACGACTCGGCGACGTCCTCGAAGAAGTCGGCGACTTCCTTCGTGGAGGTGAGCTTCGAGGCGGCCTCGGCGTCGAGGCCGTAGTCCATCTCGAACCGATCGCGGCGGGCGTCCGGCAGCTCGGGGATCGGAATCTGCACTTTCCAGTCGGAGACTTCGAGCGGCGGGATGTCGGCCTCCCGAAAGTACCGGTAGTCCTTTTCGGCCTCCTTCGATCGCATCGAGACGGTGATGCCGCGAGTCTCGTCCCAGTGACGCGTCTCCTGTTCGACGGCGCGGCCCCGCTGGATCGCGTTGCGCTGGCGGGTGACCTCGTAGGCGAGCGCCTTCTCTGCACCCTTGTGACTGGAGATGTTTTTCACCTCCGTGCGGTTCGCCGACTCGAGCGCCGCCTGCTCGATCGAGCCGTCGTCTGCCACCGCCTCGGCGTCGACGAGCGAGATGTTCGCGTCGACGCGCAGGCTCCCGTCTCTGGTCGCATCGAAAACGCCGAGGTACTCGAGTACCTCTTCGAGTTTCGCGAGGAACGCCCGCGTCTCGGCGGGCGATCGAAAGTCCGGCTCGGTGACGATCTCGACGAGCGGCGTACCCGCGCGGTTGTAGTTCACGAGCGTGTAGTCGGCCGTGTCGATGTTACCGCCTTTGTGCTGGAGGCTGCCGGGGTCCTCCTCGAGATGTGCACGCGTGATGGCGATCGATCGGCGCGTCCCTTCCACGGATATCTCCAGTTGCCCGTCGGCGCAGATCGGCGCGTCGTACTGGGTGAGCTGGAAGTTCTTCGGCAGGTCGGGGTAGTAGTAGTTCTTCCGGTGGAAGGTCGTCCGTTCGGGGATCTCCGCCGAGAGGGCTTTGCCGATCTTGACGGCGGCTTCGACCGCCCCCTCGTTGAGCACCGGCAGCGCGCCCGGTAATCCGAGACAGACCGGGCAGGTCCGGCTGTTTGGCGCTTCGTCCTCCGCAGCCGCTGTCGAACAGCCGCAGAAGATCTTCGTGTCCGTTTCCAACTGAACGTGGACCTCCAGTCCGATGACGACCGCGAGTTCGCGTCCTTCGACGGCCTGTGCAGTCATTACGCCGGCTTTGCCGGCGATCGGCTAAAGGCTACCGGGACGCCTCCGAACCGATCG
>JBNJFV010000019.1:10468-24038 GCA_051747145.1 Halobacteriota archaeon
ACCGATGTCACGCAATATACGTGCTACCACGTCGCACGGATGTCTGACACACATTTATACGGCCAGCACCACGCAACTAACCCATGACTGAACGGGAGGAACACGAATCGCGAATCGCGGAGCTGCAGGCGGCGGTAAACGGCCTGACCGAAGAGCTGGTCGAAACCAAAGAGCGGCTTCGGCTGCTCGAACTCGAAGTCGACGAACAGCGATCGGCCGACGAGCCGACCGCGGAACCGCAATCGGCCACCAGCGCGACCGAACCCACCGAGAGTGCGGCGACGGACGACGCGGACGCGACGAACGACGGCGACGAGACAGACGAACCGACCGTGCGCGAGTGGACCACAAAAAGCGACGATCACGTCGAGGTCGTCCGACACGAACGAACCGAACCCGAGTCGACGCCGGCCGACGAGGCCGGATCGCCGGCGGCATCCGATTCGGCGACGGAGTTGACCGCCGACACCGAGTCGGGATCGGGCGACACGGCGACCGATGCCGACGGCGAGACCGAAGACGCCGACGAACAAAACGACATCATCGTCGCGTAACGACCGTTCCAACCGATCGAACCGGCGGTTTCCGACCGCGATACCCGCCCGGTGATCTGGCTCAAATCACGATTACATGCACATCAAACGGCTCGTCTTGGACGGTTTCAAAAGCTTCGGACGACCGACGGAGATCCCGTTCTACGAGGACTTCACGGTTATCACCGGCCCGAACGGCTCGGGCAAATCGAACATCATCGACGGCGTCCTCTTCGCACTGGGATTGGCCCGAACGCGGGGCATCCGTGCGGAGAAACTCACCGACTTGATCTACAACCCCGGCCACGAGGACGGGGAGACGACCGGCGGAACGAAGGAAGCGAGCGTCACCGTCGTGTTGGACAACGCGGAGGGGACGCTCGCCCGCGAACAGGTCGTCTCGGCGGCCGGCACCGATCGCATCGGCGACATCGACGAGATCACGATCAAACGCCGGGTCAAACAGACCGAAGACAACTACTACTCGTATTACTATCTCAACGAGCGATCGGTCAACCTCTCGGACATTCAAGATCTGCTCGCGCAGGCGGGCGTCACGCCGGAAGGATACAACGTCGTCATGCAGGGCGACGTCACCGAGATCATCAACATGTCGGCGTTTCAGCGTCGGGGAATCATCGACGAGATCGCGGGCGTCGCCGAGTTCGACCAGAAGAAGGAGGCGGCGTTCGAGGAACTCGACGCGGTCGAAGAGCGGATCAAAGAGGCCGATCTGCGGATCGACGACAAAGAACAACGGCTCGACCAGCTCGAAGCAGAACGAGAGACAGCGTTACGCTATCGAACGCTCAGAGACGAAAAAGAAGAGTACGAAGGCTACCTCAAAGCCGCCGAACTCGAAGACAAGCGCGCGGACCTCGAAGAGACGTACGAACGGATCGACGAACGGGAAACCGATCTCCGAGACCGCGAGGAGACCCTCGACACGAAACAGGGTCGGCTCACCAGGTTGAAAGACGAACTGGAGGCGTTAAACCGCGAGATCGAACGGAAAGGCGAGGACGAACAGCTCCGGATCAAACGCGAGATCGAGTCCGTAAAAGGCGAGATCGATCGACTCGAAGGGCGGATCGAGAACGCCCAGGCGCGGATGGCGGAGGCAGAAAACGAACGTCGCGGCGCGTTCGTCGAGATCGACCGCAAACAGGAACAACTAGGGGAGCTACAGGGAGACGTCCGATCGATAAAGGTCGAGAAGGCCTCCACGAAGGGGACGATCGAAACGAAAGAGACCGAACTCGAGGAGATCCGCGAGGAGATCGAGGGCGTCGACACCGAGTACGACGAACTGAAAGCAGACCTCGCTGACAGGAAAACTCGCCTCGAGGAGCTGAAAACCGAGATCAACGACGTCCAACGGGAGAAAGACCGGCTCCTCGACGACGCCCGCCGTCGATCCAACGAGATCGAAACCGCCAGGGACGATCTCGAATCGGCGTCCGAACGGATCCCGGAACTGAAACGGAAGCGATCGGAGCTCTACAGCGAACTCGACAAGGCCGAACGGAACGTCGAGACGATCGACTCGACCGTCGAGTCGCTCCGATCGGACCGCGAGGAACTGAAAGGCGAACTCGACGAGGTGGAAGCGCAGATCCGACGGAAACAGACCGAATACGCCGAACTCGAGGCCCGAGCCGGGGAGAACGGCGACAGTTCGTGGCCGCGCGCCGTGACGACGATCTCGAACGCCGGAATCGCGGGTGTCCACGGGCCGGTGGGCGACCTCGGCCGGGTCGACGGCGAGTACGCGACGGCGTGTGAAACCGCCGCGGGTGGACGACTCGCGAACGTCGTCGTCGACGACGACAGCGTCGGCGCGACGTGTATCGACCACCTAAAACGTCGAAACGCGGGCAGAGCGACGTTCCTCCCCATCACGAAGATGGACGACCGGAGCCTGCCGCGACTTCCATCTCACCCCGGCGTCGTGGATTTTGCGCGAAACCTGGTGGCGTACGACGCCAGATACGAGTCGATCTTCTCGTACGTGCTCGGTTCGACCGTGGTCGTCGAGGACATGAACACCGCGCGCGATCTGATGGGTCAATACCGGATGGTGACGCTCGATGGCGACCTCGTCGAACGGTCCGGCGCGATGACCGGCGGATCGACGAGCGGTTCGCGATTCGCGTTCTCGAAATCCGGCGAAGGGAAGCTCGAACGGATCGCAAAGGAGATCTCGAACCTGGAGGACAGCCGCCGACGCCTCGACGAGGAGATCCGAGAGATCGAAGCCGACATCGACGCCGTCCGCGATCGCAAATCCGAGGCGACAGACAAGGTCAGATCGATCGAAACGGAGATCGATCGGGTCGAAGACGACATCGAGGCGGCCGACGATCGGATCGAGGCGATCGAAGACAGGCTCGAAACGTTGCAGGCCGAACGCGAGTCGGTCGACGAGGAGATGTCCGAACTCGACGCGACGCTGACCTCCCTGCAGGAGGACCGCGACTCGGTAACCGACTCGATAGAAGAGCTGGAGGCGGATCTCGCCGATTCGAAGATTCCCGAACTGACGGCCCAAGCCGACGAGGTTCGCGGGGAGATCGACGAACTCGAAGCCCGGATGGACAGGCTCGACGGTCGGCTAAACGAAAAACAACTCGAACGACAGTACGCCGAAGAAGCCGTCGAAGACCTCGAAGCGACCGTCGAAAACGCCCAGAACCGAAAGGCCGACGCAAAAGAGCAAATCAACGAACTCGAATCGGAGATCGAATCGAAAGCCGAGACGCTCGAGGCGAAACACGAGGCCGTCGAAGCGCTCGAAGCGGAGCTACTCGAACTCAAAGACGAGCGCCGCGAGCTACAGGCGACCGTCGAAGCGGCCAGACGAGAGCGCGATTCGGCGCGCGATCGGGTCAACGAGATCGAATCGACGCTCGAAACCCTCCGGAGTGGGGCCGAACGGCTCGAATGGGAGATCGACGAACTCAGCTCGCAGGTCGGCGAGTACGACCCCGAGGAGATCCCCGATCACGATGCGGTCGAACGGACGATCGCGACGCTCGAAACGAAGATGGAGGCGCTCGAGCCGGTGAACATGCTCGCGATCGACGAGTACGAGGAGGTCGAATCGGAGCTTTCGGAACTGCAGTCGGGACGACAGACGCTCGCGGAGGAACGCGACGGGATCGAAGAGCGCATCGAACGGTACGAATCCCAGAAGCGTTCGACGTTCATGCAGTCGTTCGACGCGATAAACGAACACTTTCAGGACATCTTCACCCGGCTGTCGGCAGGCACCGGCGAATTGGTGTTGGAGGACCCAGACGATCCGTTCGAGGGCGGGCTCACGATGAAAGCCCAGCCGGCGGACAAGCCGATTCAGCGGCTGAACGCGATGTCGGGCGGGGAGAAGTCGCTCACCGCGCTCGCGTTTATTTTCGCGATCCAGCGGCACAACCCCGCGCCGTTTTACGCGCTCGACGAGGTCGACGCGTTCCTCGACGCGGTCAACGCCGAGCGGGTCGGCGAGATGGTCGACGACCTCGCCGGCGACGCCCAGTTCGTCGTCGTCTCGCACCGATCGGCGCTGTTAGAACGCTCCGAGCGCGCGATCGGCGTGACGATGCAGTCAGACAACGTGAGCGCCGTCACCGGCATCCAGTTCGGCGGCGACGACGGAGACGCCGCGGAGGTGCGTGCGGATGACTGACGCGCCCGACTCCCTTGGCGTCGCGCCGGCGACGGCCGTCCAGGGATCGACAGTCACCGCCGCCGAACCCGAGGACGGAGCCGACGCGGATGGCGTCGAACCGGTCGAACTGCTCGTCCAGTTGGCCGAGGAGGGCGAGATCGAACCGTGGGACATCGACATCGTCGCGGTGACAGACGCGTTTCTGTCGAAGCTGGACGAGACCGACCTTCGGACGACGGGTCGAGCGCTGTTTTACGCCAGCGTCCTCCTCCGCATGAAGGGCGACGAACTCCTCCGGGAGCCGGAGCCTGAGCCGGAGCCAGAACCCGAACCGTGGGAGCTGTCGATGCAGGGCGGGGCGGGCGGGTTCGATCCCGTCGACGCGCTCGAAGCGGAGATGGATCGGCGTCTCGATCGCAAAAGCACGAGGGGATCGCCGGAAACGCTGGACGAGTTGGTCCGCGAACTCCGGGAGGCCGAACGAGAAAACTGGTGGAAACGCCGCCGGCAATACGACACGACCGAGTCGCCTCGCGGGTTCGATCGCGGCCGGCAGACGCTTGATTACCGATCGGCCGACGACCTCCGACGCGAGGGCGAACCGACGGAGGACGACGTCACCGGCACCACCCACGCCGAGGACATCGAGACGGTGATCGCAGACGTCGTCGAGGTGGTCGACCCGCAGTTCGATCGGGGTCGCGACGCACTGTTGTTCGCGGAGATACGGACGGCCGGCGGCCGACCGTTCATGACGTACCTGGCGTTGTTGTTCCTCGCACATCGGGGCCACCTTCGGCTCCGACAGGACGACTTCTTCGGAGACCTGTGGATCGAACCCCCAGCGGCGGCTGCTGACACGGACACAGACGGAGATACAGACCGGGTCGAAGCGATCGCCGACGACTGAATCACCCAATCCGATCGCCGACGATTGAATCGACCAACGCGATCGCCAGCTAACACTCAATTACGTTCGAGATCGGGCGCGTCCTTCCACTCGCCGATCCCCGATGGATCGAGGTGAATGTGGGCGTCGCTGACGTTTTCTGCGGATCGAAGGCGGTGGATCAGTTCGGTTTCGATGTCGTGGGCCTCTCTGAGCGTGAGGCCGCCGTCGACCTCGACGTGGACTTCGACTTCGAGGGCCGTCCCGTCGTAGAAGACGGTGAGATCGTGGATTCCGCGGACGGCCGAATGGCCCCTGATCGACGCTGCGATCGCCGCGCGTTCCTCGGCGGTCGGTGCCGCGCCGACGATGTAATCGACGTTCTCCCGCGAGATTTCGACACCCTGGTAGATGACGAGCAGGCTCACGAGGCCGCCGGCGATCGGGTCGAACACAGGAAAGCCGATCAGGACCCCGAGAACGCCGACCACCGCGGCGATCGACGTGTAGATGTCGTTCAGACAGTCCTTCGCGAGCGCGCCGAGGGCAGTCGAACGTACGGTTTCGTTGATCCGATCGGTGTACCGATAGACGAGGTACATGTCGGCGATCGCAAACCCGAGCGCACCCACGAGGAGCCAACTGAACGTTACCTCCGCACCGAACACGAGCCCGCGTGCGGATTCGTACAGGAGGTTCGCTCCGAGGAGGACGATCACCGCGCCGACGAAAAGCGCCGTCAGCGGTTCGATCCGCTCGTGACCGTGCGGGTGGGTGGCGTCGGGTTCGACGTATCTGCTGTCGCCCCACACGAGGACGACGAGGCTCGCGACGAGATCGGCGATCGAGTGGGCGGCGTCGGCGACGAGCGCGACGCTGCCGAAGGCGATCCCCGCGGCCCCCTCGACGACGATCTTGACCGCGTTCCCGGCGACGTTCGCCCACGTCGCCCGGGCGAACTGCTCGCGGTCGGTCCGATCGGCCATACGGTCCGTCCGATCGCGTTCCGTTTAGCTTTCGCGGTGTCGATCACCGGATGTCGGACGCTCCTAAAACGCGACAGGATTGCCGCGATCGGACCGGTTAGGCCGTCGCCGATCGTTGGATGCGTATGACCGTCGACCGAATCGATCACTTCGTGCTCACGGTGGCCGATCCCGAACGAACGTGTGCGTTCTACGAACAGATCGAGGGCATCGAGGCGGAGACGTTCGGCGATTCCCGACGCGAGGTACGGTACGCCCTACGGTTTGGGTCCCAGAAGATAAACCTCCACGAGGCGGGCGACGAACTGGATCCGCACGCGGCGGAGCCGACCGTCGGTGGCGGCGATTTCTGTTTGATCACCTCGAAGCCGGTGTCGAGGGTGAAAGCCGACCTCGAAGCGAAGGGTGTCGACGTCGAGATCGGCCCGACGCCACGAACCGGCGCTCGGAGCGATCTCAGATCGATCTACCTTCGGGACCCCGACGGGAACCTCGTCGAACTAGCAAACGAGGTGTGAGAGCGCGATCGCGTCCGATCGCTATCGAATATGTGCGGGTGTGCGATCGCGTCCGATCGCTATCGAATAATCGTCACCGGGGTGTCCGATCGACGCACGACGCGTTCGGCGACGCTTCCTAACAGAACTCGTTGGAGGCCGCTTCGGCCGGTACTTCCCATGACGATGTGATCTGCACTGATTTCATCCGCGTAGTTGAGGATCGTCTTCCCGGCGTGGCCTTCGATGATCTCGGTGTCGATCTCGCGATCGTGTTCGCGGGCGATTTCGACCGCGCTGTCGACGACCGAGTCGGCGCGTTCCAGTGCGAGATCCGCGGGAGATTTGCGCTTGTCGTCAGGAAACTCGGTTATCTGAACGACGTGCAAAACGGTGATGTCGGCTTCGGGAAACAACGACAACGCCTGTTCGAGCGCCGCTTCCGACTGGGAGGAGCCGTCCATTGGAACGAGTACGCGCGTCATAGTTGACAGACGGCTGTGTGACTCAAAGATGTTCTGACTCCTACGAAAGGGCCGTGAATGCACGCGATACGCGGTACTGGATGCACTCGATATTAGATGTACGCGGTACTGGATGCACTCGATATTAGATGTACGCGGTACTGGATGCACTCGATATTAGATGTACGCGGTACTGGATGCAGGATGACACCCAGCATTGAAGTCTTGTACGTACGTGCAAAAACCGCACTAACGCGCCAGTAGGATGCAGATAGCAGTAGTTTAGTGATTTGGCGGTTGTTCACCTACAATGGGAAAAACTGACGCTCCGGACACGGAGGAGTCGTTACGCGAATCCGTCGAGCGATCGCGAAGCGGCGCTCCAGCAGCGGGTGCAGTCGTCCGAGATCGGTTCTCCTCCGACGAGGTATTCCAACGTATAATCGCGGCTGCTGACGAGGAGATCACGTCCGGGAGTCGGGAGCTGTTCTTCAGCGGACTGGCCGCCGGGTTCGCGATCACGATCACGTTTATGCTGTACGCCTCGATGACCGAAGCCACTGGGCACCCGGTTTTGAGTGCGTTGTTGTACCCCCTCGGCTTCATCTACATCATCATCGGCGGCTACCAACTGTACACGGAGAACACGCTGCCCCCGGTGGCGTTGACGCTCGAACGGCTCGCCAGTATCCCGGCGTTGCTCCGAAACTGGACGGTCGTCCTCACCGGGAACTTCGCCGGCGGGCTCGTCGGCGCGGCGGTACTGGCGTTTACGGGCGTCTTTTCGGATGCGAGCGCACTCGTCGCGATCGACATCGCAGAGAAAGGCGTCTTCGGGACGAGCCGGTGGGACCTGTTTTTCAAAGCCACAATGGCGGGACTGATCGTCGCCGGGGTCGTGTGGGTCGAATACGCCGCCCGCGACACGGTCTCCAGAGTCATCGTCGTCTATCTGGCCTTCCTCGCGATCCCGCTGGGCGAGTTGTTCCACGTCGTCGTCTCGTTCACGGAGATGTTCTATCTCGTGTTCCTGGGTCGGGTGGGCATCCTCGTCGGAATGACGGAGTTCGTCATTCCGGTCCTTTTGGGGAACACGATCGGCGGCGTCACGCTGGTCACCGTCGTCAACTACTTCCAGACGACCGAGAACCGCCTGGAATCGGCCCGCTTCGAGGGCACGATGCGTCAGCTGTCCCCGCGTGAGTGGGTCCTCGGCGGATTCGCGGGGCGATCGTACGTGCCCGTGATCGACACGGCCGAAAGTAGTCATCACGGGAGTGCAGACTCCTACGAGGTGATGGTGCCGATTTCGAACCCGCGGACGGATTCGCGACTCGTCGAGTTCGCCTGCACGCTGGCGCGCGAAAAAGAGGACGCGACCGTGCACGTCGTGCACATCGTCCAGACGCCCGAGAAGATGGACTTCAGGTACGGAAAACAGAACGATCGGATCATCTCGGCCTCCGAGAAGCACCTCGAACACGTTCGGGAGACCGCCCGCGCGTACGACGTCGTTTGTGAGACGTCCACCGTGGTTTCACACACTCCGTTCAAGCAGATATTCACAAGCGCGACCCGTACGCAGGCGGACCTCGTGGTGATGGGCTGGGACACCGACCTGCCGTGGGCGAGCGGGCGTCCACAGGGGTCGATCGACGAGCTGTCGAGCGAGTTGCCGTGTGATTTCCTCGTCCTGAAACAGCGGAATCTCGACGGGTCGCGGATCCTCCTGACGACCGCGGGCGGCCCGGACTCGGACCTGAGCGCGGAGGTGGCCCGCTCGCTCCGATCGGCGATCGGATCGGAGATCACGCTCTTGCACGTGGTCGATAGCCCCGCGCAGCGCGACGCCGGCGAACAGTTCCTCACCGAGTGGGCCGTCGATCGAGACCTCGAAGACGCCGACATTCACGTCGACACGTCCGGAGACGTGGAAGGGGCGATCGCTCGCGAGGCCGAAAATCACACGATGGTGCTGATCGGTGCGACCGAAAAGGGGATGCTCTCGCGGCTGCTGGCAGACTCGCTGCATCTGGATGTCGTCAACGAGGTCGACACCACCGTGATACTCGCCGAACGGCCGGCCGATCGGAGCTTCTCCCAGCGGCTGTTCGGACTCCAGTGACGACGCGGATCGATCGAGGGCGATTCGGCGGGTTCGACAGGTACTCGCCGACGAGAAAGCTATTGCAGGTACTCGCCGACGAAAACGAAATTACAGGTATTCGCCGACGAGTAGATCGACACGCTCTCGCGTCGCCGCGGGAATCGCCTCGGTCGGGGTGTTGACGGTCCCCTCGAGTGCCGTGTGCGCCGAACAGGTGTGTCCCTCCGGTAGCGTTTCGATCGCCGTCTCGACGGCAGCTCTGATCGCCGACTGATTCCGCTCGGCGTTGGCAAGCACCTCCTGTAAGGTCACCTCGCTGTCGCGTTTCCACACGTCGTAATCCGTCACGCCTGCAATGGTCGCATACGCAATTTCGGCTTCGCGGGCGAGTTTCGCCTCCGGGATCGCCGTCATGCCGACGACGTCCCACCCCTGATCGCGATAGAACTCACTTTCCGCGCGAGTCGAATACTGCGGTCCTTCGATACAGACGTAGGTGCCGCCGGCTACGACCTCCGCCTCGGTCGCCGTTTCGGCAGCCTCGACGAGGTGATCGACCAGCTCCGGGCTGTAGGGGTCGGCGAACGGTTGGTGGACGACAATCCCGTCGCCGTAAAACGTCATCTCGCGGTGGCGCGTTCGATCGACGAGCTGATCGGGGACGACGAGCGTCCCCGGCGGCAGATCCTCCCGCAGCGATCCGACCGCGTTCGACGCGAAGACGTGCGTGACCCCCACCCGTTTGAGCGCGTACATGTTCGCACGGTACGGCAGATTCGTCGGCGATCGGCCGTGGTTCGGTCCGTGCCGCGGGAGGAACGCGACCTCGGTGTCGGTGTCACCGAATGTTCCGATCGTGACGGGGGCGCTCGGCTCCCCGTAGGGCGTCTGTATCGATCGCTCGGTGACGTCGGTGAGCGACAGCGACTCGTAGATGCCGCTGCCGCCGATGAATCCGATCATCGTCATACGTCTGATTCCGAACGCTCGCTACTACGCTTTTTCGGGTGGCGCTCGCCCGCAAGCTGGACGACGATCGGGTCGAACCCGGGGCGCACCCGGCCGCACAGCGACCGACCACAGACGAAGGACGCACGTGTGAAAGAACCCGAGGGGGCCGTCTCCGCGTCCGGACACGAGAATATTTCTACCCAAAGGCAATGTCACCAAACGGATGAACGGTTCGGGGATGACGTCGATACTATACGTGACTTCTCCCGCGGGCTTTCTCCTCGGTTTCGTGTAACGATGCAGCTTCCACAGCGGACCGACGCGGAGCCGTCGGTGACACACCGACACTGAAACCCGAACGGGATACACCAGGTGGCCAAGAGGGTGTCGAATACCGGACGGAATCGTATCGAATCGATCGACGGACGCTCGCAGCTCCCTGTGGAGTGGTACCGCGTCTCGAAAGCGTTCAAATACGATCGCGGTGTTCTCGGTTGTAGTGTCGCAAACTGCTGATTCGAACGGGTTGACCGACGGCGATCTCGTCGGGCCGATGATAACGCTGGCGTGGCCGATGGTCGTCATCCAGCTCCTGCAGGTCGCCTACAACGTGGCCGACACGGCGTTCCTGGGGGCGGTGTCGGAGGACGCCGTCGGCGCGTTGAGCCTCGCGTTTCCGCTGATCTTCTTTCTCATCTCGATCGGTGGGGGGTTCACCGCGGCGGGTGCGATCCTCGTCGCCCAGTACACGGGCGCACGAAGCGATCGATCGGCCGACGAAATCGCCGGCCAGACCCTCTCGTTCGTGACGCTCCTGGCGATCGGGATCGGCGTCCTCGGGTTCTTCGCGACCGATCGGATGCTCGGAATACTCCCCGCCGACGCCGCGACTGCGGCCCGGATCGTACCGCTCGCGGGCGATTACATGCGGATCTACTTCCTCGGGATGCCGTTTCTGTTCGGCTTTTTCGTCTTCGTCTCGCTCATGCGCGGATACGGCGACACCCGAACGCCGATGCGGATCATGTTCGTCAGCGTGCTCGTCAACGTCGTTTTGGACGCGATACTCATCTTCGGCCTCGGCCCGTTCCCGAGGCTCGAAATCGAGGGCGCGGCCATCGCGACGATCGCCGCCAGGGCGATCGCCGCAGCGCTCGGCGTCTACATCCTCTTCGGGACGGACGCGGGCCCGGAGATCGAACTGGCGTACCTGCGTCCGGACGTCGGCCAGATCCGAGAGATCGTTCGACTCGGCGTCCCAAGCGCCGTCGAACAGTCCTCCTCGTCGCTCGCGTTCATCGTCCTCACGGCGATGGTGGTGACCTTCTCGCCGCCGGTCGTCGCCGCCTACGGGCTCGGCAACCGGCTCATCTCGCTCGTGTTCCTTCCGGCGATGGGGCTCTCGCAGGCGGTCGACACCGTCGTCGGCCAGAACCTCGGTGCCGATCGACCCGACCGGGCGAAACGGGCCTCGCGACTCGCGATGGGGATCGTCGCGATCGTGATGGCGGCGTTGACGGTCGTGCTGTACACCGTCCCCGAGCCGATCGTGCGCGTCTTCCTGTCGGCGGACACGCCTGGGGCTCCCGAAACGATCGCCTACGCGGTCGACTACATGCAGATCGCCGCGTTCATGTTCGTCTTCCTCGGGGTGTTACAGATCATGCTCGGGACGTTCCGGGGTGCCGGGAACACGAAGACGGCGATGGTGTTTTCGATGATCACGCTGTGGGCCGTTCGGGTCCCGCTGACGTACTACCTCGTGTTCGTCGGCGGGTGGGCGGAAACCGGGATCTGGACCGCGGTCCTCCTTGGAGACGTGATCGGCTGTCTGGCCGCACTCGCGTGGTATCTGCGAGGAACGTGGGCCGAAAAAATCATCGAGGACGACGGCGCTGAAACCGATCCGAGAGACACCGTCGGGGAGGCCCCCGAGTCGGGCTGATCGATCGCGGCCACCGACGATCGACCGGATCGACGGACAGCACCGCCACAGCGTGGGTCGATCGGGTCGGCGGATCGAACCTTCGTCAGCGTGCGTCGATCGCCCGTCGGTACCGCTCGTAAATCGCCTCGAAGAGCGATCGGCCAAGGTCGGTCCGCAGTCGCGGGCCGGCGGTCGCAAAAAACTCATCGAGATCGTCGTACGCCTCGAAGACGTCGTCGGCGGGATGGTCGGCCGGATCGTACCGCCGTTCGCGCTCGTAGACGAGCGCCTGCAGGCACATGTCGATGCAGTCCATCTCCTTTACGAACACGGCCGCGGGCGTTTCCCGGGCCTCGTAGGCCGCCCAGTCGGCGTCGATCCCGTCGGCGTCGATCGGTCCCGTCAGGTCGTCGATCGCCCGTCGTTCGCGCCGTGCTTTCTCGGCGGGGGCGATCGACTCGGCGTTCGGGTCCGCCCGCGTCGGGAAGTCGCCGGTTTCTGCCTCGGCGAGGTCGTGTACGATCGCCAGTCGGAGCGCCCGATCGACGTCCAGCCGGTCACCCCGGACGTCGAATTCGGCGGCCATCCGATCGCCGAAAACGAGACAGAGGAACGCGACCCCCCACGTGTGGGCGGCCACCGACTCGGGATCGACGATCCCGCGCAGCTGCCAGCCGGTTCGCGTCTCGTCTTTCAGTCCGAACGCCGCAACGAGCGCGTCGATCTCGTCGTCGTCCACGGGCGCCACCTCACGCGTCGTCGACGAGCGCCCACTCGTCTTCAGAAACACGGGTGATCACGTCCCGGCGGACCATCTCTTCGAGCACTTCCTCGAGTCGATCCGGCTGGGCGATCTCCATTTCGATCCGATCGACGTCGTGGAACGCAGCCAGGTGGTGACGGACGGCAGACTTCGTGAAGGCCGTCGCGTCGGCTTTATTCATGACGCCGGAGACGAGGTCGATCATGTCCTCGATGAAGTTCCACGGGTAGACGACCCAGGTCCACGTCTCGAGCTGTTCGCCGACGAAGTCCGGATCGAACTCGCTGGTCTGCAACAGCTGCAGCGTCGCGGTTCGGATCTCGCCGGCGTTCCGTTGCTCGACGTACTCCTGTGCGCGTTTGATCGACCCGCCGGTGTCGGCGATGTCGTCGATGATCAAGACGTTCTTCCCCTCGACCGATCCTTCGGGCATTGGGTAGCGGATCTGCGGCTCGTCGGCCTTCGCTGCGGTCCCCACGTAGTGTTCCATCTTCAGGCTGGTCAGATCGTCGAGGCCGAGGAAGTCACAGATACATCGGCCGGCGAACCAGCCGCCGCGGGCCAATGCGACGATGACGTCCGGTTCGAACGCGTCGGCTTTGACCTGCTCGCTCACGTCACGGCACAGCCCGTAGATGTACTCCCAGTTCGTGATGGTACAGTTGAACTCCTCCGGGAGGTCACTCATATCGTCTGTGAATGGTCCCGTCCGGAACATAAGGGTTTACAGTTCAGGTACTGGCGCTGCGCCGTTCCGATCGGCTCCTCTCAGAAACCTGCCCGGCT
>JBNJFV010000020.1:0-3673 GCA_051747145.1 Halobacteriota archaeon
CGAAATCGCACCCGGATCGTTGAACACCGCGTTTTTCGTCAACTCCGGCAGCGAGGGCAACGAGACGGCGTTCAAACTCGCGCGCGCGTATCATCAATCGACGGGCAATCCGACAAAAACCACGGTGATCGGCAGGTGGCAATCCTACCACGGGGCGACACTCGGGGCTCTATCGGCCTCCGGGAACACGAGCAGACGCAAGGCGTACGCACCGATGCTGAACGAGTGGCCGCACATCCCACCTGCGTATCCGTATCGGTGGCGGTACGAGGGCACACCGGCCGAACAGGCGATCGCCGCCGCCGGTGAGCTGGAAACGGCGATCCTTCAGGAGGGTCCAGAAACCGTCGCCGCCTTCGTCGCCGAACCCGTCTCCGGGGCGAGCATCCCGGCGGCGCGTCCGGACGCGGCGTATTATCGGGAAATCAGGCGCATCTGCGACGAGTACGACGTGCTGTTCGTCGCCGACGAAGTCATGTGCGGGTTCGGACGGACCGGCCCGATGTTCGCCGTCGAGCGATACGGCGTGGTTCCGGACGTGCTCGTACTCGGCAAGGGGCTTACGGGCGGGTACACCCCTTTGAGTGCCGTGATGGTCGCAGATCACGTCGCGGACCGATTCGCCGACGCAGCGGACGCGTCGTTCGCCCACGGTCACACGTTCAGCGGCAATCCGCTGTCGGCGGCGATCGGCGCACACGTGGTCGACCAGTACACGCCATCGGTGCTCGAAACGGGTCGCAAACGGGGTCGGCAACTCCTCGAGGCGCTGGAACCCCTCCAGGCGCACCCGATGGTCGGCGACCTCCGACACGCGGGTTCGATGATCGGCATCGAGTTCGTCGCCGATCGGGAGACGAAGCGGCCGTTCGATCCCTCGGTGGCCGTCAACGAACGCGTCTACGAGGCGGCCCTGGATCGCGGCGTCTACACGTATCCGGGTTCGGGATCGGTCGACGGGCGGGCGGGAGATCACCTCATGCTCGCTCCGCCGCTGACGATCGAGGAACGGACGGTCGAGACGATCGCAACCGCGGTTCTCGATTCGATCGACGCGGTCTACGAGGATCTCGACGTGTAACTGCACCGGCGCGTGCAATAGCGGATCGATCGGCGAACCGAACGATGGTGGGCGCTCGGTGGATGGCGAAATGTCGTATGCCAATACTACATTGCACGTTGAGGTGACGTCGATCGAAATCGGTTCTCGAACGATGCCAGACGCGGGAGGGAGACCGTCAACGACCCGTTCGAAGGCACGTGGGTCGGTATTATACGCGTTATCGGCTTCGTATTCGGATCGGTCTCCTCGGTGTCGGACGCACCCACCGATCGATTTCACGTATCGGATAGTGGTCATATAGCTGTAGGTGTTGTAAATTGATGCTTTGTAATGGGTGGTTTGAGACGGCGAATGCGTATCGAACGCAGGCCGCAATCGATCGGGGGTTTCCAAACGAGACTGCAGCAGGTGAATTCTCAACCGAGAGGCCCGCAGGTACGCTACAGGTGAACGTTCACACGAGAAATCGAATCGATCGAGGTCGACTCTCCGGGCGTCAGCCGTGTACTTCTGGGAACTGGACGCGTGCCCGAGGCGGTCGAATGTTCGGGATTTAAGACCGAGACGACCCCCCTAGTAAACACATGAAACTCCACGAGTACCAGGCGAAACAGCTCTTCGCCGACGCCGGGATTCCCACGCCGGCCTCGCGGTTGGCGGGGAGCGTCGACGAGGTCGTCGAGGCAGTCGAGGAGATCGGCTTTCCGGCGGCGATCAAAGCGCAAGTGCACGTCGGCGGACGTGGAAAGGCCGGCGGGATCGCCATCGTCTCGGACGCCGAGGAGGCGCGCCAGGAGGCCGATCGGATCCTCGGAATGGACCTCAAAGGATACACCGTCAAGGAGGTCCTCGTCGAGGCGGGCGTCGACTTCGTCGACGAGTACTACGTCGGCGTCACGATGGATCGCGACGAGGGGAAACCGGTCGCGATGGTCTCGACGAAAGGCGGCGTGAACATCGAGGAAGTCGCCGCCGAAGACCCCGAGGCGATCGCTCAAGAACACGTCGACCCGGCGTTCGGGTTGCATCCCTATCAGGCTCGGAAGGTCGTCTACGACGCGGACGTCCCACAGGAGTACGTACGCGACGTGTCGTCGATCCTCTCGACGCTGTACGACCTCTACGAGGCGAACGACGCCTCCGACATCGAGATCAACCCCGTGATGATCACCTCCGACGACGACGTGATCGCCGCCGACGCGGTCATGAACATCGACGAGGACGCGCTGTTTCGGCAGCCAGCCCTCGCGGAGATGCAGGAGGACGCATACGAGAACGACCTCGAACGCAAGGCCGGCGAGTACGGCTTCGACTACGTCCGCCTGTCGGGCAACGTCGGGATCATCGGCAACGGCGCGGGATTGGTCATGACGACGCTCGATCTCGTCGACTACTACGGCGGCGAGCCGGCAAACTTCCTCGACATCGGCGGCGGTGCGAAAGCCGAACGCGTGACGAACGCCCTGGACATGGTCTTTTCCGACGAGAACGTCGACGCGGTCGTGTTCAACATCTTCGGCGGCATCACCCGCGGTGACGAGGTCGCAAAGGGGATCAACGAAGCCTTAGAGAGCTTCGAAGCGATCCCGAAGCAGGTCGTCGTCCGGCTTGCGGGGACGAACGCCGCCGAGGGAATGGAGATTTTGAACACCGACCTGGTACAGGTCGAAGCGACGCTGGAAGACGCGGTCCAGCGTGCGGTTGCGAACGCGACGGAGGTCAGCAAATGAGCGTATTCGTCGACACAAACACCCGGGTAGTCGTACAGGGAATCACCGGTGGGGAGGGGCGGTTCCACACCCAGCAGATGATCGAGTACGGGACGAACGTCGTCGCCGGGGCAGTCCCCGGCAAGGGCGGACAGGAGATCGACGGCGTCCCCGTCTACGACACCGTCGATCGAGCCGTCGAGGAGACGGACGCGAACGCCTCCGTCGTGTTCGTCCCGCCGGCGTTCGCGGGCGATGCGATATTCGAGGCGCTCGACACCGACCTCGAGTTCGTCGTCGCGATCACCGAGGGGATTCCGACCCAGGACATGGCGAAGGTGAACAAACGTCTCTCGGAGGTCGACACCCGCTTGCTCGGACCGAACTGTCCGGGGATCATCACGCCCGGCGAGGCGAAACTCGGCATTCTCCCCGGGAACATCTTCGAGGCCGGAAACGTCGGGCTCGTCTCGCGATCGGGCACGCTCACCTACCAGGTCGTCTCGAACCTCACAGAACGCGGCATCGGCCAGACGACCGCGATCGGCATCGGCGGCGACCCGATCATCGGCACCTCGTTTATCGACGCGCTGGAGGCGTTCGAAAACGACCGTTCGACCGATGCGGTCGTCATGTGCGGGGAGATCGGTGGTGAGGACGAAGAACGAGCCGCGAAGTTCATCGCCCAGAACATGGACACGCCCGTCGCGGGGTTCATCGCGGGTCGAACCGCGCCGCCGGGCAAACGGATGGGTCACGCCGGCGCGATCGTCTCCGGATCGGGCACGGGGACCGCCGAATCGAAGATCGACGCACTCAACGACGCGGGCGTCCCGGTCGGTGACACTCCCGAGGAGGTCGCAGACGCGATCGAGGACTTCCTGTAATCGAATCGATCGAC
>JBNJFV010000020.1:3773-8554 GCA_051747145.1 Halobacteriota archaeon
GAAGATCGACGCACTCAACGACGCGGGCGTCCCGGTCGGTGACACTCCCGAGGAGGTCGCAGACGCGATCGAGGACTTCCTGTAATCGAATCGATCGACTGCTCGCTCTCTTTTATCGACGGATTGACGGTTCGCTCACTCTCATCGACGGATTGACGGTTCGCTCGTCTTCACAGACGGACCGATCGGTCCCCGACGATCACGCCGAAAACACGCCCTCGAGGTCGTCGATCGAGACGCGGTCGCTACGAACTGACTCGCCGTTCGATCGCCGTTCTTTGAACCCCGTGCCGGTCGCGACGACCACGACGTGCTCGTCGACAGCGAGCTCGCCGGCCGCCGAAAGCTGCTCGACGCCCGCAAGCGTGGTCGCGGAGGCCGATTCGACGCTCACGCCGCCATCTTTGGCCAGCCGATCGCGAGCCTCGCGTATCGCGTCGTCGTCGACGGCAATCACCCCACCGCCCGTCTCGCGGGCGACGGTAAGCGCACGCGTTCCGCTGGGTGGATCGGCGTTCGCGATCGAATACGCGATCGTCTCGGTCGTCTCGTCGGACGACAACCGCGTTACGGCCCCAGCCCCGCTATCGAACGCGCG
Organism: Halobacteriota archaeon; assembly: GCA_051747145.1. Lineage (GTDB taxonomy): Archaea > Halobacteriota > Halobacteria > Halobacteriales > Haloferacaceae > JBNJFV01. Next base: position 4,372 of record JBNJFV010000020.1, read on the forward strand.
GGCGATCGGCGCACAACCGGCGGCCTGGACGAAGTACAACCGCGGGATCGTCTCGATCGCACCCGCCTTTACGAGTTCCCAAAGTCCCTTCCACGTCGCGCTCGCGTGGCCGCCGGAACTGACCGGGAGGACGATCGCGTCTGGCATCTCCGGACGGTCGGGATCCGTTGCGAACGCGCGTGCGATCTCCAATCCCGTCGTCTTCTGTCCGGCCGTCCGCAGCGGCGAGTCGGAGTTGACGAACTCGACGTCGAACTCCCGGGCGAGCGCGAGCGATCGTTCGTACAGTTCCCCGTAGGGGCCGTCGACGCGGACGATCGTCGGGTCGTACTGTCCGATGTTGACGAGTCGCTGTTCGGGAATGTCGGCGGGCACGAAGACGTAACAGTCCAGCGCAGTACCGGCGGCAGCCGCCGCGGTGCTCATCGCCATGTTTCCGTGCGAAACGGTGGCGATCGCGCCTGCCCCCCGTTCCAACGCGGCAGTGACGCCGACGGCGCTCCCCCGGTCTTTGAAGCTTCCCGTCGGATTCAGCCCCTCGTTTTTCACGTATATGCGGGCGTCACCCCCGTCTACCGCGGGGAGTCGGTGCAGCGGCGTCCCGCCTGCGTCCCGCGCGATGCCGGACGATGGGGCGGCCGTCGGGAGCAACGATTCGAACGCCCACATCGACTCGACGGTCGTCGGCCACTCGAACGGTGTCGGATCTATCCGGTACCAGAGCGGTTCACCGCACTGACAGCGCTGTATTCGATCGGTTTCGGTTTCGGTCCCGCAGGCGTAACAGACGAGCGATCGGTGCATGCGGTGTCGCTGGTGGGAACGATCAAAGGTGTGTTGTTTGCAGTTCGATCCCTGTCGACACTTACTCGTAGGTGCCGCCGTGTAGTGCAACTCGGACGGTGTAACGCCGATCCGTGAACCCTCAGATGGTAACGAAAGTGGCACGACTCATCGAATCGGACGGGCTGGACGGCAGAGGGGCGGAACTCGAACGTCGATGGATCGGCGACGGGTACGACCGCGAGAGCCTCCGATCGCTGGCCGACAGATTCAACGAGTGGATACTCGAAGCCCGGATGCGCGAGGCGGGACTTGCGCCGCTGGACGGCGAAGTGTCGAACACCTATCGGCTGCTCACCGACGACGACGTCAGTGCCGGCATGCGAACGCAGGTTCGGCGACGATTAGAACGTGCGGACATCGACATCGATCGGTTGCATACGGATTTCGTCTCCCATCAGGCGATCCACACCTACCTGACGAAAACCAGGGACGCGGATCGACCGACCGACTCGAAAAGCCCCGAAGAGCGGATCGAACGAGACAGGGAAACGATTCAACGGCTCGTCAGCCGTTTGAGCGCGGTCACCGAAAACACCGTCGAGCGACTCGAGTCGACGGGCGAAATCGAACTCGGGGACGTGTCCGTGCTCGTCGACGTGACCATCCTGTGTGAAGCGTGCGGCGGCCAGTATTCGATCGACGAACTCCTCGATCGTGGCGGATGTGACTGTCCGTAAGGGCACCGATCTAAGATGAATTAAGTATCCTCAGCCGTAGTGTAACACAATGAATTCGACGCAGACCACCGAGCGATCACGGGTTACGGTCGAAAACCTCGGTGGGATCGATTCGACGACAGTCGAACTCGACGACGGTGTCAACGTGCTTGCGGGACGAAACGCGACGAACCGGACGTCGTTGCTCCGAGCGATCATGGCCGCACTCGGCAGCGACGACGTCTCGCTGAAAGCCGATGCCGAATCGGGTCGGGTGGCGTTAGAAGCCGACGGACAGACCTACACGAGAGAACTCGAACGCACGAATGGGTCGGTCGTCTATTCGGGGGAGCCGTATCTCGAAGACTCGACGGTGGCTGATCTGTTCGCGTTTTTGCTCGAGGTAAACGAATCGAGACAAGCGGTCAGTCGGGGCGAGGACCTCCGCGATTTAATCATGCGACCGGTCGACGTCGACGAAATCCACGACGAGATTGACGCCAATCGGTCGGAACGTCGCCGCATCGACGAGGAGATCGATCGCCTCGAATCGTTGCAAGCTGAACTACCGTCCTTAGAGTCGCGCCGAACGTCGCTCGAAGAGGAACTGCACGCCGTCGAAGCGGAGCTAACCGAGAAACGAACCGCCGTCGCGAATACGGACGCGGCTGCAGCAAAGGAGGACAAAGCCGAACTCGACACGAAGCTTGCGGAGTTTCAGTCGCTGCAGTCGTCGATCGAAAACACCCGATTCCAGCTGGAAACCGAGACCGAAAGCGTCGAAACGCTGCAGGCGGAACTCGAATCGCTTCGATCGGAACTCGAAGCGCTACCTGAATCTCCAGACCTCGACGTGGACGCGATCGACGCAGAACTCGACCGGCTCCGAGACAAACAGTCGTCGAACGACGCGAGTACGAGCCAGCTACAGAGCATCATTCAGTTCAACCAGGAGATGCTCGACGGGGCAGACACGGATATCGTTTCGGCGCTCAGGGAAGATACCGACGACTCCCCCGCCGACAAGTTGCTCGAAGACGAGTCGTCTGTGGTCTGTTGGACCTGTGGGAGTTACGTCGAGACCGCACAGATCGAATCGACGATCGACTCGATGCGATCGTTGCGACAGGAGAAACTTTCGGAACGAAACCGGATCAAAGCCGAGATTTCGGAGTTGCAGTCGAAGAAACGGGAGGCAAACCGCCACCGAGAACGTCGATCCGAAATCGAACGCCGGATCGAACGGACCGAGCGGGAACTACACAACAGGAAGGAACGACGCGAGTCGCTCACCGAGGAGCGGAATACGTTGAAAGAGCGCCTCGAGGAGCTCGAATCCGAAATCGAGCGGCTGGAAGCGCAAACCCAGTCGGAAACGCTCGAACAGCACAAGGAGATCAACCGGCTCGAACTACGGCGCGATCGGCTCGAATCCGACATCGCCGACGTCGAATCGAGGATCGACGATACCGAGGCCGAACTCGATCGACTCGAATCGCTCCGTTCGGATCGAGAGCGTGTGACAGAACGGCTCTCGGAGCTTCGCACTCGGATCGAACGATTGGAAGCCGAATCGATCGAAGCGTTCAACGAGCACATGGACGCCGTGTTGGACGTCCTCGAATACGAGAACCTCGAACGGATATGGATCGAACGAGTGGAACGCACCGTTCGGGAGGGTCGAAAGAAGGTCGAGCGATCGGTCTTCGATCTGCACATCGTCAGAAAGACCGGAGACGGGACCGCCTACGAGGACACGATCGATCACCTCAGCGAGAGCGAACGGGAGGTCACCGGCCTCGTCTTCGCACTCGCGGGGTATCTCGTTCACGAGGTACACAAAACGGTCCCGTTCATGCTGTTGGACTCTCTGGAGGCGATCGATTCGGACCGAATTGCAGCGCTCGTCGAATACTTCAGTGAATACGCCGATACGGTGGTCGTTGCGTTATTACCGGAGGATGCGGCCGCCCTCGACAGCGACTACAATCGCATACGAGAGATCTAACACGAACCCGCTTGCGGCCAAAGCGGGTCGTTCGGCGATCGATCACGCTCGCTCGGACGCGTATCCGACCGATCAGAAAGCGTGTTCGATGTGGTCGACGTTACTCGTCCCCAACGACGACAGCGCCTTTCATACCCAGTGCCTCGTGGGGGGTACACACGTACGTGTAGACTCCTTCGTCCTCGAACGTGTGTTCGAACGTGTGGCCCTCATCTTCGGCAGTCTCGCTCTCGAAGGATCCGTCCGTCGCTGCGACGTTGTGTCCGCCTCCCATACCGGTCCACTCCCAGACGACTGTCGTCCCGGGGTCGACGCGAACGGCCGCGGGATCGAATAACAGCCCTTGATCTCCGGCTCCGACCATAACGGTGACCGAATCCGATCCGCGCTGGTCGACTGTCCCATCGTAGTTTTCAACGTCATCGAAGTGATCGCCGTAATCGGGTTCCGGGGGCGTTTGTTCGTCTTCGTCTTCGTCTTCGTCGCCGTTTCCGTTTCCGTCGTCTGGATCGACGCCGTTGCCGTCGTCGCCCGAACAGCCGGCGAGCGAAACGGCGAGCGAACTTCCCGCGAGTACCCGAACGAACGTGCGCCGACTGACGTGTTTTCGACTCATTCGTAATCTTCCACTAGTAGGATATCACGAGCCATAAGCCACCGGATTATTCCGACG
>JBNJFV010000020.1:8654-23299 GCA_051747145.1 Halobacteriota archaeon
TCGATGTCCATCTCGACGTCGATGTCCATCCCGACGTCGATGTCCATCTCGATGTCGATGTTCATCTCGATGTCGACCAAACGAACACGTTTATGCGCGAAAGCGAACTACGGACGGTAGATGGTTCGTTCACCGTCGATGGATCGATCGGAACCCGAGACGGCGACCGTCTTGGACGCGCTCGGTGACGACGCTACCAGGGGCATTCTGGAGACGTTATACGAACCGATGACGGCGAGTGAACTCTCCGAACAGTGTGACATCCCGCTTTCGACGATGTACCGGAAGCTCGATCGGCTCGCGGAGGCCTCGCTCGTCGAGGAGACGACGGAGATCAAACGAAACGGACAGCACACGACCAAATACGTGCGGAACTTCGAGGCCATCTCGATCGAACTCGCAGATGACGTCCTCTCGACGGAAATCGAACGGCCGGAGGGACAACGTGGTGCCGACCAGCGGCTCGAGGAGCTGTGGTCGCAGATCAGAGAGGAGACGTAACCCAGCTGTGCATATGATTTTAGAGATACTACTCATCGCAACGAAAACGGCAATCCTCCTCCTTGGAGGCAGTATCGCGTTCTTCGCGTACAAAGCGTATCGACGAACCGGTGATCCGTCACTACGAGCGCTCGTGATCGGGTTCAGCTTCGTTACGGCGGGGGCGTTGCTCGGCGGCATCGCCGACCAGCTACTCGACGTTTCGCTCGTCGCTGGCGTGGTCGTAAACAGCCTCCTTACGACGATCGGGTTCGCGGTGATCGTCTACTCGCTGTTCGTGGAGTGATCGCAGTCTCACGGTTCGGAGACGAGATCCGTTTTCGGAAAGGCGCTGCCCGTCTCCCGGCGAACGCCGAGCACTAACACGACACCGGTGACGAGCGGGATCACCGCACAGGCCGCGTAGATCGGGGCAAATCCGACCGTTTCGACGAGCGGTAACGAAATCATCGGCCCGAGCCCCCCTCCGACGTCCCCGAACACGTTGTTCGTCCCGCTCGCCCGGCCCATGCGTTCTGCCGGTGTGAGATCTGCCAGTAGCGCGACGAGCGGGCCGCTGGTTCCACCCTGGCCCGCACCGATGAACACGCAGGAGATCGCCAACGCCGCCAGCGTGTCCGCGCGTGCCAATAGGAGAAAGCCGATCGTGGAGACGCCGATGAACCCCAGAAGAGTCGGCACTCTGGACTCCCACCGATCGCTGACGTATCCGCCGAGGAACATGAAACACGCTGCGGAGACGACGGTGATTGCCATAAACAGCCCCGAGGTCCCCTGTGGACCGAACGCGGGTATCGAAAGCCCGGCGATCGAAATCTCCCCGACGGTCAGGTCGTTGCTGTCGAGGAACAACACGAGCGTCGCGAACAACGCACCGATGTACGCAAAGAGCAACCCGAAGTTCACGAGTCCGACAGTCACGGCCGGGAGGCTCAAATCGACGTCCCACGGTTTGACCGAGGAGGTGGGTTTCCCCTCGACGTGCGTCTCCGGGATCGTCGCGAACGCGAGCACGCTCGCAAAGAGCGCGAAGCCGGCGGCCAGCACGAACGCGGGCGCAATGCCGTAGAGTTCACTGACGACCCCACCGAGCACGAGTCCGGCCGGGAACCCCATCGTGACACCACCCCGTACGACGCCGAGATTGGTGCCCCGCGAGCCGCGTTTACTGACGTCTGCGGCGATCGTGTACGCCGTCGCGAACACTGCGGCGCTACCGATCCCCCACATAATGCGGGCCAGCAGAAACCACACTTCCGGCGTCGAAGACCGGATCGCGATGACGTAGCCGAACGTCGCGATCCCCTCCACCAGCAACCCGACGACGAACGGCTTTCTGGTGCCGATTCGATCGACGATCGCGCCGGCGGGCGCGTTCGCGACCAGTCGCGAAAAGCGATTCGCGCTCAGAATCAACCCGACGAGAAACGGCGAAATTCCCAGCACCGTTCCAAGGTTCGGAAGGATCGGGAAGATGACCCCGCCACCGAACCCGACGAAGAACGTACTCGCGACGACGCTTGCGATCACGACGCGACTCCGTTTCATCTTCCGACCCCCCGCGTTCGAACCCGACACAGGTGCTCAGTCATCGGCGGGGTTCGCCCTCCCGTCGGGTTCGGCGACGGTTTTGATCCACGTTCCCCTGAGGAACCACGCGATCGTGGTCGCCGCGGAGGCGACGTACGAGATCGCGATGGCCCACCAGACGCCGGTAATTCCGATCCCCACGACGGCCAGCAGGACGTACGCGACGGGGATGCGAAAGACCCACAGCTCCTGAATCGAAAATATCATCGCGACCGTCGTGCTCCCGGCACCTCTGAACGCTCCGAGGACGATCTGGAAGACGCCGAGGAAGACGTACGCCGGACCGGCGATTCGGATGAACGACGCACCGATGTCGATCACCACAGGCGCCGTCGGATCGGATGCGTCGATGAAAAAGCCGGTAATGGTTTCGGCGAACGGGTACGCTCCCGCGACGACGACCGCAAAGATCGCGACGATCGCGCCCGAACTTAGATACACCGCTCGCTTGGCCCGCAGGATCTGTCCGGCCCCGAGGTTCTGTCCCACGGCGGTTTCGGTCCCGCGAGCCAATCCGAGTGCCGGCAGGAACAGCAGCGACGAGAGGCGGGTGACGATACCGTAGGCGGCGACCGCGTCGTCGCCGGCGATCGCGACGATCATCGTCAACGCGGCGATGCCGAGCGATCGGACGCCCTGTTCGGCGGCGGTGGGCGCTCCGATGTCGAGGATTTTTCGCACCGTGTCCGTTCGAAGGCGGAGATCCGAAAGCGACGGCTGCAGTCCGACCCGACCGCTAAAGAGGAGGTACAGCCCGATCGTCGCCGCCGTTCCCCTCGAAATTACGGTGGCGATAGCGGCCCCGGCGACGCCGTAGCCGTCGAACCCGGTCGCCGCGTAGAGGGTCTCGCCGAGCGCTTCCACGTGGAACCACGCGAACATCGGGTTGGCCTCGAACCCGAGGATCAAAAACGGGTCCAAAAGGAGGTTCAAAACGACGCTGATGGTCATCAGATACAGCGGCGTCTTCGTGTCTCCCCACCCGCGAGACAGCGCGTCGTAAATGAAAAACCAGAACATGAACCAGACGCCGAGAAAGATGATTCTGGTGTAGTCGACCGCGAACTCGAAGGCGGGCGTTCCCGGGGTTGCGCCGATGATCGAGATGAGATACGGGGAGAGCACGTATCCGACCACGGCGAACACGCCCGCGATGCCGGTGACGAACGAGAGCGTCTGCCCGGCGACGTGGTGTGATTGATCGAAGTTCTCCGCCCCTTTGTTCTGTGCGACGAGGACCGTTCCCGCCACGGTCATGCCGCCGCCGACGCTGACCATCATGAAGACGATCGGCCACGCGTACGACAGCGCGGCGACCCCGTCGGCTCCTAATCGACCGACCCACCACGTATCAGCGAGGTTGTACCCCACCTGCAGGAGCTGTGACAGCACGATCGGCGCCGAAAGCAACAACAGCGGCTTGAAAAGCGGCCCGTCGATGAGGTTGACGGACCTGTCCCCTCCGCTCATTCGCTCGCGTCACCGTCCGAATCCGTACCGCCCGGGAGGGTGGCCGCGTCGGTCACGAGCGGCTCGACGATGTGCGTGACGATACCCGTGCGGACCGTGTTCGTGTACTCATTGTCGTCGAGTGTGATCTGTCGCGTCCGAGCGCCGTCGATCGCCGCAACGAGGAGCCTCGCGGTCGCGTCCACGTCGACCGATCGGAAGACGCCCACTTCGATTCCCTCCGTGAGGATTCGTTCGAACGTACCGCGGAGAATGTCGTCGCTTCGCTGCAGTTGCGCTCGGTACCGATCGTTGAACGGCGCCTGCGATCGGAACTCCAGCAGGGCGACGTGAAACTGCACCCGTTCGTCATCGTCGGATCCGAAGACGAACCAGCCGATACACTCCATGAGCTGTTCTTCCGGGGGGAGGGACGCGATCTCGTCGACGCGCGCTTCGAAGTCGTCGAACAGGTGACTCAAAAACGAGACCAACAGTTCCTCTTTCGTGTCGTAGTGGTAATGCAAGAGCGATTTGCTCTTGTCGCACTCGTCGGCGATGTCCTGCATCGTCAACGCGGTAAATCCGTGCGAGCAAAGTGCACGGTAGGTCGCGTCCATGATTTCGGTCGCCGAGTCGGTGTCGGGACCGCCGCTATCACTCATTGACTGACTAGTCAGTCAGGACGGGGAAAGTGGTTTCGATCCCGCTCGATGGATTGGGTTTCGATGAGAACAACGACGTGTCGATCGGTAGTGTTCTGACACTGCGGGGACCTGCAGTGTAGGGGACCTGTATTGCGTCGGCTGCGGTACCTCGCAGGTTCGATCGGCGCTCGTTACGCCGTCGGTTCGATCCGCCAGGTCGTCGCACCCGTGTAGGACCACTTTTCGATCGTCAGGTCCGTGGCCGACTCCTGCAGTTTGACGATCAACGCGCCGATCTCCTTCGCCGAGAGGCCGACGTCGTCGGCGATGAACTTGCTTTTGAAGTACAGTTCGCCGTCCGCAGCGCGTGCGCGGAGGTACTGCGCCAGCCGTTCTTCTTTTGTCGATTCGACGCCGTCAGCGGCGGTGGTTGTGCTCATTTTTTCACTCCTGATTGTATCCGTGGCCGATTTTCAATGCGAGCAGATTGACGCCGAGAAGACCGAGGAACGTGACCGCGGTTGTGGCGTTCGGCTCGGAGGCCAGTAGCGGGAAGTACACGAACGGCAGGAGAATCGCGAGCCAAAAGCTCGCGAACCGAACGCCACGTCCCAGATGGGTCTTGAACCGATCGGACGTGCTCGTGGCGTCGGTGTGTCGTACCGAGGTGTTCGATTCGAGTTGAGTAGCGCTTGCCATGGGAGGGGTCACCGTCTACACCCACACGTTTGGGTGATACCCACATATAACGCGCCGAGCGTTACGGCTACTTTAGCTCTATTAACGGCGAAAGCAAACCTTTCTGGACAGTTTACAACGCCTTCAAAAACGTTTAAAAATTTCACAAACGCTTCTAACGCCGTAATCGCGTATTTCGCAAAAAATGATCTCGGACGGACATTTCGTCGTCCTGGGCGTTCGACTCGACGCCAATGAGGTGACGCTATGTATACGATTTGTTGGGAATTTGCCGTTCAGTGGGGGTCGGGTACTCGATCGCTCGGCGTTGCGTTATTGGTGGATCTATCTCCGCCAGTGACAGCTTCGAACGTGGGAGTAGCTCCGCCAACGATAGCTTCGAACGTGGCAGCAGCTCCGCCAACGAGAGCCTCGAGCGGTGGTGAAACTCCGACAACGGCATGCAGAATCGTTTGGACCGTCGGTTACTATCCGATCGACAGGCGGCGATTCGGCCGTCGATTTCGAGCCTAGTATTTAAATGGCGGTGAGAATACGATCGTGGTACTAAAACGCAAGTCGTTTTCGTCGCCGTATTTATTGCGGATACGTTCCAGAATTGGCGAAAGGTATTTATATATTAAGAATACATACAGTAAATAGCCTCGGTTCCGAGACGGGACACGGCTACGCCGCTCTCCGCGCGTTCGATCACGCTGGTTCTCGATGCCTCCGTCGTCGGTGACGATCGCCGATCGCGCATAGAGTGGTATGGATACACATGCCACGGAAATCCTCGGACGGATCGACCGTCGTCACAGTCGGGCGGACCGACGGGTGCGTTCGGGCGAAACGGCAGCGTCGCCGTCGACGGCGATCGCTGTCGGCCCCACCGCGGCCAGTGATACAATGAGCAACGAAATACAGACCCTCGAAGACATCAGTCAGGCGTACAAGGCATCGGTGCCCGAAGACCTCCGGCAGGCCCACTCGTTCGAGTGGTACCTTTCGGAACTGGAGGCCGAACCTCGGATCGCTCGGAACGCCCATCAGCGAATCGCGGACATGTTCGACCACTACGGGACCGCTTACGACGAGGACGCGGGCGTGGTCGAATACAGTCTCGCGTCGGAGGATCCGCTACACGACGGCGAGAACGTCTTCTACGGGCGGGAAGTGCACGAATCGATCCACGAGTTCGTCAACAAGGTCAAATCCGGTGCGCGAGGGCTCGGCCCCGAAAAACGAATCAAACTGCTGTTGGGCCCCGTCGGATCGGGCAAGTCCCACTTCGATTGGCTCGTTCGACGGTATTTCGAAGATTACACGCGACAGGAGGAAGGACGGATGTACACGTTCCGGTGGACGAACCTCTGTGACGTGATTCGCGATCAGGACCCCGGCGACGACACCGTCCAGTCGGCCATGAACCAGGACCCGATCGTGTTGCTGCCGCAACCGCAACGCGATCGCGTCATCGAGGGGTTGAACGCCGACTTCGACGCACCCTACACGATTCGGAACGAACAGCACCTCGATCCCGCAAGCGAGTTCTACATGGATCGGCTCTTGGCCGAATACGACGACGATCTCCAGGCGGTGCTTCGAACCCACGTGGAGATCGTTCGCCTCGTCGCGAGCGAGAATCGTCGTCGCTGCGTCGAGACGTTCGAACCGAAGGACAAGAAGAACCAGGACGAAACGGAGTTGACCGGCGACGTCAACTACTCGAAACTCGCCGTGTACGGCGAGTCCGATCCACGGGCGTTCGACTACTCTGGTGCGTTCTGTAACGCGAACCGTGGGATCTTCTCGGGGGAGGAACTGCTCAAACTCCAACGAGAGTTCCTGTACGACTTCCTGCACGCCTCCCAGGAGGGGACGATCAAACCGAAGAACAACCCCCGTATCGACATCGATCAGGTGATCGTCGGCCGGACGAACATGCCCGAGTACCGCGAGAAGAAAGGCGACGAGAAGATGGAGGCGTTCAACGACCGGACGAAACGGATCGACTACCCATACGTCCTCGAATACGAACAGGAAGCTCACATTTACCGGAAGATGCTTCGGAACGCCGACGTCCCGGACATGCACATCGAGCCAAACACCCTCGAGATGGCGGGGCTGTTTGGCGTCCTCACGCGACTCGTCGAACCGTCCGACGACGCGGTCACGCTCGTCCAGAAGGCGAAAGCGTACAACGGCGAGAGCGACGACGCCGACGACATCGACGTGAAGAAACTCAGAGAGGACGGCGAGAAACGAGCGGACATCGCAGAAGGGATGGACGGCGTCTCCGCGCGGTTCATCGGCGACGAGATCGCCGAAGCGATCATGGACTCGACGCATCGCGGCCGATCGTACCTCTCGGCGCTTTCTGTGTTCAGACACTTCGAGGCGAACCTCGAAAATCACGGTTCGATACCCGAGGAGAACATCAGCCGATACGAGAGGTATCTCGAACTCGTCCGCGAGGAGTACCGCGAGCGGGCGATCGAAGACGTCAGACACGCGCTTGCGTACGACCTCGACGAGATCCAACGACAGGGCGAAAAGTACATGGACCACGTCATGGCGTACATCGACGACGCGACCGTCGAGGACAGGCTGACGGGACGAGAGTCTGAGCCAGACGAGACGTTCCTCCGGTCGGTCGAGGAGAAACTGGAGGTCCCGAGCGACCGGAAGGACGACTTCAGACAGGAGGTTTCCAATTGGGTGTCCCGACGCGCACGCGAGGGAACCTCCTTTAACCCGCAGGACAACGACAGGCTCCGACGGGCCCTCGAGCGGAAGCTGTGGGCGGACAAAAAACACAACATCAACTTCTCGGCGCTCGTGTCGGCTGGGGAACTCGGCGACGACGAACGGAGCGCGTGGATCGACGCGCTCGAAGAACAGGGATACTCCACCGACGGGGCCAAGGAGGTCCTCGAATTCGCGGGTGCGGAGGTGGCCAGAAGCGAACTCGGTGATAATGACTAATACGTTCGTTCGGGCGGCAGACCGACAGCTTCGGGCGGCATACGAGGAGCCGATGAGCCTCGCGGCGTACGTCGACGCGGTCATCGAAACGCCGCGGATGGCCGCACACGCAAGCCGCTATCTCGTCGACGCGATCGAGTCGATGGGGACGAGAACGGTCCTCGAAGAGGGAACAGAGCGGGAGCGATACCGGTTTTTCGACGACCCGCACAACGACGGCGAACACGCCGTCCTCGGGAACACGGCCGTGTTAAACGCGTTCGTCGACGACCTTCGAACGACTGCCGCCGATCGCGGGAAGGCCGAAACGCTAAGCTGGTTCGAAGGGCCGACGGCGACCGGCAAATCCGAACTGAAACGGTGTCTGATAAACGGCCTCCGAGCGTATTCGAAGACGCCCGAGGGGCGTCGGTACACCCTCGAATGGAACGTCTCCGCAACGAACGACGCCACCTTGAGTTACGGTGTGGAATCGGTCGACGAAGACGAGTGGTACACCAGTCCGGTCCAGACGCATCCGTTGAGCGTGTTTCCCAGAGCCGTCCGCGAGTCCATCGTCGAGGCGATCGACGACGGACGCGACGGGAGCGAATCGACGGTCGTCGCGACGGACCTAGATCCGTTCAGTCGAGAAGCCTACGAGTACCTCGAACGGCGATACCGCAAAGATGGTCGTCGCGACCTGTTTTCGGCGATCACCGATCGCAGCCATCTCCGGGTGACAAACTACGTCGTCGACGTCGGCCAGGGTATCGGGGTGCTCCACGCCGAGGACGAAGGGACCCCGAAAGAGCGGCTCGTCGGATCGTGGATGCCGGGGATGATCCGGGAACTGGACTCGCGTGGGCGCAAGAACCCACAGGCGTTCAGCTACGACGGGGTCCTCTCGCAGGGGAACGGGGTCGTCTCGATCGTCGAAGACGCCAGTCAACACGCCGACCTCCTCAGGAAGCTGCTCAACGTCCCCGACGATCGCCGGGTCAAACTGGACAAAGGGATCGGAATGGACCTCGACACGCTGCTTATCATCATCTCGAACCCCGACCTGCACGTCGAACTCGACCAGTACGCCGATCGCAACGGGCACGACCCGCTGAAGGCGCTGAAACGGCGGCTCGATCGATACGAGTTCGGTTACCTGACGAACCGGACACTCGAAGCCGAGTTGATCCACCGCGAACTCACCGGCGAGACGGACGTCTGGGCGGGGCACTCGCCTGCGGAGCAATCCGATCGAGCCCGAGCGCCGGTTCGTATCGCCGTCAGCGGTCCCGGTGGTGTCCTCTCCGAGCGGGAGCTTGCCCCCCACACCGTCCGCGCGGCTGCGCTCTACAGCGTCGTCTCGCGGCTCGATTCGGAGCCGCTGCCGGCAGAGCTGACGCTCGTCGACAAGGCGCTCGCGTTCGAACAGGGATACCTCCAACTCGGCGACGAGCGAACGCCGATCGACGAACTCGAACTCGCGTCGGACGCGGACGGACGGTCCGGCATCCCCGTGACGTACACGAGAGACGTTATCGCCGAGCTGCTGTACGCCGACCTGGATCGATCCCATCCCGATCTATCGGTCGAAGACGTCCTCATGCCCGTGGACGTGCTGAACGCGATGGCCAAGGGGCTTTCGAGCGACCCGATGTTCTCGCGCGCGGAAGCGTCCGAATACGAAACCCGACTCACGATGGTCAAAGACCGGGTTCTCGACGAACAGGAGTCCGACGTGTTGGACGCGCTGTTGGCCGAAAAGCAGGTGTCGGCGGAGACGGTCACAGAATACGTCGAACACGTGTTCGCCTGGGACACCGACGGCGAAATCGAAACCGATCGCGGATCGACAGCGCCCGATCCGCTCGTGATGAAACTCTTCGAGGTCGAACAGCTCGGTCGGTTCCGCGAGAGCGATTACGCTGGCACCCAGCCCTCAGAGGCGGTCGAAGCGTTCAGACGGGAGAACGTCGTCACGGCACTCAATCGGTACGCGTGGGAACACCGAACCGAGGAGTTCGCCGTCGACGACGTCGATCTGACGTCGATACCCGTGATACGGGCCGTGCTCGAGGCGCACGACTGGGCGGACGTCCAGCGACTGTTCGGAGATTTCGATCCGAGACAGTGGGACGATCCACCCGGGGGAACCGAAACGGCGCGGCTGAAGGACGCAACGATCGATCGGCTCTGTGCGGAGCCGTACAACTATTCGGCGGCCTCCGCCGAGTTGACGACCCGCAGCGTCATGCGGGAGGTGCAACACAGATGGGACTGAGAGAGGACCGCCAACGATTCCGCGAGGTCGGTGAGAAGCGTCGGCAAGACCTCTCGGAGTTCATCCGGTACGGCGACCTCGGCGGATCGAGTCCCGATCGGGTCCAGATTCCGATCAAGATCGTCGACCTTCCGGAGTTTGCCTACGACCGTCGATCGATGGGCGGCGTCGGGCAGGGACGGGGTGGAACCCCCCAGCCCGGCGAGCCGGTCGGCCCGCAACAGTCGGACGATGGCGGGGCGGACGGCGACCCCGGATCCGAAACCGACGAGCACGAGTACTACGAGATGGATCCAGAAGAGTTCGCACAGGAACTGGACGAGGAACTGGGGTTGGACCTCGAACCGAAGGGCAAGCGGGTCACAGAAGAGATCGAGGGAGCGTTCACGGACGTAACGAGAACCGGACCGCGTGGGACACTCGACTTCGAGGAACTGTTCAAGCGCGGACTGAAACGAAAGCTGGCGATGGACTTCGACGAGTCGTACGTTCGCGAAGGGCTTCGGGTACGGGGGGCCACGCCGGAGGCGGTGTACCGGTGGGCTCGCAAACAGCACGTCCCCGTATCGCTGTCGTGGATCGAAGCGCAAGCGAGTTCGATTCCGCAGGCGGAGCGTGACCGCTGGGACTCGTTCGAGGACGTCGAAGCGAACGTCGATCGGGAGCCGTCGGCCCGACGCATCCGACGAGAGGGGCTCGAAGAGATCCCGTTCCGACGGCAGGACGAACGCTTTCGATATCCGGAGATCGTCGAGAAAAAACAGCGAAACGTCGTGGTGATAAACATCCGCGACGTCTCCGGGTCGATGCGCGAACAGAAGCGCGAGCTCGTCGAACGGACGCTGACGCCGCTGGATTGGTATCTGACGGGTAAATACGACCACGCCGCATTCAGATACATCGCTCACGACGCGGAGGCGTGGGAGGTGGATCGATCGGACTTCTTCGGGATTCGATCCGGCGGCGGTACGCGGATCTCCTCGGCGTACGAACTCACAGCGGAGATCCTGGAGGAGTATCCATTCGACGCGTGGAATCGGTACGTGTTCGCGGCGGGCGACTCGGAGAACTCTTCGAACGACACGAAGGAGAACGTCGTCCCGCTCATGGAGCAAATCGACGCCAACCTGCACGCGTACATCGAAACGCAACCCGGCGGGGCGGCGATCAACGCCACGCACGCGGCGGAACTGGAACGACAGCTCGGGGATCGATCGAACGTCACCGTAACTCGCGTGTCGGATCCCGAGGACGTGACCGACGCGATCTACGACATTCTGCGCACGGAGGCAGCGGACGAACAATGAGCAACCGCACAGACGGAGGATCGAACGGATGAAAGATCACAGACAGCTCGCACGGAAGACGGCAACGCACCTTGAAACGCCGGTCAAACGCGCCAGAGAGCTATCGGAACGCCTCGGGCTCGAACCGTATCCGGTGCACTACTGGATCGTCGACCACGAGGAGATGAACGAACTCATCGCCTACGACGGGTTTCAACACCGGTATCCACACTGGCGGTGGGGAATGGCGTACGACCGCCAGCGAAAACGTGACCAATTCGGCATGGGCAAGGCCTTCGAAATCGTCAACAACGACAACCCTTCCCACGCATTCTTGCAGGAGTCGAACTCCATGGCCGATCAGAAAGCCGTCATCACGCATGTCGAAGCGCACGCGGATTTCTTCGCGAACAACGCGTGGTTCGGCCTCTACAGCGATCGGGGTGACGTCGGACGCCCCGACGCGGCTGCGATGCTCGAACGGCACGCGACAGCGATCGCGCGGTACATGAACGATCCGGACATCGATCGGACGGAAGTCGAACAACTGATCGACGCCGTGTTGTGTCTTGAAGATACGATCGATCAACACCGGATGCTCGCCGACGCGCGGGACGACGGGACGGACGCTGTCGCCGCGGACATATCGGAGACGCTGGACGAACTGGGGCTGTCCGAGGACGTCAGAAGGGAGGTCTTCGACGACGAGTGGCTCGCCGCCCACGAGGAGTCGGCGGGCGAGGCGACCCTCGAGGAACCGGAGCTGGACGTGCTGGCGTACCTCCGCGATCACGGAATGGCGTACGACGCGGACCGCGACAAGGCGATCGAGCGCGAATCGTGGGCCACGGACGTGATCGATCGGCTGCGCGAGGAGGCGTACTACTTCGCCGCCCAGAAGATGACGAAGGTCATGAACGAAGGGTGGGCGGCCCTGTGGGAATCGCTGATGATGGGCGAAGAGCGCTTCGCCGGGACGAACGAGTTCCTCACGTACGCCGATCACCAATCGCGGGTGCTCGGATCGCCCGGGTTGAATCCCTACAAACTCGGCAAACAGCTGTTCGAACACATCGAAAACACCGCAAACAGACGGGAGGTCGCCGAGAAACTCCTCCGCGTGAAGGGCATCACGTGGCGAAACTTCCACGAGGCGATCGACTTCGACGTCGTCGACCGGTGTCTCCAACCGGATCCGCTCGTCGCCGGCGTCACCGCCGATCAGCTCGAGGATCTCCGCGCCCGCATCGAGGCCGAGGATCCTCGGTTCGACTCCGAGGGCGTGCGCGCCGCGAGCGACGGTGCCGTCGATCTCGATCGCTATCCGTGGTTCGCACTGACCTACGAGGGGCTCGCAGAGCGACACTTTTCGCTCGCCAAGCGGCAGAACCGGCGGTTTCTCGAACGGATCTCGCGCGAAGAACTCGACCAGATCGGTCGGTACATGTTCGACGACGAGCGGTACGCAAGCGTCGAAGCGGCACTCGACGCCGTCGAGTACACCGCCGGGTGGGATCGCATTCGATCCGTTCGGGCGAGTCACAACGACGTCACCTTCCTCGATGCGTTTCTCACTCCCGAGTTCATCTCCTCGCACAACTACTTCACGTACGAATACTCGCAGGCAGCTGCCGAGTACCGAGTCGCGAGTGTCGATCCCGACGACGTCAAACGGAAACTGCTGTTGCAGTTCACCAACTTCGGGAAGCCGACGATCGCCGTTTACGACGGCAACTTCGACAATCGCGGGGAGCTTCTTTTGGGCCACCAGTACAACGGCGTGCTGCTCGACGACTCACAGGCGCGATCCGTCCTCGAGCGGGTGTTCGATCTCTGGGGTCGGCCGGTGAATCTCATGACGATTCGCGTCGAGTACGACGAGACCGAGTTGGAAGTCGCACGGCGGCAGGGCCGGGAACCGGCGGGAACGGAAGTCGGCGTCAGGATGCGATACGACGGCGAGACGATCTCCGAACACGATCTGGACCCGTCGCTCAAATCGGCGATCGAAGCCACGGAGGTCGACTACGACACCAAACCCGACGAGTGGCTCGCCTGAAATACGGCCTTCCGATGGTGGCCACACTTGCGATCGCCGTCGCGAGCGCGAGCGTACGGGTGCGTGTGAGAACGGATCGCAGTCGGTCCATACCACTGATCTCCGGACTGACGGGCGTCAACGCACCGGTCGGTGTCGGTACGTGATTGGTACCTCCCGACGCAGAACAGTGCTCGGTCGGGGATTTGAACCCCGGTCATCGGCTGTCTTCCCAACGGGAACGGAACGTCCCATGCTGGTCGAAAGGCCGATATGATTGGCCGGACTACACCAACCGAGCGCAATCTCTTCTTTCCAGCCCACTAATTTAACCCCATCGAATTCCGGCGGCGATCGTGTCACCGTCTTTCGATCGACCCGCGTTCTTACGTGCCCTCGAACTCCGGCTCGCCGTCGCCCATGAAGGCGGTGATCCCCTCCATGAGGTCGTCGGTGCTCATCAGGTGACCGAACGCCTGATTCTCCAGTTCCAGGCCGGCATCGGTGCTGTCACGACCCGCTAACATCGCCCGTTTCGTGTAGCGCTGGGCGATCGGCGGGCCCGCGGCGAGCTTTTTGGCCAGCGCCATCGCCTCCTCGAGGAGCGAGTCGTTGTCGACGACCTCGTTGACGAATCCGTAGTCGGCCATCTCGTCGGCGTCGTAGCGGTCGGCCGTGAAGATGATCTCCTTTGCGCGGCCCTCGCCGACGATGTGCGGAAGCCGTTGCGTCCCGCCCCACCCGGGCAGCAACCCGAGGTTGTGTTCGGGTTGGCCGAACTCCGATCGCTCGGAGGCGATCCGCATGTCCGCACACATCGACAGCTCCATTCCGCCGCCGAGACAGTAGCCGTCGATTCCGGCGACCACCGGCGTGTCGGCCGCCTCGAGCTTTCCGAACGTTCGCTGTCCGAACCGCGACAGCTCGACGACGGCGATCGGATCGGCACCGCTTCCGGCCATGCTCATCACGTCCGCTCCCGCAGAGAAGGCCCGATCGCCCTCGCCGGTGAGTAAAATCGCTCGGACCGCAGGGTCGGCGTCCAGCTCGTCGATCGCCTCGCCGAGTTCCTCGATGAGTTCCGTGCTGATCGTGTTCATCCGATGTGGCCGATCGATGACGACGTGTGCGACCGTCTCGTCGAACTCGACGCGAAGCGTCTCGAAGTCGAAGGCGGCTTCCTCGTCGGTCTCCCCGCCGTGGAACGA
>JBNJFV010000021.1:0-1326 GCA_051747145.1 Halobacteriota archaeon
ATCAAAGTCCGAGCGCCGGATTACAAGACGGCCGAATCGCAGCTCGAAACGAGCGCGGGGCGGGCGATCGAGGCGATCGAAGCCGTCGGCGGGACTGGACAGTTCCACCGCGATCGACACGAAGCGGACGAGTGACCCCGATCTGCGAGTGAGTTTCGAACCGACATGAAGTCAGATATCCACGTCTGTTCCGACTGGGAGGCCGCACACGACCGGCCGGTCTACACGCTCGGCGATGTCTGTCCGGCGTGTGGTGCCTCCGCCGTGAACAGCGCGCCAGCACCGTTCAATCCCGAGGATCCGTACGGATCGTATCGACGTGCACGGAAACGCGACGCCGAGCCGTAGGGCTCGATACCGCTGGGGGCGACGGACCGATCCGACGGTTCAGACGGTCGCGGTCACTCCCAATTGGCGTCGATTCGTCGCCGCGTTTTCCGCCGCCGCGTTTTTCGATGCTGTGTTTTCCGCCGCCGCGTTTTCGACGCGACCGACGCCCTCTTAACCACCGCGCCCGCGAATACGTTGCATGGATGCGATCGACATCGAGCGAGTCGCCGACCCGGACCTACAGAACCCGGTCCTCATCGAGGGACTCCCGGGGGTCGGCCACGTGGGCAAACTCGCAGCCGAACACCTGCTGGAAGAGTTCGACAGCGAACTGGTCCGTCGGCTCTACGCCGAGGAGTTTCCACCGCAAGTCAACGTCGACGAGGAGGGCGTCGCGTCGTTGACGTGCGCGTCGTTCCACGCCGTCTACACCGACGGGGACGGCCCGGACCTGCTCGTGCTGACTGGCGATCATCAGGCGGCGACGAACGCCGGTCACTATACGCTCACTGATGCGATCTTCGAGATTGCGTCGTCGTTCGGCGTCGATCGGGCCTTCGCGCTCGGTGGCGTGCCGACCGGCGAACTCGTCGAGGAGTACACCGTCCTCGGAGCAGTCACCGACGCGGAGTTGAAGCCGGCGTTAGAGCAGGCGGGGGTGCAGTTTCGTCCCGACGAACCCGCCGGGGGGATCGTCGGCGTCAGCGGACTGTTGCTCGGTCTCGGAAAACGTCTCGGCTACGATGTCGCCTGTCTCATGGGCGAAACGAGCGGCTATCTGGTCGATCCAAAGAGCGCACAGGCTGTCCTGGAGGTGTTGCAGACCGATCTTTCGTTCGAGGTCGACTTCGGATCGCTGGAGGAACGGGCCGACGACATGGAGGACGTGGTCGGGAAGATACGGGAGATGCAAGACCAGCAGGCGTCGATCCCGACGGACGACGAACTCCGGTACATCGGGTGAGGGCGTCGTCGATCGCCGAATGAGCGAAGCGA
>JBNJFV010000021.1:1426-14378 GCA_051747145.1 Halobacteriota archaeon
TTCGATCGATCCGGCAAGCATATACGCGCCACGAAAGCAACTAGCACGTATGAGCGGAGTACGCGTGGCCGGCGTCGGCCTGACGCATTTCGGGAGCGTCCCCGATCGAACGGGGCGGGATCTGTTCGCGGAAGCGAGCGTTCGGGCGTTCGAAGATGCGGAGATACCGCGTTCGGACGTCGAGCTAGTGAACGTGGGCAACTTCATGGGATCGGACGCCGAGCGACAGAGTCACCTGGGCCCGATTATGGCCGAGGCGGCCGGGGTTCGCTGTCCGGCGACGCGCTATGAATCCGCCTGTGCGTCGGCGGGTGTCGCGATACGGGAAGCGGTCAAAACGATCCGGACCGGCGAAGCCGACGTCGTGTTGGCCGGCGGGGTCGAGCGGATGACGAACCTCGACACCGCCGGCGTCACCGACGCGCTTTCGATCGCCGCCGATCAGCTTTTCGAAGTTCGTGCTGGTATCACGTTCCCCGGCGCGTACGCGCTGATGGCGCAGGCGTACTTCGAGCGGTTCGGGGGCGACCGCGAGGACCTCGCGGCGATCGCCGTGAAGAACCACGCCAACGCCGTCCCCAACGAGTACGCGCAGTATCGCCGGGAGATCACCGTCGAGGAGGCGCTCGACGCGCCGATGATCGCCTCTCCGCTCGGACTGTACGACGCCTGTCCGATCACTGATGGCGCGAGCGCGCTCGTCCTAGTATCGGAGTCGTACGCCGAGCAACACGACCTCGACGCGCCGGTTTCGATCGTCGGAAGTGGCCAGGGAGGCGATCGGGCCGCGCTGGCGGATCGAGAGTCGATGGCACGCACGCCGGCGGCCGTCGACGCCGCGGACACGGCCTACGAGGACGCCGGAATCGCCCCCGAGGACGTCGACGTGGCGGAGGTCCACGACTGCTTTACGATCGCGGAGGTGCTGGCGATCGAGTCGCTCGGCTTCTACGCCCCCGGCGAGGGTGTCGGTGCGGCACGGCGGGGGGAGACGACCGCCGACGGCGACCTCCCGATCAACCTCTCGGGCGGCCTCAAGGCGAAAGGCCATCCGGTCGGCGCGACGGGCGGCAGTCAGATCGCCGAAATGACGCGGTTGTTGCGCGGCGACCATCCGAACAGCGACCACGTCGCGGGCGCGAGGACGGGACTCACGCACAACGCGGGCGGAACGGTCGCCAGTGCGGTCGTTCACGTCCTGGAGGTGGACCGATGACCGGTCACGTCGCAGACACCGGCTACGACGAGTGGCTCGACGCGATCGAGGCGGGCGAGGGGTACTACCTCGAATCGCCGGCCGGTTACGGTTCGCTGCCGCCGCGGCGGGTGTGTCCGCACTCGGGATCGACCGATCTCACCGAGCGGCCGTTGCCCGAGACGGGGACGATCGAGACCTACAGCGTGATTCACGTGGCACCGCCCGGGTTCGTCGATGACGCTCCGTACGTGACGGCGATCGCGGCGTTCGGCCCCGTTCGTCTCACCGGCGTCGTGCGCGGGATCGACGCAGGGGCGGTCGAAGCCGGCCTCGATGTCGACGTCACAGTGGAGCAGCGAGCGACGACCGACGACCGGACGATCGTCTTCCGGCCGGTCTAAGTCGATCGACGACTGGGCGATCGTCTTCCGGCCGGTCTAAGACGACCGACGATTGAGCGATCGTCGTTCGGCCAGTCGAAGACGACCGACGACTGGGCGATCGTCTTCCGGCCGGTCTAAGTCGATCGACGACTGGGCGATCGTCTTCCGGCCGGTCTAAGACGACCGACGACCGGACGATCGACCTCGCCGCGGATCCCTGCCCGTTTTATCCTCCGCCTTCGAGAGGGACGGTATGTTCGACAAATCGACGTGGATCAAGCTCCCGCGGAACGTCCTCGTGGGCCACGCCGTCCTCGACGACCTGGGCGCGGCGGTCGACGAACTCCACCTCTCGGGCGAACCGCTCGTGGTGACGAGTCCGACGCCGAACCGGATCGCGGGCGATCGCCTCGCCGAGCAGTTTGACGGGGCCGAAACGGTGATCGTCGAGTCGGCCAGCTTCGCGTCGATCGAACGGGTCATCGACGCCGCCGAAGCGGAAGGGGCCGGGTTCCTCATCGCGCTCGGCGGCGGCAAACCGATCGACATCGCGAAGATGGCGGCCGATCGGCTAGGGATCGGGTTCGTCTCGGTCCCGACGGTCGCCAGCCACGACGGCATCGTTTCGGGGCGATCGTCGATCCCCGAGGGCGACACCAGACACTCGGTGGCCGCCGATCCGCCGCTTGCGGTCGTCGCGGACACCGAAATCATCGCACAAGCGCCGTGGGAGCTGACGACCGCCGGCTGTGCGGACATCATCTCGAATTACACCGCCGTCAAGGATTGGCGGCTCGCCCACCGACTGAAGAACGTCGAATACTCCGAGTACGCGGGCGCGCTCTCGGAAATGACTGCGGAAATGCTCGTCGACAACGCCGGTTCGATCAAGAAGGGCTTAGAGGAGTCCTCCTGGATCGTGGTGAAGGCGCTCGTCTCCTCGGGGGTCGCGATGTCGATCGCCGGCTCCTCCCGTCCGGCCTCGGGTGCCGAACACCTGTTTTCCCACCAGCTCGATCGGATCGCCCCCGAACCGGCGCTTCACGGCCATCAGGTCGGCGTCGGGTCGATCATCACCGAATATCTCCACAGCGGCACCGACGGCCAGTGGACGGCGATCCGGGCGGCGCTGCAGAGCATCGACGCACCTACCACGGCCGCCGAGTTGGGCATCGCCCCCGAAATCGTGATCGAGGCGCTCACCACCGCCCACGAGATCCGCGATCGGTACACAATTTTCGGCAACGGCGTGAGCGAAGCGGCGGCGATCGAGGCGGCGACGGTGACCGGCGTCATCTGAGTCGGATCGATCTGCCCGGGCTCTCGTCCCCGAACGGAACCCGAAGACGAATAGTCCGGCAGGTTCAACGGGTGGTATGGACACACCGGTACTGGAGGGGCCGATCCGCGATCGGCCGGGGATGATCACCGCGCTGTTGTCGATCGTGGGGTATGCGGCCGTCGTCGGCGTCTTTCTCGTCCCGCAGGTGCAGGCGCTGTTCCCGCGGTTGACGCTCGCCCAGGTCGACTTTCTCGCCGACGCGATCGCGATCGTCAACTCTGTGGCCGTTCTCGTCCTCGCGCTCGGGTGGTACTGGATCCGAGCCGGCGAGGTACGGAAACACGCCCGGGCGATGGTGGTCGGGTTCGGCCTCATACTGTTGTTCCTCGCGATGTACCTCCCCAAGGTCGCAGGCGGCGGCACGAAGGAGTTCGTCCTCGATTCGGCGTACGCGTGGGTCCCGCTCTTCGAGTGGGTGTATCCGGCCTACCTGGCGATGCTCGCGATTCACATCCTCCTTTCGATCCTCGCGGTCCCGCTCGTGTTGTACGCGATCGTCCTGGGAGTAAGCCACACCCCCGAGGAACTCCGAACGCAGACGCCGCACGCGACCGTCGGCCGCCTCGCGGCTGGGACGTGGATCCTGTCGTTGGCGCTCGGCGTGGTGACGTATCTCATGCTCAACCACCTTTACGCGTGGGAGTTCGTGGCAGCCTGAGCGGCGATCAGCGTCGAGTGAGCCGTCACGTCGTTCGAACGGCGATCGGCGTCGAGTGAGCCGTCACGTCGTTCGAACCGCGATCGGCGTCGTGATGGATTTCACTCCGATCTGCCCCCGATCTGATGCGCGAGTGTGACACTGTGGCGGTGCATCGTTCTTCCTTCCGAAGTCATTAGTCACCGGGCGCGAACCGACTTGTATGACAGACTGGATCGGTGAAACGTTCACCAGTACGATCGGATGGGACCACCTCGAAGCGCTCGTCGACATCGGCAATCGAATGGCTGGAAGCGACGGCGAACGCGAGGGGTTGGAGCTGACGCGCGACGCCCTCGCGGCGGCTGGAGCGCGGAACGCCCACATCGACGAATTCGAGATTCAGGGGTGGGAACGCGGTGAGAGTTCGATCTCGATCGACGGCGCGACCGAATCGTGTATCGCCCTGCCCCGAAGTCCGAACGCGACCGCGACCGGAGAGCTCGTCGACCTCGGGTACGGCCTCCCTGAGGATTTCGACGCGGACGTCGAAGGAAAGATCGTCATGGTCTCGACGACCGTCCCGGACGAGTACGATCGGTTCATCCACCGCCGCGAAAAGTACTACTACGCCGTCGAGAACGGCGCGGCGGGGTTTATCTTCGCGAACCACGTGTCGGGTTGTTTGCCCCCCACCGGAAGCGTCGGAACCGCCGCGTCGCCGATCGGGGACGTCCCCGCGGTCGGCGTGAGCAACGAGGTCGGCTCGCGGCTCGCACGTCGGTACGAGGGTGAATCGGTCACGATCGACGTCGACTGTGACACGCCCGCGGCCACGAGCGGCAACGCAATCGCCGAACTCGGTCCCGACACCGACGCGGAGATCATCGTTTCGAGCCACGTCGACGCCCACGACATCGCCGAAGGCGCGATGGACAACGGCGCGGGAACGGCGACCGTGATCGAGATCGCTCGCGCACTCGCTGCGCGCGAGTCGGCGCTGGATACCCGCGTCAGGTTCATCTGTTATGGGTCCGAGGAGGTCGGCCTCGTCGGATCGAGCCACGAGGCCGAACGCGCCGATCACGACGCCATCCGGGCGATCGTCAACATCGACAGCAACGTCTACGGTCGAACGCTCAAACTCGACGCCCACGGCTTCGACGCACTCGAGGCTGCCGGCGAGACCGTCAGCGATCGGTTCGATCATCCGATCTCGATGTCCAGCGAGATCGTCCCCCACAGCGATCACTGGCCGTTCGTCCAGTGGGGGGTTCCCGGCTACATGGTCTCGGGGGAAACCGAGGATCGAGGGCGGGGATGGGGACACACCTTCGCGGACACGATCGAGAAACTCGAGCCGAGAAACCTGCGCGAACAGGCGATTTTGCTGACGGAACTGGTCGTCGAACTGGCAGGCGACGATGTCGAACCCGCCCACCGGTCGCCCGAGTCGATCGCCGCGCAGCTGGAGGCGGAGGATCTGGCCGAAGGCATGAAGGTTACCGGTGATTGGCCCTACTGACCGATCGCCGTCGAGACGCGCGGGGTTTTTGAGACTGCGGTCGGACACACAGGACATGGAACGCGGCAACGGGAGGGACGATGCGCGTCGCAGTGTGCGGTGAGGGGTCGACCGCCGATCGGGTCGAGGCGCTCGTCGAATCGGTCGACTCCGTTCGTCTCTCCGCACCGCAGACTGCGGCGGTTCTGCTCGCAGTGGGCGCTCGCGCCGTCAGCGAGGCTGTGCGAACAGCGGACGGACGGCCCATTCTCCCAGTCGCACTGGGCCCCGGACCGAATTCGGTTGCCGTCCCGGCCGTTGCCGACACGCTCGAGACGATCGCCGCCGGCGACGTCGACGGCGTCAGACACCGAACGGTCGCGGTGTCGATCGACGGCCGCTCGCTGTCGCAGGCGGTGTTCGATCTCGCGTTGGTCACGAAGTCCCCGGCCCACATCTCCGAATACGGTGTCCACCCCACCCGGGGCGCCGCCACCACGTTCCGATCGGACGGGGTCGTAGTCGCGACGCCGTTCGGCAGCAGCGGATACGCCCGCGCTGCGGGCGGCGTCCTGGTGGACGCCACTGCGGGCGTCAGCGTCGTCCCGATCTCCCCGTTCGCTATCAGCACCGATCGGTGGGTCCACCGCCTCCCGATCGAGCTATCGATCGAACGCGACGACGACATCTCCGTCATCGTCGACGGGTCGATCGAAGCCACCGCGACCGTTTCGGATACGGTCCGAATCGAAGCCGGCGGCGAGTTCGACGTGGTCACTGGTGGGGCGGCTCGATCGAACCGCTGATCGCCGCGGCGATTGGAAAAACTCTAATGACTCCTACACCCACAAGGATACATGGATCCACTGCAGTTCCTCGTTCCGCTCGATTGGATCGACGAAATCGGGGACGTCATACCACTTGCGATCTTCGCGGTGGTACTCGTGAACATGCTCACGCGCTATCTTCGTCACCGGACGCACGTCACGCAGGCCGAAAACGGCGACGAAACGCTCTCACGGTATCTGCCGCACGTCGTGTCGAACGTCGCGCTCGTTCTGTTGGTATTTCTGTTCATGCTGTATCGTCCGATCAGCGGGGCGATCATGGCGATCCCGGTGGTCGGCGTCTTCGTCGCCGACGTCTTCGAGTTCGAGGCACGAAACGTCGAAGCGCGGAACAACATGCCGATCGAGTGGCCCAAAGCAGGCATCGCAGCGTCGTCGATCGTGTTGATCTACGCCGCCTACTACGGGCTCCGTTTCCTCTACGCTCCGTTTTTGGATCTCGTCTTCGCGTAAGGCGACGCTGTTTCGCTCATCTTCGCGTACGGCGACACAGAGTAGATTGGTTCGTTTTGAGGCTGTACGTGTGCGGGCACGATCGACGTCGTTGACTGTCGATACCGATCGAAAGTCGATCGGACGATCGATCCGACTTCGCGTCGTAGACACTGGCGTCGGTATCGATGCGGGTACGTCCAGTCTGTACCCGTACGTCGAGTGCATGCCGCTGCTCGTCGTCGGGTTCACAAGACCCACCACGTGTCGAGCCGGTTGTACTCACCGCACGGTTTGCCGCAGGCTCCGTTCACCGTGGTGACTGTCGTGCGATCGGCTTCCCGAGTCTGCACCTTCGGCAAGCAGCGAGCGCGCGATCGCCAGCCGACCCATCCTGATCGATTCGATTGCGATCAGTTCGCGTTCCGTCGTTCCTCGAACGCAGTGACGAACTCGCGACCGATTGGGATCAGCACCCAGAAGGCGAGCGCACCGAGGATCGCCGTCCAGAGGAACACGTCGATGAGGAAGATGCCGATCGCGTCGAACAGCGTGGCCGGCTCCGGCGGCGTTCCGATAAGCTGGACGTCGTAAAACGACGGCGTTTGATACCACGCAGCCAGCGTGATCCACGCGAGCCCTGCAGCCATCATGATCCCGAACCCTTTGATGAACTCGTCAGCCATTAGTTGGATCTTCGTCGGAGTCCTCTTGAGGCTTTCCCATCCCTTCGGCGCGAAAGCGCGTTCCGAGCACGAACACGGCGGTCCCGAAGACGATCAGCGCCAGTCCGAACAGGGCGAGCACCCCCGTCAGGAGGTCGGCTCCGATCGGCACGCCGATCGCCGAAACGAGCACCTCCAACGTCGAGCGGAAGAAACTCACCTGCAAGGTTGCCGCATCGAGAAAGAAAAACCCGCCGACGATCCCGATCGCTGCGATCGTCGTCGAGAACACGATCACCGTCTTGTACAGCCGCAGCGGAACGACGACCTCACGTCGGCCGCCCCGATCGGTTCGGCCCGTCGACCCCTCCGCGTCGGAATCACTCATACCGATCGGTTCGGCGGTGAGCTACTTCTATTCGACGTTTGCCGGCGATGGCGACTAAAGACACAGCAGGATTGATCGAACGCGACGGTACCGTCGGCCCAGGTGCAACTACTTCGGTGGTCGAAGTCGGTAGTATCGGCGGTTGAGGTCGTACATGTACCCTTCACGCATCGTCTTCAACACCGCGTACGTGATGAACCCCGCGACGAACGGCAGCACGAACACGAGGTTGAGGATCAACGGGAGCGTAAGCGGGATCAGGTTCTGGATCGCATTCGCGGCGATCGTGATCGAAAACACCACTCCTCCGACGCCGACGGCTGCCCAGAACGGCTGCTCGACGGGCCGTCGCGCAGTCCCCTTGTTGAGGAACGGGACCACAGCGATCACGGCGACGACGACGACGTTCGCCAGGACGCCGTAGAACTGATCGGAAATGAGTTTATCGCCGCCCAAGACGGCCAGCTCGGGATTGAGCGGGTTGAGTTTCAACAGGCCGAACGACCAGTACAGATACCAGTCGGGAAGGATGACTTCCGGCGTCTGACTCGGATTTGCCGCGTCACCGAGGTGTGGCGGCAGTGTGGCCGCGATGAGGAGTATAATTCCCGTAAAGAACATCGAGATGGCCAAATTTCGGATGATCTCGTGGGGCCACGTCGGGAACCCGAGCACGTCGCGTTCGACGTAGTCAGATTCGGTCCGCATGTCCTGGTCCTCGCGTCTCGATCGTTCGAAGTACTCGTAGGTGAGCCTCGAAAGCCCCGTCTTGCGACCTTTGCGTTCCGACCAGGTGGGGGTTTCGTCGTCCGGTGCGACGATGCCCGTCCCGTCGGTTCTGAGTTCCTCGTCCGATGTAGATTGGTTGTCGCTCATTGGTTTGAGTTTGTATCAGTGTGGCTCCGCGATTCCCTGCATCCAGACGATGCCGACGTGCAGCGCGATCAGCGCCGTTACCACGAACGGCAACACGAACACGTGCAGGATGTACATTCTGACGATCGTCGCCTGTCCGAGCGTGAACCCTCCGAACATGAGTTGTGCACCCCACTCGCCGACGATCGGCGTTGCCAGCGCCATCTCGACGCCGATCTGCGCGGCCCAGAAGGATAGCTGGTTCCACGGCAGTAGGTAGCCGGTGTATCCGAACACCATCGTCAGGCTGAGCAGGACGATCCCGAGGATCCAGTTGAGTTCTCGCGGCTCCTTGTACGACCCCGTGAAGTACACGCGGATCATGTGCAGGAACACCGCTGCGGTCATGAACTGGGCGGACCACCGGTGGAGGCTTCGGAGGTAGAATCCGAAGTTGAGGTCGGTCGTTATGGCGATAATGGAATTGTACGCCGCGCTTGGGTCCCCTGCGGTGGACGGCGAGTAGTAAAATCCTAACAACGCCCCGGTTATCGAGGCGATGATGTACGCGAGGATCGACAAAAACCCAAGCGAGTACAGCGGATACCAGTACCAGAACTTGTTATCGAGGTTGTACTGTTCGGTGTGGCTCTTCGGCATCTGGAGGTTGATGCGGTAATACAGCGTCTCCAGTACCTCCAGATAGTCGACGATTCTGAGCCGCTTGTCCAGATAGATCAGCGACATCAGAAACGTCGTCTCGATCGGCGTGAGATCCTTCTCTTTGAGCCACGCGTTATGATCGAATTCGTCTTTTTTCTGTAAACTCATCTCGAATCACCGTTTGTAGTACGGGTACACCGCGCGTTTGACCGTGTCCCAGACGTCGTCTGCACCGAACGATTCGCCATCTGCCTGATCTTCACGGACGTAGATGTCTTCCCACTTGCGCCGTCGCTTTTTTACGATCATGACGTCCGGGAGGAACTCCTTGCGGTACAGCGCGAGGATGAACCCCAGATCGATGAAGATGATCGCGAGCACTGCTCCAAGATACCGGTTCCCGAACTCCGTAAGCCCCCAGCCGGACATGAGCCCGTAGATAAAGAGGAAGACGAAGACGACTTCGATGACGGTGAGCAGGACGATTGCGATCGCCGCTGCGGTGCTTTCTCGCGGCGGCTCGTAGCGGTGGATGTCACCGTACGTGCTTCCTGACGACGACATTACTGTCC
Source organism: Halobacteriota archaeon (assembly GCA_051747145.1). GTDB lineage: Archaea > Halobacteriota > Halobacteria > Halobacteriales > Haloferacaceae > JBNJFV01. Next base: position 10,914 of record JBNJFV010000021.1, read on the forward strand.
CCTCCCTGTGTTCGCGGATTCACCGTATTTCAACACGTAGAACGTGAACACGAAAGTCAATCCGAGGCCGAGGAAGGTGATGATTCCAAGAAAATGTTTCTGTAGCGGCACGCCTACGTGGCCGATGTCCTCCGGCCATGCCCCCCCTTCCGCACCACCGGCCTCGACAGTGTCGACTTCTCCGACCGCAACCGCGCCGAGCATACCGAGCCCTTCGTGTGGTTCGCAGGCGTATTCGGTTATCCCTTCGTGGTCTTCGGTGAATTCGAACTCGAACGTGTCCCCTGCTGCTGCCGTGAGCGGACTTTCGAACTCCGCCGGTCCCCCCCGAGTGACCACGTTGTGCTCTCCACCTTCGCCGGTCCACTCCCAGACGACAGTGGTTCCCGGATCGATCCAGATCCCTGCCGGTTCAAACGCGAGCGCTCCACCGTTACCCTCGGCACCGACCGATACAGTCACTTCGTCCTGTCCGCGGAGGTCCTGATACCCGCCGTCTATTCCGTCCAAGTATCCCCCCCAGTCTGGCTGTTCCTCCTGGGCGGCGGCCGTCCCGCTTCCCGCTGCGACGGCCGTTGCGGCGGCGGCAGACCCTCCGGCTGTACGCATAAACTCCCGCCGTTTCATACAGCTACGACTCAGAATGGAACGTGCTTAAACCCACCGACTATGGCCCGATGCGGTTCGTCGACGACGGCGGTCCTGTCTTTCGATATCAGCGAGTTACGCATCGAGTTCGTCGCCGTCAGGACCGGCGTTGTCCGACGGGAGTGACTCCGGTCGCCTCGCTTCGGCTGCGTTCACGGCGCGAAGTCGGTTCCGGTACTGTTCGGAACGAAACCGATCGGACAGTCTGGCGTTCGCCACGATCGTAAACAGCGCTACTCCAACGACGACGAAAATGACGCCCATCGCCGGTGCGATGATGTTGCCACGATCGATGAATCCCGGGAGGAGCCACAACAGGCTAATTCCGAGCCCGGCGACGAGTTGCCCGAATGCGATCACCTGCAGCATCAGGTTCCCCAACTCGCCGGTTCCCTCCTGAACCGCCGATGGCGAGGGGAGTTCGTAGGATTCTGGCGGTTCCTGCGGTGCGTATTCGTCCATCGAGCAGAGCGCAACCGTCGGTTTGACGTCCCTGAGCACGGTTCCCCGTCCCTCGACGCTGCCGTCCGGGTACACGATCGCGTATCCTTCGTCGGAGTACGCGATCACCCGATCGTCGCCGTCGTCGTCCACCCGCTCCAGCATGGCGAAGACGTCTCGGGTCGCGATCCGGGATTTGAGGTCCGCCTCGACGCGATCGAGGAGTTCGCTCCCGGTGATCCACGTGTCGGGATCGAACGCGACGTCCCACTCTTCTGCTGTCATCTCCATCATCTCCGCCGGACCGAAGTTCTCGAAGTCGTACTTCTCCTCGACAACCTCCCGAAGTGCGTCGAGATCAGCGTCATCCGGGTGTGCGTTGGACCCCGATCGCGTCGACGAGTCTGCGGAGTCGTTTCGATCCGCTTCGTCGGCGGCGTCACTCATTGTGCGACTGTTCGGGACCAGGCATCCTTAGCGTGACGATTGTCGTTCACCCCTCGTGTGCGACCCTCCCACGTCCGGATTCGGACCATTTAGGGCGGGTGGATTCGTAGGATCGCCAATGGTCGGCGACGCGACGATCGCGACGGGTGTAGCGATCATGGTCACGCTGAGCCTCCCGTTCTTTCTGAAGGGGGCGTGGATCATGATCGACGCCGAGACGGTGACGTGGGGGGTGTTGGTGTATCACCTCCAATTTATCGCCGTCGGATTGACGCTGACGACGGTGCCGATGCTGACGTGGATGCTGCCGCGGTTGTTCGATCAACTCAGCGGTCTCAGCGGCTTACACGCCGTGTTGGGTTTGCAGGCGTACGCGCTGTTGCTCTTTGGGCTCACTGGGATCGCCCGAATATTTCAGGCCAAACGACGGGCGAATCTCTATCGGGATCCGGATCCGGACGTCGACATCGACGATCTGGGCGACAATATGAGTCACTGGCGACTGCGGCTTCGCGTCGGCGTGTTCGGGTACGTGATCTTCTGGATTCTCGCGTGGCTTACAGGTGTGTACCGATACGCGATCGGGTACGTTCTGTAACGGGTGTTCGATCGGCGGGAACGCGATCGGGGAGGTGCTGTACCGGGTGTTCGATCGACCCGAGCCGGTTCTGTCGGCCAGGGGTCGGTGTGCGGACGGATTCCGTATCGACGCACCGAACGCCTCACCAGGGGTCGCCGCTCGCAAGATCGACGTCGTGATCGAGTTTCGAGGAGGGACAGACGTCTTCGAGCGAACACGCAGCACAGTCGGGATTGATCGCCGTACAGACGGCCCGACCGTGGCTGATCATGAGATGCGTGTACCACTGCCAGTCTTCTTCGGGAACGATCGACATGAGGTCCGATTCGATCCGTTTCGGCGAGGTTTCCGTCGTGATTCCGAGCCGCCGAGAGAGTCGCTGGACGTGGGTGTCGACGACGATCCCCTCGACGATCTGGTGGCCGTGCTGCAGGACGACGTTCGCCGTTTTGCGCCCGACGCCTGCGAGGTCGGTCAGCTCCGTCATGGTGTCTGGGACCTCGCCGTCGTGTTTCTCGACGATGTCTGTACAGGCCGATCGGATGTACTTGGCCTTGTTGTTGAAGTACGTAATCGAGGAGATGTCGTCTGCCAGCTCCTCCTGGTCGGCCGCCGCGAAGGCTTGCGCGTCCTCGTATTTCTCGAAGAGATCGGCAGTGACTTTGTTGACGCGCTCGTCGGTGCACTGCGCCGAGAGCATGACCGCGATGAGCAGCTCGAGCCGATCGGTAAAGTGCAACGAGATGGTGGCGTCGGGATACGCGTCGTACAACCGGTCAATCACTTCCAGCGTCTGTTCCTCACGCGTCTCCTGTGGCGTTCCCATGTCTCGTCGTTCGAGCCGATCGAATTGAATGGTTCGAAACATCCTGCGGTCGTGGCGAAGAGTTTTGTAACTTCCACTCGCGGTGGGTTACATGGACACCTCGGAGTTCGACCACGGATCGTGGTACGCGATCGGGAGCGTCGGTATCGGATACGGAATCCTCTGTGCGATTATCTTCGCCGCTTTTTTCGTGGTGCCGTATCTCGTCTTCGCGACGCTTTGAACGCGGTCGATCGAACTTTCGACCACCGTCTGACTCGCGTCGTCAGATAATCTGCGGGCGGCATGGTCGACTCGTCGATCGCGAGTGTCGCGTCACTCGAATACGATCGTCGGATCCCAGTCGAAACCATCCGCTTGTCCCAGTCGAAACCGTCCGCTTGTCCCAGTCGAAAACGCCCCTATTGGATGAAATGGGACCGCCAGCGTGCGTCGATCGGGCGAACGGCTGTGAGTGTCGATCAGGCGAACGCCAGCGAGTCGCCCGGGGTGTCCTCCTCGACGCTGACTTTCTCCCACGCGT
>JBNJFV010000021.1:14478-22984 GCA_051747145.1 Halobacteriota archaeon
AGCGTGCGTCGATCGGGCGAACGGCTGTGAGTGTCGATCAGGCGAACGCCAGCGAGTCGCCCGGGGTGTCCTCCTCGACGCTGACTTTCTCCCACGCGTCGATGAAATCGCCCATGTAGATCTCTGTCCGCTCGTCGCGGATCGCAAACATCCCCGCTTCCGTACAGACGGCTTTGATGTCCGCGCCGGAGGCGTCTCCAGCGAGGTCTGCAAGCTCCGCGAAGTCGACGTCGGCCGCAACGTTCATGTCGCGCGTGTGGATCTGGAAGATGAGTTCGCGCCCCTCGACGTCGGGTTTCGGCACTTCGATGAGCCGATCGAACCGACCCGGACGGAGAATGGCCGGATCGAGCATGTCGAAGCGGTTCGTCGCGGCGATGAGACGGATCTCACCGCGTTCGTCGAACCCGTCCATCTCGCTGAGTAGCTGCATCATCGTCCGCTGGACTTCTGCGTCGCCGGAAGTCTTCGAATCGGTCCGCTTCGAGGCGATCGCGTCGATCTCGTCGATGAAGATCACCGCGGGCTCGTTGTCGCGTGCGACCTCGAAGAGGTCCCGAACCAGTTTCGCGCCCTCGCCGATGAACTTGTGCACCAGTTCGGAGCCGGCCATCTTGATGAACGACGCGTCGGTCTGGTTTGCGACCGCCTTCGCCAGCATCGTCTTGCCGGTCCCCGGCGGCCCGTACAGGAGGACGCCCGATGGGGGTTGAATCCCGACGTCGTCGAACATCTCCGGGTGTTTCAGCGGCATCTCGACGGTCTCTCTGACCTCGGTCATCTGATCGTCCAGCCCGCCGATGTCCTCGTAGGAGACGTCCGGCGAGTGATCGACCTGCATTACGCGGGCGCGGACGTCCGTCTCGTTGTCGAGCCGCTTGACGATCGAAAGCGAGTTGTTCACCGCCACGCGCGCGTCGGGTTCCAGTTCGTCGCGCATCGATTCGGTGACCTCTGTCAGCGCCTCCTGGTTGTTCCCGTGCTGTTTGATTATCACGCCGTCGCTGTTGAGTTCCTGGACGGTCGCGACGAAAAGCGGCGACTGTTTGAGTTTCTTGTTCTCGTGGGTCAGCCGCTCTAGCTTCTGCTGGTACTTGTTGTTCTCCGCGTTCGCATCGAGGAGTTTGTCACGCATCTCCTCGTTTTGAGACTCGAGGACCTCCAGACGCTCCTGTAGGCGCTCGATCTTCTCCTGATGGGACGTCGAATCCTCGTCGTACGGTAGATCGACGTCGTCCACAATGTCGGTCATCGTCGGTGCTAGGTCGGATGCGAATAAGAGGTTTCGGGTCACACAGACGATCGGTCATGCGCGCGGCTGACGCCGGACTTGCGCACAGGATTATATGCGCTATAGTAATCATTAGAGATAGGAACTATTATTATCCAGCATCACAAAGTCGGTATCGAGAATGAGTGCATCAGAGGCTTTGAGGGCGGACGAACCCACGGACCGGTGGGACGTGGTTCGCGATCTCCCCCCGAGCGCCAAACTCGTCGCGAAGGTATTGGACTACAACGACACGCTGACACAGAGCCAACTCGCCGAAGAGACGCTGCTCCCGCCGCGAACGGTACGCTACGCGCTCAGCCGACTCGAAGAGCGGGGGGCCGTCGAATCGCGATTTTCCTTTTCCGACGCGCGAAAACGGCTCTACGATCTGAAGATCTGATTCGGTTTCGATCGAAATTTTGCTTCCGGCGTCGACTTCGGTTCACTTTCACTGTGGTCGCGGAACGTCTATACGGCATGGCGGACAACACCGGAGTAGATGACTCGGGTGATTCACACCGGCGACACCCATATCGGGTATCGACAGTACCACTCGCCGGAGCGACGCCAGGACTTTCTCGACGCGTTCGAGTCGGTGATCGACGACGCGATCGCCGACGACGTGGACGCGGTCGTTCACGCCGGAGACCTGTTTCACGATCGGCGGCCCGAACTCGGCGACCTGCTCGGAACCCTCTCGACGCTCCGACGGCTCGATGACGCTGCCATTCCGTTCCTCGCGGTCGTCGGCAATCACGAATCGACCCGGAGCGGTCAGTGGCTCGATCTGTTCGAGCGGCTGGGACTGACGACGCGACTCGGGCCCGAGCCGGTGACGATCGGTGAGACGGCGTTTTACGGCCTCGATCACGTCCCCCCGTCGCGTCGGGACGAACTCACCTACCAGTTCGAACCGAGTACGGCCGCCCACGACGTGCTCGTCAGTCACGGGCTGTTCACGCCATTCGCACACGCCGATTGGGACACAGCGCACGTCCTGGAGGAGTCGACGGTCGACTTCGAGGCGGTCCTCCTCGGCGACAATCACGTCCCGGGCGTCGAGCAGGTCGATGGCACGTGGATCACCTACTGCGGTTCGACGGAGCGAGCCAGCGCGAGCGAGACCGCCGCCCGCGGGTACAACGTCGTCGAGTTCGACGAAGGGGTCGACATCCGCCGGCGATCGATCGACACGCGGCCGTTCGTCTTCGTCGAGGTCGACCTTGCCGAGGGTGAGGGTATCGATCGCGTGCGAGAGCAGGTCGGCCAACACGACGTGACCGACGCGGTGGTGATCGTCCGAATCGACGGCGACGGCGAGCCGGTGACGCCGGCCGACGTCGAATCGTACGCGCTCGATCGGGGCGCGCTCATCGCACGCGTCCGGGACGACCGTGATCGGGCAGCCGAAAGCGGGGCCGATCTGGGCGTGGAGTTCGCCGATCCCGACGCGGCCGTCGACGACCGAGTTCGAAACCTCGGTCTCTCGACGTCGGCCCGTGCGGTCGACGACGCGGTTCGCTCGGCGACGATCGCCGACTCGAACGTCCGAGAAACGGTCAAAGCCAACGTCCGCGATCACCTCGAGGACGGCCTCGCGGCCTTCGAGCCAGCGCCCGAGGATGCGACGAGCGACTCGACCGGGTCGGTGGACGAACCGATCGAATCGGTCGAATCGAGCGGATCAGCGGTCGATTCGAGCGCGTCGTCGGGATCGACCGCCGATCGAGCCGCCGAATCACGGAGCGCCGAATCCACCGATCGTAGCGATGAATCGTCCGATTCGACCTCGACACACGGTACGGACTCGAACACCGACGGCCAGACATCTATGGGTGAGTATCTGTGAGGGTCACGAATCTCGAACTGGAACACTTCAAGCCGTACAGTGCCGCGTCGATCGGTCTTCGCGACGGTGTCACCGTCATCCACGGCGTCAACGGGAGTGGAAAGTCTTCGCTTCTGGAGGCCGTCTTCTTCGCGCTCTATGGAGCCAACGCGCTGGACGGGACGCTCGAGGACGTCGTCACGAACGGCGAATCCGACTCCCGAATCGTGCTCGAATTCGATCACGACGACGACCAGTTCCGCATCGAACGCGAACTCAAACGATCGGGCGATCGGGTTTCGACCCGGACGTGCGTGCTCGAGGGACCCGACGTGACGATCGAGGGCGCACGCGACGTGCGCGCGTTCGTCACCGAACTCCTCCGGATGGACGCGGAGGCGTTCATCAACTGCGCGTACGTTCGCCAGGGGGAGGTCAACAAGCTGATCAACGCGACGGCGACCGAGCGACAGGACATGATCGACGATCTGCTCCAGCTCGGCGTCTTAGAGGAGTACCGATCGCGTGCGGGGCAGGCCCGCCTCGGCGTCGAAGACGTCCTCGGAAACGCCGAGGGCGCGCTCTCGTCGGTCACCGAACAGATCGAGGCCAAACGGCGAGCGGAACCGTACGAACGGCTCAACGAGATCGAAACCGAACTCGCGGAACTCGACGAGCGGATCGACCACTACGAGGAGCAGTACGAATCCGCCAACCGGGCCCTCGAGGAGGCCGAGGAGACGCTTTCGACCCATCGGGAGCGGAGAGAGCGCCTGGAGGCGCTCGAAGAAGCCATCGCGGACCTCCGAGCGGAGATCGAGGCGACCGAAACCGAACGCGAGGAGCTTCGCGAGACGATCGTGGACCGACGCGAACGGATGTCGGAGCTACAGGACCGCATCGACTCCCAGCGTGATACCCTGGGGCTCGACAGCGCGAGCGCCGCGGCGATCGAGGCCCACGAGACCGATCGAACCGACCGACGCGAGGCGTTGATCGAGGATCGAAACGAGGCCCGCATCAGCAACTCTGGATTCGAAAATCAGGCGGATGCGCTCGAGGAGAAAGCCGACAGGCTCGAGTCCGACGCGGCGACGTTGCGAGCGGACGCCGAGACGCTCCAGTCGGAGGCCGACGCGCTCGAGGAGCGAGCTGACGAGCGAGCGAACCGTCGTAGGGAACTCCTCGAGGAGCGATCGGACCTGCTCGCCAGATTCGAGGGGACGCCGATCGAGCACGGGAGTGCCGACGCGGTTCTCGAGGAGACACAGCGCGCCCGCCAGGAGCTGACCGAGCGGCAGGCGTCGGTGTCGGCGACGATCGACGCGCTCGAAGCCGACATCGAGGAGACCGAGCGGCTCCTCGCGGCGGGACACTGCCCGGAGTGTGGCCAACCTGTCGAGGACTCCCCGCACGTTCACGACCTCGATGACGATCGCGAACGGCTCGCGGAACTCGAAGGCGAACGCGAGTCGATCGCCGACCAGATTCGCGACCTCGACGCCGAGATCGAAACGGCCCAATCGCTCCAGGAGGCTGAATCACGGATCGAGGAGATCGACACGACGAGCGAACTGCTTTCCGAACGCATCGAAGAGATGCGAACCGACGCGGCCGAAAAGCGCGAGACGGCCGAAACGAAACTGGAGGCGGCGACCGAACGCGAATCGGAAGCCGACGCGATAGCAAACGACGCGGCCACAAAGCGCGAACAGGCCCGCGAGCAAACGGCGACGATCGAAAAACTCCAAGCGGAGATCGAACGGATCGAAGCCGAACTCGAATCGGTATCGCAGCTGGCGACCCTCCGAGATCGTCACGGCGAACTCGAAGCGGAGATCGAATCTCTTCGCGATCGACGCGAGGAGCTGGGCTCGCGGAACGACGAACGCCGCGAGTGGTTGCAACAGCGTCGAACCGAACGGGACGACCTTCGAGACGCCGTCGACGAGGCGCGGATCGACGCCGCTCGCGAGCGGAAAACAGCCGCCGAGGCGTACATCGATCGAGTCACAGAGGAACTCGACGCGCTCGCGGCCGACCGTGAGGCGCTGACGAGCAAACGCGGCGGGGTCGAAGCCGACATCGAACAGCTCGAATCGCTCGAACAGCGCAAATCGGCGATCGAACGGCGCGTGGACGCACTCTCGTCGCTCCACGCGGAAACGACCGAGCTGGAGTCGATGTACGGCGAGCTTCGATCGGACCTGCGACGACACAACGTGGAGACGCTCGAGCGAATGCTCAACGAGACGTTCGAACTCGTCTACGCGAACGACGCGTACTCGCACATCGAACTCGACGGCGAGTACGAACTTTCGGTGTTCCAAAAGGACGGCGAGCGGCTCGACCCCGAACAGCTGTCGGGCGGCGAACGGGCGCTTTTCAACCTCAGCCTTCGGTGTGCGATCTACCGGCTGCTTTCGGAGGGAATCGACGGGACCGCCTCGACGCCGCCGCTCATCCTCGACGAGCCGACGGTGTTTCTCGATTCTGGACACGTCTCTCGACTCGTCGATCTCGTCGGCGAGATGCGGGGATTCGGCGTCGCCCAGATCGTCATCGTCAGCCACGACGAGGAACTCATCGCGGCGGCCGACGACCTTCTTACCGTCGAGAAGGATCCGACGACGAACCGATCGACTGTCCGGCACGAATCGGCCCCCGCGCTGTCGACGCTTCAGCGGGTCGCCGAGTAATCCGACCGGTCGCCACGAATGCGATCGATCGCGTCGATCGCAAGCGGCGTCGGTTCGTAGCCGCGCGTCCCCCAGACGGTCGTCTCCTCGATGAGTCCGGCCGCAGTGAATTCCGAGAGTAGTCCGTGGAGGGCGCTCTCACAGAGGTCGTACTCCTCAAGCAGGTCCGTGACGGCCACCGGCGATCGATCGACGATCTCGACCAACAGCCCGAGCGATCGGTCGTCGTGGGTCGCGGTGAGCACTCGCCTGATCGATCGCGGGACGCCGGTCGCTGCGACCGATAGCGGCGAGGTGTCCGCCACCGGCTCGAACGCCGATCGGGGTCGGTACTCCTCCGTGCCGGTCGCCGGATCGACGAGCAGATACGCCTCGTCGGTGGCTTTCCGAACCAGATACGTGTCCCCGTTCTCGTCGCGAACCGATCGCATACCGAAGCCAACGAGCGAGGCGAGGATATGGCTTCCGCTCGGATCGGGTCGCGATCAGTCCTCGCGATCCGCACCGCGTTCGGACGGTTCGTGCTCGTCACGCGCCGATCGGTACGCCTCGAAGGCGCGATACTGTTGGTACGTCCGAGCGAGCGCGAACAGGCCGGCGAGCACGAGCACGCCGCCGATCTCGATCATCCCACGGAAGTACACGACCATGACGCCAAGGCTCACGAACAGCAGGCCGGCGTTCGCGAGGATGACGGCGTTGGTGAACCGACGGGCGATCTCCGGATCGACCGCCGATCGCTTCGCTTCGAGCGCGTCGACGTCGATCGCGATCTTCGACTCCGGCGTCTCGATCTGTTCCTCGGCGTCCACGCCCTGAAGCGGGAACTCGCGCTCGTCGTCGGAGTCGTACTGATCGACGAAGTCTGCGATTCGATCGGCGGCCCCGTCGTTTCCTGGCCGATCGCTCATCACAGCGTATGCGTTCGGGCCGGGCAAAAGGAGTTCGTTTCCGTTTCCAAAACGGCATCGGGGCCGTTTCGGTGTCCGTGTTGGGAAGTAGTGCCAACCGAAGCGTCGAGAGACACTCGAACGCCTCGTCTTCGCACCGATCTAGGTGTACGTTTCGAGGTTGATTACCCGGGAGGACTCCAGCCACGCGAGCGGGTTCTCCGCGTCGTAGAACACCACGCCGTTTTCGATCTCGTAGGCCTCGACGGTCGTCTCACCCTCCGGAAGGGCGGGAGATCCATCGGCACGATCCAACTCCGTGTCGTTAGCGCGGGTCGTCATACCAAACCATGCTATACCATACCAAGATATAGGTCTTTCCCTCCGCCCGCCGTTTTGCCACAGTCGGTACTGCGATCGGTTGCCGCCACCCCCGGAGGAACGAATGCCCGTTCTTTTTATGAGGTGGGGCGATAGCTCCCGGTATGACGCAGTCGGATCTCGCCCGATTTTCTACCACCGGGGACGGCGGCAGTGACGACGGTTCGAACGCCGCCGACGCGGCGGAAGCGATCGCCGGTGACAACGGTGGTCTGGTGAGCGAGGTGGTCGACATCGACGACGCGCGCTTTCCCGACGCGGACGAGCGCGTCGAGGTTACGATCACCCAGATCGACTACTCGATCGAGGGAACCGGGCGCGACGAACACCCGGTCATCCACGTGTTCGGTCGAAACGAAACCGGCGCGGTCGAACACGTCCGCGTCCTCGGATTCGAACCGTACTTTTACACGCCGACCGACAGCCTGAGCGTCGATCCGGTAGACGAGTACGACGTCGTCCTCGACGCGCGCGAAACCGACGTGGACGGCGAGCCGTTCGAGAGCATCCGCGGCGAAAAACTCACGAAGATCGTCGCTCGGACCCCCCGCGACGTCGGCCAGATCCGCGAGGACTTCGAGCATTACGAGGCCGACATCCTCTTTCCCAACCGATTTTTGATCGACAAGGGGCTCGGCGGGGGGATGAGCGTTCCCGCGAGACGACTTGACGACGGCGACGAGACGATCCAGATCCCCCACTCGGAGGTGGAACCGGCGTCGGTCGACGCCGACATCCGGGTGAACACGTTCGACATCGAGGTCGACGATCGAAACGGCTTCCCAGAGGACGGCGAGGAGCCGATCGTCTGCATCACGAGCCACGACTCCTTCGACGATCAGTACGTGGCGTGGCTCTACGAAGCGCCCATCGGCGACGGAGCCGTTCCCGATCGGCTCACGGCGTACGAACCGTTACGCGCCGACACCGAAATCGAGGTTCGATCGTTCGACACCGAGGCGGCGATGCTGGACGCGTTCGTCGAATACATCGAACAGACGGATCCGGACCTGCTCACCGGCTGGAACTTCGAGGACTTCGACGCCCCGTACCTGCTCGATCGCATGGAGCGGTTGGATTCGAGAACCGACCGCGACCTGTCGATAGAGCGGCTCTCGCGAATCGACGAGGTGTGGCGATCGGGCTGGGGCGGCCCCGACGTCAAAGGGCGGGTCGTCTTCGATTTGCTGTACGCGTACAAGCGGACGCAGTTCACCGAACTGGAGTCCTACCGCCTCGACGCCGTCGGCGAGTTGGAGTTAGACGTGGGCAAGGAGCGGTACGCCGGCGACATCGGCGATCTCTGGGAGGAAGATCCCACGCGACTGCTGGAGTACAACGTCAGAGACGTCGAACTCTGCGTGGAGATCGATCGCAAACAGTCGATCGTGGCCTTCTGGGACGAGGTGCGGAAGTTCGTCGGCTGCAAGATCGA
>JBNJFV010000022.1:0-22903 GCA_051747145.1 Halobacteriota archaeon
GTGTGGAACGCCGTTTTCGACCGCGTTCCGAATGTTGTGTCCCTGCGAGATGAGACTCGTCCCGACCCACGACCCCACGTACTCGTCGACGACGCCAGCTCCGACCATGATGTCCAAAAGCGTCGTCCGGGCGTCGTCGAGGACGGTCAGTCCTCGCTTCTCCTGGCGGACGATCTCCCGAGCGGCCGCCTCCGGATCGCGTCCGCCCATGCCGCCGAAGGCGACGCTCGCCCCGTCGTGGACGTACTCGTCGATCGCGTCGGCCAGATCGGTCGTCTTGTCCCGCTGTGCTGTCGTTGTTTCTCGCCGTTCCTCCGTGTTTTGCGTTCGGTCGCTCGTGCGTGCTCCCATCTGGTTACCTCGGTCTGAAAACGTCGTATTCGCGGTCTGCTACGGTGCGCGTATGGTGGTCGTCGATCGGTCGGATCGGATGGTCGGCGAACTCCTCGAGGACCGAATCGAGTCCCTCGACGGCCGCCTCTACGAGCAGTTCGCCGGTTTCTGCCGACGCGGCGGACGCATCGCCCATGATGCCGGTCTCCGAAATCGTCGACCACCACTCCATCATCGTGACGGGCGTGGAATCTTCCGGTCTCGTCTCACCCGCGAGATCGAGGTTGTTGAAGTGTCTGCTTTCTGGATAGCCGACGTCGCGGACGGCCGCGTCCAGGTCGACGCGGTCTGGAAACAGATGCATGTAGATCGAGGTCTCCATCTCGCCTGCGTGTGCGGACCCTTGTGGGCCCGCGGTTCGAACCGCCGCGGCGACGTCGCGGACCTCCGCGAGCTGCCACCACGACAACATCGCACAGTGAACGTTCGGATACTGCACGATAACCTGCCGCGTCGCCAACTCCAGCAAGTGATGGTTCGACCCGTGCCCGTTCACGAGGAGAATCTTCTCGAAGCCGTGGTGAGCCAACGACGTGCAGACGTCGATGACGTAGTCGACGAACGTCCGCCAGCCGATCGTGATCCCGCCCGGAAAGTCCATGTGGTGTGGCAGGTAGCCGTGATCGATCGTGGGGAACAACAGCGTGTCGTCACGCCCGGCTGCGGTCGGCTCGCAGATCGCCTCGACGATCCGACGATCGACGTCAACGGGCAGGTGCGGCCCGTGATCCTCGGTCGCTCCCACCGGGACGAGGACGGTCGCGCCCGCCTCCGCCGCGGCGTCGATCTCGGGCCATCGCAGCTCGTCGTACCGGTGCGGGCGGTCGGCGGCGTCCGAGGGCGCGTCTGTCGCCGCCTCACGCACCGTCTACCACCTCGTACCCACACCACTCCATCGCGATGAGCGCGAGCGCGAGTGTGATTTCCTCGAGTTCGTCGATCGGGAGGTACTCGTCGGTGCCGTGGATGTTGTACGCGCCGGGACCAAAGCAGGTCGCAGGCGTCCCGTTTTCGTTGACGAAAAATCGCGAGTCGATCCCGCCGGGGAACCCCTGCGGGTGGCTATCTCGATCGAGCGCGCGCGAGGCGACCGATCGAACGGTCTGGACGATCGGCTCCTCGGGGTCGATCTTCGCGGAACTGCCCCGCCAGCCGAACCACTCGACGTCGGGCGGGTGGTCGTCGTACCACGGATCTTCGGCGGTGGCCGATTCCACGGCCGTCTCGACCGCGTCGTGGATCTCCTCGCGGGTTTCGGCGGGGGCGTGTGAGATGCGTGCTTGCAGGGTCGCCTCGTCGGGGACGCTCGAGACCCACTCGCCGCCGCGGATCGTCCCGAGATTGAGAGACACGGTGTGTTCGTGCCACTCCTCGAAGAGGTCGTCGTGGACGGTCGTCTTGCGCTCGTCGTGCAATGCTTCGAGGGCGTGATAGACGGGCAACAGCTTCGACACCGCGTTCACCCCGGCGTCGGTTTCTGCGGCGTGGGCGCTTTTCCCCTCGACGGTGACGCGGAAGTACGAAACCCCGTCGTTTGCGATCCACTGGTCGAAGTCGGTCGGTTCCGGGATGACGACAGCGTCGGCGTCCACGCCCGCGAGGACGCTTGCGAGCGTGCCCCCCGAACCGCCGTATTCCTCCTCGATGACGGTGTTGATAGACAGATCTCCCGCGAGTGTTATTCCGGCGTTCTCTAACGCTTCCAGCGCGAAAATCATCGCCGCGACGCCGCCTTTCATGTCCGACGCGCCCCGACCTAAGATGTTCCCGTCCTCGACCGTCCCGGCGAACGGATCGAACGACCACGCGTCGCGATCGCCCTCGGGGACGACGTCCACGTGCCCGTTGAACAGCAACGATCGCCCGTCGCCGCTTCCCTCGCGTGTCGCAACGAGGTTCGGTCGCTCGTCGTACGGCGAGTCTGGTTCGACGTACTCGGGGTGGGCTTCGAGTTCCGGAATCGAACCGGCGTCGATCGCGTCCACAGACAGGCCCAACGACTCGAGTTTCCGCCGAACGATATCCTGTGCGGGTCCCTCGTTGCCCGGGACGCTGGGTACCCGAACGAGATCGCTCACAAAGGAGACGAGGTCCGAGGAGAGAGCCGAAACTGCAGCGTCGACGCGTGCGACCGTGTCCGCGTCCACCGATCCGTCAGGGTTCGACATCCGATCCCTCCGTCGATCGACGTGGTGGTGTGTAATATCGTACCATCAATCTCTAGTTGGCGTTTACAGTGTTAAGTATTATGCCAGAATTCGTTTTTTGCGGTTTGATTTTTGTAGTAACAGCTACCAAGTTTTATTACAGGGGCGTTCCTTGCTATCCATGTCCAATGAGAGAACACGATACAGAATCCGGTTCGGACGAGGGGGCGAACGGGCAGCGGGGGACGAGTACGCAGCGGCGACTGTCGGGTATGCGGAGCCGACGGGGGATGTTGCGCGCGGTGGGGAGCGCCGGAGTGGTCGGTGCGATCGGACTGGCCGGGTGTCTCGGTGGCAACGGCAACGGGAACGGGAACGGCAACGGAAATGGGAACGGCAACGGAAACGGTAACGGAAACGGAAACGGAAACGGAAACGGGAACGGCAACGGCAATGGCGATTCATCGGACGGGGACCTCGCGGACACGCTGACGATCCAGATGACGGGGGGTCACTACCTCGAATCCTACGAGGAGCACGTCTTCGAACCGTTCGAAGAGGAGTATGGCATCGAGATCGACGTCGCGTTGGTTTCCGACCAGTTCGACGGCTACTCGCGGATCCAGTCTGGCCAGTCGGACGCCGACGCGACCTTGCCCTCCGCGAGCACGTTGCACATGGGCGCTTCCGAGGGCGTCTGGGCCACGATCGACACCGGCGAACTCGACAACTACGACAACCTCCTTGAGACGTTCAGGAATCCGATCTACGACCCGGGCGAGGAGATCCACGGCATCCCGACCGTCTACGGTACTGTCGGAATGGCGTACAACCGCGACGAGTTCGGCGAACTCGACTCGTGGGAGGCCTGTTGGGACGAGGCGAACGACGGTCGAATCACCATGCAGGGGACGGACTTCCTGCGCGTGTTCACGACGGCGCTGTACCTCGGCATGGATCCGAACGACATTCAGGTCGACGGCTCTTACGAGGACGGCATCGAGCGCATCTGGGATTCGGTCCGCGAGCAGTCCGAACTGATCAACCGCTATTGGTCGAGCGGCGACGAACACGTCCGTATGTACGCACAGGGTGAAGCCGGGGTCGGCGAAGCGTGGGGCGGGCGGATCTTCGGGGCCGTCAACGACGGTCACGACCACCTCGATTACGTCGTCCCGCGGGAGGGTGCCTACGGCTGGTCGGACAACTGGGTGATGGTCAAGGGCCTCAGCGACGAACGGCGCCGTACGGTGCTTGCGTACATGGACTTCCTGTTGCGCGACGACATCATCGTCCCGTTGACCGAGACGCTCGGGTACCCGCCCGCGACCGCCGCGACATCCTCGGCGATCGAGAACCTCTACGACTACGATCCGTCGGGAGGCGAACGGCTCACATTCCTCAACCCCGAGTATCAAGACGAACACACCGACGAGTGGTCCCAGTCCTGGGAGGAAGTCCAGTCCAACTGATCACGATCGCTGGTACGCTCGATCACCACGACCACAATTGTGACCCTATCAAATGTCATTTCTCGAAATACGATCGCTTAGAAAGGTTTTCGGCTCCACCGTCGCCGTAAACGACGTGTCTTTGACCGTCGAGGAGGGCGACTTCATTACTGTCGTCGGCCCTAGCGGCTGTGGAAAGACGACAACACTGTTGAACATTGCGGGACTGCAGACGCCGACGAGCGGGTCGATCGAACTGAAAGGCCGCGATTTGACCGATCTGCCCGCGTACAAACGGGACATCGGCGTCGTCTTTCAGGATTACGCCCTGTTTCCGCACAAGACCGTCGCGGAGAACATCGCCTTCGGGCTGAAGATGCGGGGGGAAAGCCAGGAAAAACGCGAGGCGGTCGTCGCGGAGATGCTCTCGATGATCGACCTCGAAGGGTACGAGGACGTGTATCCCCACCAGTGCAGCGGCGGCGAGCAACAGCGCGTCGCCGTTGCCCGGGCGCTTGCGTTCGATCCCGACCTCGTGTTGATGGACGAACCGCTGTCGAACCTCGACAAGAAGCTCAGACAGTCGCTGCGCACGGAACTCAAACGGATCCAGCGGGAAACCGGCGTGACGACGGTGTACGTCACCCACAACCAGACGGAAGCGCTGTCGATGGGCGATAAGATCGCCGTCATGAACGATGGGAACCTCGAACAGTTCGCCGACCCACAAACCGCCTACGAACAGCCGGCGTCTGCGTTCGTCGCGAACTTCCTCGGCCAATCCTCGCGGCTAGACGGGACGCTCCACCTGGGCGAGGAGCCGATCGTCCGGTTCGACAACGACGCGGAAGTCGCCGTTGAGCGGCGCGATGGATTCGGCGATGGCGATTCGGTCGCCGTCTTCCTTCGTAACGAACTCGTCTCGGTGTCGGCGACGCAACCGGATGTCGAAAACACGTTCTCGGGGACGGTCAGTGAGGTCGACTATCAGGGACGCGACGTCGTCTACTTCGTTACAGTTCCCGATCTCGACACCACCGTCCAGATCAGCGGCGACGGGCGCGGAACGGTCTTCGACACCGGTGACGCCGTGTGGTTGAGTGTGGGACCGGAGGACGTGATATATACCGCACCGAACGGATCGAACGACGCCGCTGACCAAACTGTGGGCCACCAGCACCCTGGGGTCGAAATTCAATGAGTGACAGCAACGACGAGGCGACCGACGCGCGACGGACCTACGACCAACACTTCGGGGAGACGACCCAGTGGGAGTACGAACGCCAGGAGATGTTCCGGGTGCTAGAGCCGGTCGTCGCCGAAAATCTCCGAAAGGTACAGCGGCTTATGAAAGAGGCGGACGTCGACGCCCTCCTTGTCAATCGATCGGACAACCTCCGATACCTGGCCGGTTACGGCCCCTACGACAGCTTCTCGCTGTCTGCCGAACACGGGGCGATCGTCCCCCGCGAGGGGAATCCGACGATCGTGGCCGCCCCGCGGCTCGCGGCGGACCTCAAAAAGCGCCACTGGCTCGACGACGTGGTGTCGTTTTCCACGACCGACGGCGAGGCCGCAGCGTCGTTCGTCCAGGTGCTGGAGGGGATGGGACTACTCGACGGCGTTATCGCGATCGACCCGCATCTCGAATATCGCTTCGCCAGAAAACTCGAGGCCGCCCTTTCGAACGCACAACTCCGTGACGCAGGCGACATCCTCTTTCGGGCACGCGCGGTGAAGTCGGAGGCGGAGATCGCCATCATCGAGGAGGGGTTGTCGATCGCCGAACTCGGGATCGAAGCCGGCATCGAGGCGGTCGACGTCGGCGTCCGTGAATGTGAGGTCTCGGGGGCAATCATGGACGCGATGTTGTCTGCGGGGGCCGAAGGGGCCTACGCGTTGCCCGCTATCGTCAGCTCGGGCGTCCGGTGGTCGCGGTGCCAGGAGTACCCGTCGCGCAAACGCATCCGCCGCGGCGAGTTCGTCCAGCTGGACGAGGGACCGATGTGGAAGGGGTACTACAGCGAGCTGGCCCGGATGATGGTCGTCGGCACTCCCACCGAGGAGCAGCGATCGATGTACCAGGCGACGTTCCAGGCCCACCAGGCGGCGATCGACGCGATCGAACCCGGGGCGACCGGCCGTGAGGTGTACGACGCCTCGCGCGCGGTGTTCGAGGAGTTCGGCTACGGCGAGTGGCTGACCGACGGCGACATCGGCCACGGGATCGGCGTCGTCGCCCACGAACCGCCGCACATCGGCCCGACCGAACAGGTCACGCTCGAGGAGAACATGATCGTGATGATCGAGCCGGGGCTCTTCCGTCACGACGTGGCCGGAATCCGGTTCGAGGACATGGTGCTTGTGACGAAACACGGCAGCGAGGTCCTCTCTCGGACGCCACATCCCGAACAGGAGAAGTTCATCTGACATGTGTGTTAACTGTACGTATTCAGTAGTCGACGTATTGTGGCGGGGTGGCCGATGAGTTCGGCGATCCCGACACCCGATCGGGTTCGAAAGCCGGTGGACGCGGTGAAGACGCGGTTGATGGAGAATTCTCGAGTGCGGTTCCTCCTGTCGCCGGGGTCGGGCCTGCTGTGGACGCTCGTGTTCTTATTGCTCCCGCTTTTGATAATCGTCGCGTTCAGCTTCTTCCGATCGAGCGAGGGGAGCACAATTATCTACGAGGTGACCTTCGAGAACTACCGACGGTTCCTCGACGGGACGGTGTATCAGGAGGTCATCGGCCGATCGGTCCTCGTCGGGCTGGTTACCACGATCGTCGTGCTTCCGCTCGGATACACGCTCGGGTATTTCATCGGCCGATCGAAGAGCGCGTGGACGCCGATCCTGCTCGGCCTCGTCGTCGTCCAGTTTTGGGTCCCGCTCGTCATCCGAACGTACGCGTGGATCACAATTTTGGGCCGTGAGGGCGTCGTCAACCAGTTCCTCATGTGGGTCGGCGTCGTCTCCGACCCCGTCCAGCTGTTGTACACCACCCACGGGATGTTGTTGGGACTCATCGTGAGCATTCTGCCGTTCATGGTGCTGCCGGTGTACGCGTCGGTGTCGACGATCGACGAGGAGATCATTCAGGCGGCAAAGACGATGGGCGCGAGCGACCTCCGCGCCTTCGTGGAGGTAACGTTGCCGCTCACGTGGCCGGGGGTCGTCTCGGGGATCCTCTTTACGTTCATCCTCTCGGCTGGGGCCTTTATCGCACCCGAGCTGTTGGGCGGGAGCTCCGATCGGCTCATCGCGCCGGTGATCGCGACCGTGTTCATGCAGGACTTCAACTGGCCGTTCGCCGCAGCGCTGTCGATGGTGTACGTGGCGCTTCTCGGTATCGTGCTGTACCTGTTCACCAGGAAGGCCGATCTCGAGGAGGCCCTGGAGGGGGCGTCGCTATGAAACGCGAGTGGAACTGGCGGGCGATCAAGGGCGTCTCGCTCGTGATCTACCTGAGCATGCTGATCCCGCTTGCGGTCATCGTCATCAACTCCTTTAACCCACAGCGTATCGCTGGGTTCCCGCCGGAGGGGCTGAGCCTCGTGTGGTACGCGGAGTTTTTCGACAACGACATCTTCATCAACGCGGTGGTCGTGAGCGTGAAGGTCGGGATCGCCGCTGCACTTCTGTGCGGGGCGATCGGGACGGTGACGGCGATGGGGTTCGTCCGCAAACAGTTCCCGCTGAAAAAAGGGCTCGTCATCGTGTTGCTGACGCCGATGCTCGTCCCGCCGGTCATCATCGGCGTCGCGTCTACGATGTTTTTCGTCGAGATCGGCTGGTCTCGCAGCATCTGGTGGATCGTCGTGATGCACACCCTGATCGCGCTCCCGTACGCATTCTTGATCGTCCGGAGTCGGCTGTTCTTATTCGACACGACGCTCGAGGACGCCGCGATGACGCTCGGTGCCGATCGGATCACGACCTTCCGCGAGGTCACCTTCCCCATCATCGCGCCAGCGATCCTCACCGCGATGGTGCTCGCGTTCGTGATCTCCTTCGGGGAGTTCACCGCGACGCAGTTTTGGGTCGCCCGGGAGACGACGACGGTGCCGATCGTCATCTACTCGATGGCTCGAACGCTCATCACCCCGGAGGTGAACGTCCTCGCGACGCTCGTGCTCGTGGTGACGATCGTCATCCCGCTGGTCGCATTGGTCGTTCAACGACGGCTCAGCGTTCAGAGTTCGAACGCGTAAGCCGTCGACAGATCGACACGAATAGGTTTCGTTCGGCTACGATCGATCGGCACGCTGAATCGCTGCCGGCTCGATCGATCGTTTCAATCCCACTTCCACCGATCGGTCGTCCGAAGCGCCTCCTCGGTTCCAGAGTCGATGCCCGCGATAACCTCCGCTTGCGTCTTGTGTGGGACCGCCCGATCGGATTCTGCGAGTTTCAAGACCGCGGCCGTAATCGGCACGACGAGCTCGCGAAGGTCGCGCAAATCGAGTTTGTCCAGCGTGTCGCCGTCGGTGTGTGACCACAGCCGACCCAGCCCCCACCGTCGATCGTCGTCGTCTCGGACTGACTTCGCCTCCAGGCCGGGTATCCCCCGTTCGACGAACGGCCACTGGTCGGCGAACAGCGCCAGACTCGGGTCGATCTCGATCGGGATCGACAGCTCTTCGGCGATCGACTCGAACACCGCTGTGAACGGTTCGAACCCGCAGGTCGCGACGTCGAGCGTCCGTTCGTGACCGAGCCCGTCGAGGTTGACGACGCTCTTTACGTGATCGCCACCGCGGTCGGCGACCCAGTGTTTCGCCCCGAGCGAGCCGGCCTCCTCGGCCCCGAAGGCGATCAGGCGAACCCGGGTCTCCAGGTCGGATTCGAACTGCACCAACAGGCGTCCAATTTCTGCCAGCAGCGCACAGCCGACGCCGTTGTCGATCGCCCCCTCACCCATGTCGTGGGCGTCGACGTGGGCGGTGACGAGCACCTCGGTGTCTGTGTCCGGCCCGACCACGGCTTCGACGTTCTGGGAGGTCGTCGGCGCGTTTTCACACTGGATCTGCAGTTCGCCTTCGACCGTCCCCGCGTCGCAGTATCGCCGCAGCCGACTGGCAACTTCCTTGCTGATACCGCACGCGGGGATCTCGCCGACGCCGGTGAACTCGAAGGAGATCCATCCGGTCGACGGGAGACAGCCCTCCAGCGGGGCCCAGTAGAGAAATCCGGCCGCGCCGCCCTCGATCGCCCGATAGTACTTCTCCGTCCGGTGGAATCGTCGATCGTACCCCTTCGGGACGTCGTCGGACGCGCCGACGACGACGATTTTTCCTTCGATGTCGGCGTCCTCGAAGTCTCGAGGCGTTCCGACACCCAGATCCACGAGTTCCGCCTCGATCGTCCCCGCCGGCGTCGCGGGTAACGCGATGATCTCGTGTCGACCGACAAACGATCGATCGCGGGGCGCAGAAAGGGTGAGTGAGGACGATTCGCGCCACCAGCCGCCGATCTCGAACGACTCGGTCTCGACGTCACCTAGTCCGAGTTCTTCGAACGTCGATCGCATCAATTCCGTGGCCGCCGTTTCGCCGCGCTGTCCGGCCATTCGGTTCCCGCCTCCGATCTCGACGAGCTCTTCGAGGACCTCCCACGAGAGCGTTCCTGTGTACGCTTGCCCGGCCAACCGGGCGTAATCGATCTCCACCATTTATACCATTGTTAGCAATGTCCGGGGTTAGTATAAATATATGGTAACAGATCACAGTATAATTCGATCGTCTGTTAATCGATACGAACTCCACCCCGCGATAGTCGATTCGAATCTGGTGGGTACTCGTCGATCGACCCCGGTGCTCGATCGTCGAGCCCGGTGGCATCCGCCACCCACAATTTCCGACTCGGTCACGTCTCGTCGAGCAGTTCGAATATCTCCGGATCGGTTCTGAACTTCAGCAAGTTGTGCACGACCGAGTTGCGGACGTTCGAGACGACCTGTCCGTGTCGTTTGTAAAATTCGTGGATCCACCTCGATTCGGCCTGTCGCGTCCTGAACATCATGATCGTCTTCCACTGGTACTCCCCGTTCGAGATGAAGTACATCAGGGTGTGTTTGTCGTCCATGATGTACTCCATCGCTTCCTCCCAGTGCTCGCCGAAGTTTTCGGGGCTGAACTTGAACTCGAACAGTGCGAAGTTGTAGTAGTTCTCGTTTGGGAGGATCGCCTCCCGAAAGACGTTCTCCTGTCGCATCCGTCGTATCGTCTCGCTTACCGTCACGTGTGAAACGTCGATGTCGTACTTCTCTTCGAGTATCGTCGCGAGTTCGCGGCTCGATATCTGCGGGTCGCTCGCCAGTTCCCGAAGGATCTTAAAATCGCGTTGTTTGAACTCCCAGTCGACGTGCGTCGGTTCCGATCGCTTGATCATGCTCTCACATCTCCGGTGAAATCGGTATGAACGTTCCGGATACGCTGTCCGTTTTCGGTCTCACTGTGAACCGCTCTCTGCGATCGTGTCTCGAACGGCCTCGCAGATCACGTCCATGCCGACCGCAGCCTGTTCCTCGGTGAGGACGAGTGGCGGAAGCAACCTGAGTACGTCACCGTTTCTCCCGGCCGACCAGACGAGTACGCCGTTTTCGTAGCAGTTGGTCTGGATCTGCGAAACGAGCGCGTCGGCAGTTCCGTCGGCCGTACGGAACTGAACGCCCGTAAACAGTCCCTTCCCCCGAACGTCGACGAGTTCGTCGATCTCCTCGCCCAGTTCGTCGAATCGCGATCGGATGTACTCGCCGACCGTTCGGGCGTGTGCCAACAGATCGTGCGCCTGTACGTACTCGATCGCTCGGAGTCCGCCGATCATCGCCGGCACGTTGCCACGGAACGTCCCGACGTGCCCGCCGGGTTGCCACGTGTCGTACTCCTCGTGGTACATCATCGCGCCGATCGGCAGCCCCGACCCGCCGATCGCTTTCGCCATCGTCATCGCGTCGGGCGTGACGTCCCAGTGTTCGGAGGCGAACCACTCGCCGGTCCGTCCGAACCCGGTTTGGATCTCGTCGAAGATCAAAAGCGCGTCGTTGTCGTCGGCGATGTCTCGCAATCCCGCCAGGAAGCCCGCCGGCGGGACGACGACGCCGCCTTCTCCCTGGATCGGCTCGACCCAGATGGCCGCCGGCGACTCGTGACCGCCGTATGGCGCTTCGAACTTCCGCTGCACCGCGTCGAGCGATCGGGCACAGCACCCCGACCCACAGCACGCTGTTGCCGGACAGAACGCCTCGACGTCGCCCCCAAGCTGTGGTTCCATCGGGTTCGGGAACGGCACGTGGACCGCGTCGGCCAACAGCGGGCTGTATCCCTTCTTGTACTTTTTGCCCGCCGTGAGGCTGAGCGCACCCGCCGTCGTGCCGTGGTACGCCCCCTCGAACGCCAACAGCCCGTGTCGGCCCGTGTTGTGCTTTGCGAGTTTGATCGACCCCTCGATCGCGTCGCTGCCGCTCGGACCGCCGAAAACGACCTTGTTGGCCCCACGGAGCCCCTCGGGGGCGATCTCGTCGAGCGCGTCGATGAAATCCAGCCGCACCTCGGTGGGAAAATCGACCGTGTGGGCGATCCGATCGAGCTGGTCGTGGACGGCCTCCATGACGTAGGGGTTCGCGTGGCCGACGTTCAACACGCCGATGCCCGCGAAGAAATCCAGGTACGTGTTCCCGTCGGCGTCCCGAACGGTCGCTCCTTTCGCCTCCTCGAGGGCGATCGGGATCGTCCGTGGATACGCGACGGCGTTGCTCTCGATCGACCGCTGGCGCTCCAACAGTCGTTCGGAGTTCGGTCCGGGAACCTGATCGACCTGGGGCGCTTCTGGAAAGTGCAGTTCGTGTATCGGTGGTCCGGCAACCATGCTCACGTATATACATTGGTAATATATAAATATTTATTACAAAATAATGTAAGAGAAAGAAATTAAGTGGCGCGTTCCGGGGCGACTGCCGACTGGGAAATCGTTAACTCGATCGACGACTCCCTATCTCGTATGACCGCGACCCTTCGAACGCCGACGGAGCGAACCTGCGAGCTGTGTGGACGAACCGAACGCTGGGACGAAGACCGCGCATCCTGGCAAATCTGCGACGAGGCCGGGAACGTCTACTGCATCCACGAGTGGGACATAAACGGGACGTTCGTGCCGTTCGAGGAGTAGTCGAAAGCCGCACACTCAGAGGAAAGCCGATCGACGGGCGGTCGCTCAGCCGAGTCGTGGCCGATCGACGGGCGATCGCTCAGCCGAGTCGTGGCCGATCGACGGGCGATCGCTCAGCCGGGTTACGGCCGATCGACGCCCGGCCGCCTCGGCTCGTCACCGTACCGTCGTGACCGGGACCGGCGATCTGCGGAACACCGCATTCGCCACGTCGCCGATCAGAAACGCTCGCGTGATGTCCTCGCTGTGTTTCCCGTGACTGCCCATCACGATCGCGTCGAACTCCTCGGCGCGTTCGAGGATCGATCGGGCGGGATGCCCCACGCCGAAGGCGGTCTCGATGTCGCGGTCGTATTCGGCAGCGACCGCCTGCGCGCGATCGAACACGGGTTCGGCATGCGCCATCGCGGCGGCCTCGAAATCGTCCTCGAGAGCGAGGCTAACCGCATCTCCCATCATTATCGTCGGAACGCCGACCACGTGAAAGACGGTGACGTCCGCGTGCGGGTGGTTTTCGAGCGCGTAGCGCAACGCATTCTGGGCCATAGCGGAGTCGTCCATTGGAACGAGCACACGAGAAAGCATACCGACCGTTCGTCGGCCACGCACAAAATTCGAATGGGACGTGTCGAATTTGTATCCGGCGGTGATATCACGACGCCGTCGCACAGACCGACTGGCATCGAAACAGCGATCGACGGACACAGCTCACAACGATTGCAGTACAGACAGCGTTCCGTCGAAGTACGACGCTTCGAGGACCGTCTCCGCCGCCTTCGTTGCCTTGCGGTCGGCGTTCGCGACGGCGTACGATCGCCCGGCGGTTTCGAAAAGCGAGACGTCGTTTTCGCTGTCGCCGATCGCGACGAACGCCTCCGGATCGACGTCCAGAATGTCACAGATCGCTTCTAGACCGTCGCCCTTCCTGACGCCGGGCGTCTTGAGGTGATAGGCGTATCCGGAGTCGATGACTTCGAGGTCGAACTCGCCGGCGACCGTCCGGAGCAACGATTCGTCGCTGTCGATCGATATCGCACGCTCTGTCTCGCGCCACCGATTCGTCGTGTCCGCCTCGCCGAATCCGACGACCCCGCCACGGGCGGTAAACTCCTCGAGGGCCGCCCGAGCGCGCTCGGGGTCGCCGTTGAACCGTACTTCGTCGTCGGCGTAGACGACTCCGCCGTTCTCGGCGATCACTCGCTCTTCGATGCCGATGAAGTGACACAGTGCGACCGGATACGGGAACGCCTTGCCGGTCGCGATGACGATCGGCGCGTTCCACTCGGGCAGGACGTCGAAAATCCGGGGATCGATCGTGTGCTGTGGCGTCGTCAACGTCCCGTCGATGTCGAGAGCCAGTGGCGGAACCATGCCCGGCGTTGGAACCTCGGCAGCGTAAACCCCTGCGACTGCGATCGGAAGTCCGTCGTGGACAGGAGACGTGCGAATCAACCACTGTCGTGGGGACTTCGTGGATCGATCGCTCGATCAGATCCGTGCGGCTTCGTGGATCGATCGGCCGATCGATCCGAGACCGACCGTTCGAAATCGAATCCTATCGTGCGTCTATTGCATCGAATTCCGCACCGACAGTCTCCTCAGGGCAGCGGCACCCAGACGCTCGTATCGAAGATGCCAAGAAGTGCGAAGATCGCGATCAGGAACGTTCCGAAGACGATCGCCGCTGCAGGCGGATCGACGTGGGTGTCCCCGTGCGCGTAGACGGCTCGTTGGAACGCTTCGGCGAATAGGCCGGCGGCGAGTCCGAACACCGCTCCGACGATGAGCGAAACTACCACCGGACCGCCGAACGTCGCCGAGGCGGCGAGCGCGGCCGTACTCGACGGCAACGTCATGTGGTGTGTCACCGGTATCTTCTCGACGCCGCAATTTAACAGCACGAGCGTCGCAACGCTAATTCCGAACCCGAGGAACGGACTACCCGTCATCAACGCGATGTACGCCCCGAGGACGCCGACGAAGAAACTCGTCACGGCGACGCCCGTCCACTCGTACTGGTGGGGCAACCACGGTTCGACGAGCAGTCGTCCCGATTCGTCCGTTTCCTCGCGTTCGAACGGCGTCATGTCGAACCGCCCGCCCACTTTCGCGACGGTGAACACGCTGTAGCCGAACGCCGCTCGATGGGCGAACGCCGAGACGACGACCGCGAAGGCGATCGGATCCCACGGCAGGCCGATCCCGGCGGATAGCTGCCGTACGACCATGCCCAAAACCCCGAACGCGCCACCCACGAGCAGCACGTCCACCCGATGCGTACCGAACGCGTAGAGGATGTTCTTCCCCTCGAAATAGCCGAATTCGGTGTCCATATACCCCTGTTTCGCCGCGTACGCCGTCGCCGCCGCGCCCGCAGCGAACGCGACGTGCGGTCCGAAGACGGGACCGAACGCGATCGAGCCGGTGATTTCGACGGCCGCAAGTCCCGCCGGATCGCCCCCCACGGCTTCGACGGCGGCCCGCCCGGTGAGGGTGGCCGCCTCGCCGGCGATCAAGAGGAATCCGGTGAAGATTAACGCCGGGAGCGCTCCTAACGCCGCGCCGAAGACGCCACCGGCGAACGCTGCGATCCAAAGCTCCGGTAAGAGTAGCGGGTTACTCCCGACCTGCAGGGGTGCGAGGCTATCACCGACCGCCAGGAGTGCGAGACTCCCGTCGGCCGGCATGAGTGCGAGACTCCCATCGGCCGGCATGAGTGGGTCTTTCACGATCGCCATGCGTTATCCACCCCCGTTGTGCGCCCAGTCTCTCGATCGTTCGACTGCGTCTTGCCAGCGATCGTACCGCCCATCGGTGTCCACGCCCGGCTCGGGGTCGAACTGTCGGTCGACCTGCCAGTTGTCCCGGAGTTCGTCGATCGTCTGCCAGTACCCGACGGCGAGGCCGGCCGCGTAGGCGGCCCCGAGCGCGGTCGTCTCGTCGACGATCGGTCGGACGATCTCGGTCCCGACGATGGTCGCTTGCTGTTGACACAGGAAGTTGTTTTTGACCGCACCGCCGTCGACCCGCAGGCTCGACAGTTCGATGCCGCTATCTTCGACCATCGCTTCGGCGACGTCGCGCGTCTGAAAGGCGATCGATTCGAGCGCCGCTCGAACGAGATGTTCGCGGCGGGTCCCGCGGGTCAACCCGACGATGGTCCCACGAGCCCGCTGATCCCAGTGGGGCGCACCGAGCCCGGTGAACGCCGGAACGAAGTAGACGCCATCGGTCGAATCCACACTCCGGGCGAGCATTTCGATGTCGACCGCGTCGAAGATGAGCGTCACGTCCTCGAGCCACTCGATCGCCGCCCCCGTGATGAATATCGCCCCTTCGAGGGCGTACTGTGCGGGTTCGCCCGATCGCTGAAAGCCGATCGTCGTGAGGAGGCCGTGATCGCTCACGACCGCCTCGGTGCCGGTGTTCTGCAGCATGAACGAGCCGGTTCCGTACGTGTTTTTCGCGTCGCCCGCGTCGAAACAGGTCTGCCCGAAAAGCGCCGCCTGCTGATCGCCGAGTGCGCCCGCGACCGGGATCGACGCGCCGAGGAAACCCTCGGCGGCAGTGGTTCCGTAATAATCCTCGTCGGAGGAGGGTCTGACCTCCGGCAGCATCGCCCGGGGAACGTCGAACGTCGAGAGGAGTTCGTCGTCCCACGCCAGCTCGTGAATGTCGAAAAGCATCGTCCGGGACGCGTTCGTCACGTCCGTGACGTGATTGCCGGTGAGGTTGTAGACGATCCAGGCGTCGATCGTTCCGAACAGGATCTCGCCGGCTTCGGCCCGATCGCGAACGTCCCGGGGGCGACTCCGCCGGAGCGTGATCGGATCCGCATTTTCAAGCAGCCACTGGACTTTCGTTGCGGAGAAGTACGCGTCGGGCTCCAATCCGGTTTTGGCGCGTATCACGTCGGTGCGTCCGTCCGCATCGAGCTGTTCGATCCGATCGGTGGTGCGTCGATCCTGCCAGACGATCGCATTCGCCAGCGGGCGGCCGCTCTCTGCGTCCCAGATGACCGTCGTTTCCCGCTGATTCGCGACGCCGATCGCCGCCAGTTGCTCGGCGTCGATGCCGGCGTCGATGAGCGAGGTGGTTATAACCGACTTCGTGTGCTCCCAGATTTCTGCGGGGTCGTGTTCGACCCAGCCCGCTTCGGGATAGATCTGTTCGTGAGATTCGTAGGCGCCTGCGACGACCGCCCCGCTGTGGTCGAATACCATACATCGGGTACCGGTCGTCCCCTGGTCGATCGCGCCAACGTACGTGTCCTGCGTCATGTTCGGATTCGTGTCGTTCGTTCGGATGTCGTTTCAGCGATCAGCGGGCCCAACTTGTGCGTCCCAGACCGGTTCCGCTACGGCTGCTGGTACACGTACAGACGTGGAATTACTGTGTTAAAGATTGTCTCAGACACCGTGTATTTGTGGAATTATTGGTGATTCACACCGGTATTCCGTGACTGAACTTCTCGATTTACCGCATGTTTGCTGACGTTTGTCGATCACGGATAGCATAAAGTGTCCGCGCGTCGAACGTCCGGCGAGTAATGACTGACGTGCCCCACGTGCTCGTGATCGGCGGCGGATCGACGGGGTGTGGTGTCGCCCGCGACCTCGCCATGCGTGGCGTGGCGGTGACGCTCCTCGAGAAGGGAACGCTCACGCACGGAACGACCGGTCGGATGCACGGGCTGTTACACAGCGGGGGTCGGTACGCGGTGTCCGATCGGGCGAGCGCGATCGAATGCATCGAGGAAAATCGCATCCTGCGGGAGATCGCCGGCCACTGCGTCGAGATGACCGGCGGGCTGTTCGTCAAACGACCCGAGGATTCGGAGGCGTACTTCAGAAAGAAAGTTCGAGGCTGTCGAGACTGTGGCATCCCGGCGGAGGTTCTCACCGGTGCGGAGGCTCGCGCGATCGAGCCACAGCTCACCGCGGACGCAGAGCGTGCGATCAAGGTCCCCGACGCGGCGATCGATCCATTCCGCCTCTGCGTGGCGAACGCCGCGTCCGCGCAACGACACGGCGGGCGCATCGAAACCCACACCGAAGTCGTGGACGTGCTCGTCGAGGACGGTGCGGTCGTCGGCGTCGAGGTCGAACGCGACCCGGGGACGGAACCGCACAGCCACGCCGGGTCGCGAACGCGCGAGGAGATACGCGCAGATCACGTCGTGAACGCAACCGGAGCGTGGGCCGGACAGATCGGCGACCTCGCCGGCGTCGAAATCGCGGTTCGACCGTCGAAAGGCGCGATGACGGTTACGAACACCCGACAGGTCGACACCGTTATCAACCGCTGTCGACCGAAAGGCGACGCCGACATCATCGTCCCCCACGAGACGACCTGCATCCTCGGAACGACCGACGTCGAGGTGGACGACCCCGAGGCGTATTCGCAAGCGCAGTGGGAGGTCGACCTGTTGATCGACACGCTGTCGGAACTCGTTCCGATTCTGGAGGACGCGCGGATCATCAGATCGTTCTGGGGGGTCAGGCCGCTGTACGAGCCGCCGGGGACCGCGTCGGCGGATCCGAGCGACATCACCCGCGATTTCTTTCTGCTCGATCACGGAGACCGCGACGAACGCCCCGGCATGACGTCGATCGTCGGCGGAAAGCTCACCACCTATCGACTCATGGCCGAGCGCGTCGCCGATCACGTCTGTGAAACACTCGACGTCACCGCCGAGTGTCGGACGGCCGCCGAACCGTTGCCGGGGAGCGAGGATTTCTCGGTGATACGCGATTACATGGCAGAATTCGGGCTTCGATCGCCGATCGGTCGTCGAAGCGTCCAGCGGCTCGGCTCGCGGGCCGACGAGGTGTTGGCTACCGACGGGGTAAACCCGGTCGTCTGCGGCTGTGAGGCGGTCACGCGAGCTGAAATTCGAGACGCGATCGACCAGGCGGGTTCTGATCTCAACGCCGTCAGGATCCGGACACGCGCGTCGATGGGCTCCTGCCAGGGGGCGTTTTGCTCGCACCGGATGGCGCACGAACTGTACGGCGAATACGACGAACCGACGGTGTACGACGCGCTCGAAGACCTCGTCGCGGAACGCTGGAGTGGCGAACGACACGCCCTGTGGGGGACCCAGCTCTCGCAGGCCGCGTTGAAATACGGCCTGCAGGCGACCACGATGAACGCCGACCGCGATCCGGTTCGCCACGACGACCCGATCGAGTATTCGTCGTTCGACGGGGGTGCGTTCTGAGTGGCGATCGCGTCGGACGTGCTCGTGATCGGCGGCGGGTTCGCCGGCACGATCGCCGCCCTCGCGGCCGCACGAACGGGCGCGAGTGTCCGAGTCCTCACCCACAAACAAAGCACCCTCACACACGCGAGCGGATTGATCGACGTGCTCGGATACGCGCCTGGCGTCGCCGGTCCCCTCTCCGATCCGTTCGCGGCGATGGACCGACTCGGCGAGGACCACCCCTACTCGAAACTGGGCGTGTCCGCTGTCCGCGAGGGACTTTCGATCTTCGAGGCGGCGCTGGGAGATCGCTACCTAGGAGGACACACCGATCGGAACGCGCTGTTCGTGACGTCCGGTGGTGCGATAAAACCCACCGCTCGGTACCCCCAAAGCGTCGCCGCAGGGGTCCTCGGTGACGATCGATCGATGCTGCTCGTGGGGTTTCGATCGCGTTCGGCGTTCGACGGCCGAGTCCTGGCCGACCACCTGCGACGTGCGACCCCGCCCTTCGACGTTCGTGGGGCGGAGGTAGACGTCCCCGGCGATTACCGGGCGGACGCGCGTGTCACTCGGATCGCGACTGCGCTCGATCGCGACGCGACGGTCAGTTACGAGGGGCGATCGATGGGGGCGCGCGAAGCGCTTGCGGAGGCCGTCAAACCGCGGCTTTCGGGGGCCAAACGCGTCGGTTTTCCGGCACTGCTCGGTGACGAACGCGCAGCTGACGTGCGAGCCGAGCTGGAAGGGCGACTCGGCGCGGCGGTCTTCGAGATTCCGATGGGACCGCCCAGCTATCCCGGGCTCCGGCTGGCCGCTTGGCTTTCCGAGGCGCTCGATCGGGCCGGGGTGCGAATCAGCGACGGGAATCCGGCGGTGGGGTTCGAGGCGACAGGCGATCGGCCCGGGGCGACGATCGAATCCGTGCTGGTCGATCGACAGGGCCGATCGGTTCAGTATTCGGCCGAGCAGTTCGTCCTCGCGACGGGCGGGTTGGTCGGGAAAGGAATCGACACCGATCGAAACGGCGTTCGAGAGCCACTGTTCGGCTGTCACGTCCCGCACCCGGAGGATCGATACGAGTGGTCCGACAGGTCGCCGTACGGCGAGCACGCTTTCGCGCGGTTCGGCGTGCGAATAGACGAGGAGAGTATGCCCGTGACGGCCGGTGGTGACCCGGCGTTCTCGAACCTCCGGTCGGCCGGAGCGGTGATCGGCGGGTTCGACGCCGACGCAGAGAACTCCCAAAGCGGGGTGTCGCTTGCGAGCGGGTACGTGGCCGGAACCCGGGCGGGGGAGGCGGTGTAATCCATGCGTGATCCAGACCGCACGACCGACGTCGATCCGAGGCGTCCGGACGAATTCGACTCCGATACCGTCTTTCCGGAGCGCGAGGGGGTGGATCTGCGCCCGGGTGCCGACAGCTGTTACAAATGCACGACGTGCGACACGTCCTGTCCCGTCGCGGAAGTCGACGACGACTTCCCGGGGCCGAAGTTCCAGGGTCCAGAGCAGTGGCGGTTGCAGCGCGGGTCCGATCCCGCGATCGACGACTCCATCGCTGCGTGTTCGAACTGCATGCGCTGTGACAACGCGTGTCCCTCGAGCGTCCCCCTGAGTCGAATGCACAACGTCGCGCGGGAGGCGTACGTTTCACGGGAGCTGGACGTCCGCTCGCGGACGTACGTTCGCAACCGGCTGCTCGCGAACTATCGCACGCTCGCGTCGATCGCGAGCGCCGTCCCCCGCCTTTCGAACTTCATTATGAGGACCGGCGTCGTACGGCGGCTGACCGAACGCGTCCTCGGTATTACCGCCGAGCGGGAGATTCCCGAGTTCGCAACGGAGACGTTTCGCGAGTGGTGGCATCGACGGGGTGGTCCGCAGGTTCGATCGGCCAAAAAGCGGGTGGCGTACTTCCACGGCTGCTATACGAACTACAACACGCCCGAAGTCGGGAAGGCGCTGGTCCGGGTATTCGAATCGTTCGGTTACGAGGTAGCGGTTCCGAAACAGGGCTGTTCGGGGACGCCGATGTTCGCAAACGGAATGATCGCGGACGCCGAACGCGAAGCCGAAATCACCCTCGAAGCCGTCTCGGCGTTGCTCGAGGACGGGTACGACCTGGTCGCCTCCTGTACCTCCTGTTCGATGTCGCTCACACAGGAGTACCCGGAGCTGTTCGATATGGACGGCGTCGAGGACCTCTCGATGCACACGTACGAGGCGCTGGAGTACCTTCGGATTCACGAGGATCTGACGGCGGCGATCGCCGAGGCGAGCGTCGCAGAGCGATCGTTCGCGTATCACGCGCCGTGTCACGCCCGCAATCAGGGGCTCGACCGGCAGGCGATCGAACTGTTCGGGGAGCTGGACGGCGTGACGATCGAGGACGCCGGCGACTCCTGTTCTGGCATCTCGGGGACCTACGGCTGGAAGACAGAGCGATACGACGCGTCGATGGCGATCGGCGCGGAGCTGTTCGAGCACATGGAACGTGCGGACGGTGACGTGGGGATGACCGAGTGTCCGACCTGCTCGATGCAGATGACACACGGAACCGGCTATCCGATCGAACACCCCCTGGAAGTGCTCGAAGACGCCCTCACTGGGTGAACAGCCTCGGGGTACCCCTCCGTGGCATTCGCCTCGATTGCCTGTGAATACCTGGCTCGTCAGATTGTCACCGGGGGAGAGATCCCTCTTGTGGCTATCTTTCTTCACGGAGCGAATCCCGCTTTCCCGACGTGAATCTGACATCGCTGCAACAACCTACGTTCGACCACAGTGTGGACAGTCACGTAAAATCGAGCCGTAGCGTGACATACACCGAGGCGACACGCCCGTACATATAATCTGCCGATAGCGGGACGCTGGGAGCGCTGATGTTCGAGACGTCCTCTCGAACCGATCTGGAGTCTCGACCGCAAGAGATCTTCGAATCCCACGCCGGAATATGCGTAATGGCAGTGGGGCCACGTCCGCAGAACGCTCCGATTTCTGATGGGCTGCACGCGAACGCTGTTCTCGAAATCGCCAGTAGCACTTTCATGCCGAGCGAGTTCCAACCCGACAACTATTCCAACTCAGCGACACGGTGCCGTGGGAATCCTCGACGTATAAGGCGAGGAGGTCACTGATCCAGCCCGCTTATGAAAAGCGCTAGCACGGGGACGATTTCCAGTCGACCGAACCACATTAGGAACGTCATCAACAGCTTGGATGCGTCCGAGAAGGCCAGGTAACTCCCGAACGGTCCAAGGGTCCCGAAACCTGGGCCGATGTTGCCGATCGTCGCCAACGACGCGCTTATCGCTTCGAGGACGGTCAGTTCGTATCCGATTCTGGCCGAATCGACGGCGATGAGCACTGCAGCGCCCGCAAAGAGGATCAGATACAACAGCGTGAACGCGAAGATGCCCCTGATCGCGTCCTCGTCGATCACTTTGCCGCCGAGTCGAACTGGACGGACAGCTTCCGGGTGAGCGGATACGAATAGCTCCCTTCGAATCGATTTGAGCACGACGAGCCACCGTATCACCTTGATCCCGCCACCGGTCGAACCGGCGGAGCCGCCGATAAACATCGCAAAGAGAAGCACGATCTGGGCGTTTGCGTCCCACTGGGCGAAATCGCTGGTGGCGTAGCCAGTCGAGTTCATCAACGACCCGATCTGGAACGCCGCCTGCCGGACGGTGTTTTCGGTCAATCCGGCGGTCGCACCGCCGATGTCGAGTACTGGAGCGGCACCCCTGACGAGAAGTACGGTCAAAATCGCGATAAGCACGGCGATCGCGCCGACGTAGGTCCGGAATTCGACGTTGTCGAGCAGTTCATCCACCTCCCCTCTGAGTGCGTGCCAAAACAGCGCGAAATTGATCCCGGCCACGACCATAAACGGGATAAAGACCCATTGAACCGCTGCTGAGAAGGCGGCGATACTGTCTGCTTGCGGCGAAAATCCGCCCGTCGGCAGGGTCGTAAATCCGTGTGCGATGGCGTTGTACAGGTCCATATTCGGCGCGTAGCCGGCAATGTGCAATCCATACATCACGAGGATGTACACGACCGTGAACCCGAAGTAGACCAACCAGAGTGCGCGCGCGGTTTCTGCGATCTT
Source organism: Halobacteriota archaeon (assembly GCA_051747145.1). Taxonomy (GTDB): domain Archaea; phylum Halobacteriota; class Halobacteria; order Halobacteriales; family Haloferacaceae; genus JBNJFV01. The sequence goes on from JBNJFV010000022.1 coordinate 22,483, forward strand.
CGGGGTGAGCTTCTGCAGTTCGGGGCCCGGAGCCTCCGATTGCATCAACTGCGCACCGTTTACTGCCAGTTCGGGAAGGATTGCGATCATCAACACGATGATACCCATCCCACCCAGCCACTGCGTCAACTGCCGCCACATCAACAGCGCGTGCGAGTGGCGTTCGAAACTGATCTCGCCCATCACCGTCGCCCCGGTAGTCGTAAATCCGCTCATAGATTCGAAGAGTGCGTTAACAGGGTGGGCGAGCGTCGATTCGGTCCCGTAGCCTGCGAGCAGGTACGGAATCATCCCGACGACCGCCGCGGCGAACCACGCGAGCGACACCAACAGCAACGCCTCCTGTGGACCGAGATCCGGATCCGGATCCAACTGTTCGAGCACCATCCCAATCGTCACGGCGATGAGAATGGACGCGATG
>JBNJFV010000023.1:0-19098 GCA_051747145.1 Halobacteriota archaeon
TCAAAAAGAACGAACTCGTGTATTTGAGGAAGGGTACTCGGTTGGTAGTGCAGGAACAGGGATTGGACTCGCAGTTGTGAAATCAGTCGTTGACCTTCATGGGTGGAACGTTCGAGTTGCGGAAAGTGAGGAAGGTGGAGCTCGGTTCGAGATTACGGGTGTTGATCACGTATCCGATGAACTTGCAGAATAAAACCATTTGCTTGGTTTTCACAAGTAAAATTGTCAATATTCCCGGTTGGAGTAGTGCTTCGAAGATTAGCTGCGGTCGAAGTCTGTCGAGTCGATCCCCGCAACACCATTAGTCGAGAACAGTGGAGTAGAGAGATTGAGTAACACTCGTCAGACGGCCATATCAAGCCTATCGAACGCTTTTCACAGCGTTGGCGGGGTAGGAAGTTTGACGAGGTTGATCGTGCCCGAATGCAGGGCATCTGGATGAATTCGTCAAGGAGTGTTCATTAGGTCATGTCCTTACGAGTTTTGAGCCACAATCGTGCAACGTCTTGATGGAGTGTGTATCGTTATTTGTAATGGTTTTCTGAAAGACATCTTCCCACTATTTGTGTTTGCGTGAATTTGATAGATTTCTCAGAACAGTTTAGTGAAGTTGTCGTCAAATAAATCCTCACCTGCTTGGCTACTCGCTTGTTTAGCTTTCTCTACGTCCGAAACCAAAGAAGCATACTCCTCGCTTTGTTCTAATTCATCGGAAGACTTTGAAGATTCAAGTGCTGCTCTTTTCGATGCCAATTGATAGAATTCCCGAACTGATCCCTCATACGTTTCTAATGCAACCAAATCCTCTACTAATTCTAGAATTTCAAATTCCTTGATTGGTTTAGTAATATAATCGTCGAATCCCATCTCCAGTATATCAAATTCTGGTTCAACAGCCGTCACCATAGCGACTTGACAGTCAATGCCCGCCTTCAAAACCTCATTAAGGACTTCGTCGCCTGAAACATCCGGCATTCTCCTATCGAGCAGAATGACATCTAAATCGGGAGAGAGTTGTTGTATGGCACTTTTCCCGCTGTAAGTCGTTACGACGGAATAATCGGATTCAAGCCACATTGTGTAGAGGTCCGCAAGGTTGCGTTCGTCTTCAGCGAGTAATACTCGCGGTTTATTGTTTGTCATAGTCTATCTTTTGCCTCACAATGCTTTAATAGACATCATACACGACCCCTGAATCTGAAGAGGTTGAACTTATGACTTGAACTCACCAGCGGTTTCAGTTTCAGTACTGTAGAACTTCTATGAGATTGCGTGAGAGCATATATTATCAGTTACTTTATATATGGCTGCCGATTAGAGTGATCGGTCAAGACTGTGAGTAAAACGAGTAATGGCGAACTCTCGAAACTGTTTCCACCACCGATGTGAGTGGATGAACACTCCGTACTTGCGTTTAAGGCGGAAATTTACTGTTTCGTTCTGACTACGCTGACCGTAAAGGTCTGCATCCAGTCGAGCATTCCACGCCTCGTGAACTGACAATAATATCTGATGTTTGATAAGTGGGCGGATCTCCTTCTCACGGATTAATTCACGAACCTTCTGGTCGTCGTACCCCTTATCTCCGAGGAGAATCGCTACTTCACCGCGATTCCGCTTGATAAGCGACGGCGCGATTATCGAGTCGTGTTTTCGTGTCGTCGTGACATGGAGATCAAGGATAGCATTCGCTCTCGTATCCACGAGAAGTGTGACTTTCAACTGCGGAATCGTCAATTATGTTCGCTTTGTGTAGTATTTCGAAACGTAACTACCGTCAAAGTCGGATGCGTCAATACCGACGACACCGTTGGTCGGATAGAGTGTGATAGAGAGGTTGAGCAGGACACGCCGAACCGCCATATTGAGCCGATTGAACGCCTTACAGAATGTCGAAGGGATGAGAGTTCTTCAAGCCCAAGGGATCCACGAATACGAGGCTTTTCGATAAGTTCGTCAAGTAGCATCCGGTACGTCGTATTCTTCCGCACTTTGAGCCAGAGCAAAACGATGTGCTGATGTAGCGTGTACCGTCGTTTCGAGAACTTTGAAGAATAGCGGGCGACTGCTCGCTGAGCCAAATGCATCGCTTGCTCAACGAACCGGAGCAACCGCGACTTTGGGAGGGCTTGCATTCGGTCACACTATTGGTTGAACCTGTAAATTAATAAGTATTTTAACAAAGCCTACGATTTCTGTATCCAGTGGCAACCCGGTACCAAACCGTGATACGCCATCATTCCATCGTCCGTGTCGAATCCTACACCCGGTGTCGAATACTACACCTGTTTTTAAACGACGGATACGCCGCCGGATAACGTTCTCACCCGCAATCTTCCTGTCGCTCGATCGCCATCCGTTCGACGATCGACGCTGGGAGGACAGACTGCGGGAGGAACCATCGAGGTCGGTTCGAGCGCCGATCAGGCCAAGAATTCGTCGATCCCGCGGGCGGGATAGCCGACGATCGCGTCGACGCCGGCGTCGGTCAGGCGCTCGACCTGTCTGCGGACCTCCTCGTGGGTCCCGATCAATGCGTAATCGCGAACCGCCTTCGAGAGGATCTCGCGGGCGCGGCCGGTCGCGGTGCTGTCTGTCGCCGCCCCGTCGGGGAGGGCGCGACGGACCGGGCCGCGTCGCGCGGTGTAGGGGCCGACCGCGTCGAGGATTTCGTCTTCGTCCTCGGAGAGAACAGTCGGGGCGTAAACGGCCACGTCGTCGTCGTAGCCCGCTCGCTTGAGCGCACGGACGGTCCGAACGGTCGATCGCGAAAGGAGTTCGTACTGGGTTCCACCCGCGGCGAGCGCGATCCGTTCGATCCCTTCGGTTCCGATCCACGCATTCGGCGCGTCCCGCCGCGCCGCCCCGATCCGGGGAGCGATCGCTCGATCGGCCTCCGACGCCGAGAGGTACGCCCCGTGGCCGGCGACGAGCACCCGCCGCACGGTCTCGGGGATCGTCTCGACGAGGCTGTCGTCACCGAGCGGATCGAAGCCGTCGGCGCGTACCGGCGTCGTCAGATACACGTCCTTCGTTTCCGCGAGCGATCGGAGCGTCTCGGGGTCCGGGAGGTGGTCTCTGCCCTCGTAGTCGATCGCAATCGTCGAGATCGGCAGCTCGGCGGCCCGTTTCACCGAGGTCTCTTTCGGTTTGAGCGCCGCTACCTCGATACCCGTCGCCGCTACACCCAGCTCACCGGTCAGCATCTATCATCACCGTTCATACAGATACAGGCGTCGTCGTTGCAGTCGTTACCGTCGCGGAACGCGATCCATCGTCTGTGCGACCATGTACTCACCCGTACCGCGGTCGATCGGATAAGCGTATCGCTCACGGCCGATCGTGCGTCGACCGATCGCCGTTCGCGTCGCTCACACCGGATAGTCAGCGTTCGGATCGACGACGCGATCGACCGTCTCGGGCATCCGCCAGTCGGTCGTCAACTCGAGAAACTGGACCAGCATTCGGCCCGTCGCCCCCCAGATCGTGTAGCCGTCGACCCGGAAGTAGTGAATCCGGACGTCGCCGTAGTACGGATGGTCCCTGCGCTCAGATTCGTAATTCTCGAGGTCGATCAACGACGTCACGGGGAGAATCGCGATCTCGGCGACCTCCCGCTCGTCCGGTTCGTACTCGCGATCGGGGATCGTCCCGACGAATGGACGGACGGCGTACTCCGAAATCGTCTCGATCTCGTCGAGTTGCCCGACGAACGAGACCTCCGCCGGGTCGAGGCCGATCTCCTCGTTTGCCTCCCGGCGCGCGGTCGCCGCAAGATCCGGATCGCTCGGTTCCCGGCCGCCGCCGGGAAAACTCATCTGTCCGGGATGCTCGCCGAGGTGATCGGCTCGTTTCGTGAACAACAGCTGTGGCTCGCCGTCCCGTTCGACGATCGGAACGATCACGGCCGCCTGTCTTCGAGCGCCGTCGATCCGTTGCGGCGTGCGATTTCGAACCGCTTTGAGATCCATGCGAGACACTGTTTCGATTCCGGATACGTCGCTCGGGGTAAAAATCCGATCGGATTCCGCATCCGTCTACCCTGCCCGTCAGGTCGACGCGTCGATCGCGGCTTCGAGATCTCTCGCGGCTGCGTCGGCCACGTCCTCGGGGGCGATCGGCGCGTCGGTCCACGCCGGCAGCCGACGGTCGGGGCCCGGTTCGGCGATCGACGCCGCGTACGACTCGACCTGCTCTCGCTCGCCGTCTCGATCGTACTCGAGGCCGTTGTAGGAGGCGTCGACCGCGTACTGGCGGACGAACTGCGCGGCGACCGTTCGGTATCGATCGGCGATCGTTTCGAAATCGGGATCGACGCCGCGCTCGGAGACGGCTCGCAGCAATGCGTCACTGACTGCGGCGCTCATATCCGACAGTCCGGTGGGCCCTTCGACCGATCGGTGATCGTGTTCGTACGCCCCCAGATCGACCTGGGCGGTGCCCGCGAACCCGGCGCGGTCGAACGCGTCGCCGAGCGTCCCGACCTCCAGCCCCCACGACCGCTGCATCCTGACGTCGGCGAGGAGATCGGACGATCCGGCGAACTCGCCGGCCAGCGCGTACCGGAACGCCTCGAGGTACTCGACGATCGGCGCGTCGTGTTCGTCGGCCAGCAGTCGAACCAGCGGGGCGTACAGGAGCCTGCAGAGGCGACCGTAGAGGCGATCGTTCTCGACGCGCGCGTAATATCCCTTCGAGAACTCGTGGCCGTTGACCAGCGGGAAGAGCAGCTTCGGGACGTAGGATCGATCGTAGGTCTTCGTGTCCGCGTCGTGGAACACGACGTAGTCGGATTCGAGCGCGGAGCCGAGCGCGAGCCAGACGTCGCGTCCCTTCCCTCGATCGCCGTTGAGCCCGTGGGTCGAAAGGAGGTCGGTGATACGCGGGCCGTCACACCAGCGGACGTCCACCCGAACGTCGTACCCCTGTAGCCACTCGTGAACCGATCTGACGCGATCGGCCGACGATCGAAGCGGAACGATCACGCGTTCTGGATCGATCGCCGACAGCTCGGTGAGGACGCGATCGGCCGCGAGGCTGCCGTACTCCCGCTGGGTCATCGGAACGACGACAGCTGTCCGATCGACAGGTATCTGTGGGATTCGATCACAGAGCGCATGGAGCGTCGTGATACGCTCCTGGACGTATTCCATTGGCGGACGTTGGGGCGACGTCCCAAAAGGCCTCACGATGCCGGGCGGCTCGATCCGCAGGGCGTGCGGGCTTTTCCAGTCGCGACAGTTCAGCTCGGTAATCGACCCGACCGCTCTGCGAGCGCGAGCACGGCGATCGACGCGCCGAGGAGGACGGCGGCACCGGCGAACACGTCGTCGTAGGCGTATCCCCCCTCGATGAAAAATCCCATGACGGACGACCCAAGCGACTGGGTGAGCATCGCAGTGGAGCTGAACACTGCGTAGGCGCTGCCGCGCGTCGAATCCGGGAGCGTGTCGAGCAGATACGTGTCGACGGCGGGAAACAGCGCGTGCACCACGAATCCGACGACCGCGGTCATCACGACCAACGCGACAAGGCCTTCGACGAACGTCAACACGAGCAGGCTCGCAGAGAAGGCACCGACGATTCCGAGCAGGTACGGCACGTGTGGGAGCCTGTCGGCCAGGTCGCCGCCGAAGTAAAACGCCGGCACGCCCGCGGCGAAGACGATCGTCAGCATGATGCCCGACGCCCGGTCCGAAAGACCCTTCGAGTGCATGTACAGTTCGTAGAAGTTGAACACCCCCTGCCAGACGAACGCCGCCGCGCCGACGATCGCAAGCGCCGTCACGATGATGCGCCACTCCGACAGCGCGCCGGCGACGAACCTGCGATCTGACTCGCCCGCTTTGGGCAGGTCGGTTCCCCTCGCTGCAACCCACGTGTAGACAGTTACCAGCGCGGCGGCGACCGAAATCGCCCACAACGAGAGCCGCCAATCGACCAACAGCGTCAGGGCGACGAAGGGTGCGGCGATCACCGCGCCGATCTGGCTGGCGGTCCCGTGGATACCCATCGCGCGCCCGACGCGGGTGGGATACAGTTCGCTCAAAAGCGGATTCGCCGAGACGAAGTAAACCCCCGAGGCGATGCCCATGAGGAACGCCCCGATCATGAGGTGTACCACCGTCGTCGCGGTCGCAGCAAGCGCCGCAGAGATCGCAAGAATGCCCCCCGCCCCGAGCACGACGTGGTGTCTCGGGACTTTCGTGAGAAGCCACCCGGTCGGCAGTCGAAGCGACGCGCTCCCGACCCACGCGAGGGTCACGATGAGGCCGGCGGTCGCCTCGCCGATCGCGAACTCGTCGATGAAGACGTTCAAAAGCGGGGCGAAGACGATTCTGGCGAGGTTGACGAGAAAGACGAGCCCACAGAGAGAGGCGAAGAGTCGAGCGCGTGCCACGGGGACACTTCCCGTCGACGTATCTCAAACGTTCCGGAATCGGAACGGTGTGCAGGATGCGGTCTCAGCGCAGTTCGCAAACGTCTCGCGATCGAATCAGCCGTCGCACCAATCACACGTCGGAACGTTTCCGTATATACCGCCGAACGTTTCCGTATATACCGCCGGGTGTACCGATTTCGAATCGTCTGCCGGCCGTCAGACGACCGACTGCCGCAGTACGGGGTATTTTTCACCTTTCGAGACAAAGCGAGGTGCATGAAATCAACTCGGAAAGGGCTCAGAGACGGGGACCTGTTCAAGGACAACTACGAGCGGCTGAAATGCGACGAGTGTGACAAAACGCTGAAGAAGAAAAACGACCCCGACGAGGTGTTCTCCGTTCGGACCTGCCCCGATTGTGGGCGCGAGTGGAAGGAACTCCGCTAGGGAGCACTCGACAGGTCGCGTCCCGTCCCGCCGGCGAATACGGCCGTCGTTATTTAAACCGGAACGTCTCCAGATTTTTCGGTGCGAACGTTCGCATGTTGAACTCGTGGTAGAGTGCCGACGAGAGGTCCTGTACCGATCGCTCGTCCCCGTGGACGCAAAGTACCTTCTCGGGACGAGGGTTCATCGTCCGCACGAAATTCATGAGCCCCTGCCTGTCGGCGTGCCCGGAGAAGCCATCGACCGTCGAGACGTCCATCTGCAGGTTGAGCGTGTTGCTCCGCCCCGAGCCGTTCCGATCGGGGACCGGTATCTCGTCCCACCCGTTCTGGATGCGCCGCCCGAGCGTGCCCTGCGCCTGGTAGCCGACGAACACCAGCCGCGACTCCGGATCGGGACCGAGGTGGCGAAGCCACGACATGATCGGCCCGCCGGTGACCATCCCCGACGTCGAAAGAATGATGCACTGATCGCCGTCGGCCACCTCCTGGCGTTCCTCCTCACCGCCGTCGATGTGGTTGAACTCATCGGCGAGGAAGGGGTTTTTGTCCTCGTGGAAGATCCGATCGCGGAGATCGTCCCGGAGGTATTCGGGATAGGTGGTGTGTATCGCCGTCGCCTCCCAGATCATCCCATCGAGGTGCACCGGCATCGACGGGATCTTCCCCGATCGCATCGCCTCCTCGAGCACCAGCATGATCTCTTGAGAGCGCCCGACGGCGAACGCCGGAATGACGACCTTCCCGCCCCGATCGTACGTCTCGTTGATGATCTCGACGAGATTTCGCTCCGAATCGGCCTGGTCGGTCTGGTAGTCGTTCCGCCCGCCGTAGGTCGACTCCATGACGAGCGTCTCGACGCGGGGGAAGTCGTTGACTGCGCCGTTGAAAAGCCGCGTGTCCGTGTAGTGGATATCCCCCGAAAACGCGACGTTGTACAACCCGTCGCCGATGTGGAAGTGCGAAACCGCAGAACCGAGGATGTGTCCGGCGTTGTGGAACGTGAGCTTGACGTCCGGCGCGATGTCGGTGACGTCGCCGTACTCGATCGGGATGGTGTGTTTGATCGTCTCGCGAACCATCTCCGACTCGTAGGGCGGGGTTCGGCCCTCCTTGACCGCGACGTCGAGATAATCCAGCGTGAGAAGCCCCATTAGATCCCGCGTCGGTTCCGTACAGTAGATGGGTCCGTCGTACCCGTATTTGAAAAGCAACGGAACGAGCGCCGAGTGGTCGAGGTGCGCGTGGGTCAACACGACCGCGTCGATCGAGTTCGCACCCGATCCGAGCGCTTCCGGCACCTGTAGATACGGCACCTCCCCTTCCGCACCCGGCTTGTCACCACAGTCGATCAGAATTCGGGTGTCGGCGGTCGACAGGATGAAACTCGCACGCCCGACCTCCCGACAGCACCCGAGCGTCGAGATCCGAACCCACTGTTCGCGAGCCAACTGCTCTCTGTGGATCTGTCTGCCGACGCGTTCGAGGATGTCCCGGCGCTCCTCGCGCTCTTGTTTCAGGAAGTTGCGGACGTTCGCGACGGTCGAAGATTCGATCGGCGGAGTCCTGACGACTTCGGGCGTCCAGCCGACCTCCTTTGTGATCTCCCGGAGCGTCGCGCCGTGACGACCGATGACCATTCCGGGTTTCGCCGCCTCGATGACCACCTCGCCGGTGTCGTGATGGAAGTCGAGATCGGTGACGTTTGCCTCTTCTGGAATCACCTCCCGGATCTTCTTCGCCGCCGTGGTCGTATCCGTAAGCGCGGCGGGGTCGGGCCGAACGGTGATCCGCTTTCGAAACGTGCTCGCGAGGTTGCGGATGAGGTCTCCGTCCCCCGCGAATCGCTTCGGGTCGGGCGTGTACAGAACCAACTCCGGCCCCTCGTATTTTACATCCGATACGGAGATGTTGTTCGGAATCTGCTGTTCGATTTCGGCTTTCAGGTCGTCGAGTTGCTTGTCTACGGAACTCATATCTCGGAGAAACCCATGTTACGGCGCACGGCCCGGCCGGCGGCTCCATCGGGAGGATCGACCCCTGTTGGAATTCGTGGTCGAGAGTGTCGCACCGTTCGGGAACATACTGTCAATACTGTCTGGTAGGTGTACGAATGCGGGAACAGACAACGAAAACCCGCTTAGTCGGGAATATTGTGTCATTGTTATAAAAGCCTTCGCAAACTCGAAAGGTGTTCGGGGCGTGAACGACGTATGAACCTCACACCCGAGCGAGTTCGAACGGAGTACGACTGGGTATCCGAACGTGGGGCGACTGTCGTCCCGATACTCAACGAGGTCCGCGATAGCCTGGGCGAACTGTTCGAAACAGACGTCGAGACAGTTTCCAGAAAGCAGTACCGACGCGAGGTCGATCGGGTCTTCGCCGACGGGGACGTCGCGGTCAACGTCGCCGCCTACGTCGGCCTCATGCGCCACCTCGACGTCGAGGGGGACTACCCTGGGTTCGTCGTCGACGAGGTCCTGGGCCGACAACTGGCGGCGACGATCGCCGGCGGACAACCGCTGGCGCTTCTGGCGCAGGCGACGTTCCACTTTGCGGACATGCACGTCCAGGGTGATGCAGACGACGTCGCGGGTGTCGACGATCTCGACGCGGCGCTCGCGGCGGGGTTTCAGACCCGACTCCCTGGGTGGAGCTGGCGAGAGACCGAAAGCCCCTTCGCGGTGACAGACGCTGCCGGCGTCGAGTGAGCCATATCGCAGTGGGGGACCAGGTGAGCCACATCGCAGAGAGAGACCGACTGAACCTCCCTCACAGCTTCGTACGTTTTAAGCCCGCGCTCGGACACCTTCGAGTAATGACCGACGAACAGGAACTCGGGATCACCGAGTCCAAACAGCACAGAACGGGCGAATGGTACGCCGAGGTCGTCCGGAAGGCCGAACTCGCGAACTACGCGCCCGAGGGGATGAGCGGGTTCATCATTACCCGCCCGCGTGGATACACGCTCTGGGAATCCATCCAGTCGGAACTCGACGGGAAGTTCAAAGCCACCGGCGTAGACAACGCCTACTTCCCCGTGTTCATTCCCGAGTCGTACCTCGAACGCGAAAAGGACGTCGTCGAGGGGTTCGACCCGGAGGTCGCGTGGGTGACCCACGGCGGCCACAACGAACTCGAAGAGCGTCTCGCCGTCCGGCCGACGAGCGAGTCGATCATCGCACCGTACATGGCCCAGTGGATCCGCAGCCATCGGGACCTGCCGTTGCGCGTCAACCAGTGGTGCTCGGTCGTCCGGTGGGAGGCCACGGACACGAAGCCGTTCTTCCGGACGAAGGAGTTCCTCTGGCAGGAGGGACACACGGCCCACGAAACCCACGACGAGGCGTGGGAGGAGACGATCCAACGGCTCGATCAGTATCAGGAGATATACGAAGAGCTGCTCGCGATACCGGTCCTCCGCGGGCAAAAGCCCGATCACGACAAGTTCCCCGGCGCACACACTACGACGACGATCGAAGCGCTCATGCCCGACGGAAAGTCCGTCCAGGGCGCGACGAGCCACCACCTCGGCACCTCGTTCGCGAAGGCGTTCGAGATTACCTACGCCGACGAGGACGAAATCGATCGCCCGGCACACACCACCTCGTGGGGGTTATCGTGGCGCGCGCTCGGCGCGTTGATCATGACCCACTCGGACGATCAAGGGCTCGTGCTCCCGCCGACGATCGCCCCGGAACAGGTCGTCATCGTGCCGATCTGGCAGGAAGACACGAAAACGTCGGTACTCGAATACGCAGAAAGCGTCGCCGAGGACCTCCGTGCGGCGGGCGTCCGCGTCGAACTGGACGATCGTGACGAGCGCAACCCCGGCTTCAAGTTCAACGAGTGGGAACTGAAGGGCGTCCCGGTCCGCTTCGAAATCGGCCCACACGAGGTCGACGACGGCGAGGTCACGGTCGTGCATCGCCCCGACAGCGAATCGACCGTCGAAGCCCGCGAGTCGATCGCCGAGACCGTCTTCGAGCACTTCGACGACGTGTACGCGAAGCTGTATGCGGCCGCGGAAGCGAACCTCGCAGAGAACGTCCGGGATGCCGATTCGCGCGAGGAGATCCTCGGAACGATCGGCCAACACGGCGGCTACGTCAAAGCGCCGTGGTGCGGCGACGAGGCGTGCGAAACCGTGATCAAAGAGCCGATCGCCGCGGAGATCGTCATGTGCCCGTTCCCCGAAGACGAGGAACTCGACGACGGCGACACCTGCGCGATCTGCGAGGAGGAGGCGACCCAGACCGCCTACTTCGCGAAGAACTACTGATCGGCGATCGAGCCGCTCACGCAACGAGAGATGGTCGTGCACGAGTGGTAATCGTGCCACGAAAGATAGACGTGCACGAATGGTCGTCGTGCCACGGAAGATAGACGTGCACGAATGGTCGTCGTGGCGGATCGACCCGAATTTTCGCAGCCTTTACTGTGGGGTTGACGTCGATCGAATTCCCGCCCCTCGATCGCCCTGCCACAAACCCGAGCCACAAATCCGATGAACACCTACGCGCTCTCGCGTTGCCGAACCAGACCCAGTCTGTGACAGCCCATTACCAACTTATGTAAGTCAATTACATAATATCTCTTAATATGTGGTTAATGAACCCTTATCCTATCAGGGATAGTTCTTTATTCGGAAGTGAGAAAATCGTCTGCATGACCAAGCCACAGAGAGACACCCACGGACGTACTGCCGAGGCGGTACAGTCTCCGGGGCTCGCTGATCCGAGCGACGAACGATCGAACTGCGGCGTCGGGACGGTGATCGACCTCGACGGCGAGGGCTCGCACGCGATCGTCTCCGACGCGATCGACCTGCTCGAGAACCTCGAACACAGGGGGACGACCGGTGCGGAGGAAAACACCGGCGACGGTGCCGGAATCATGCTCCAGCGACCCGACGGCTTTTTCGCCGCCGAGGTTGGTGACCTTCCGGATCTCTACGCGGTGGGCTCTGTGTTCATGCCGACGGACGCAGGCGTTCGTTCGGAGCTCGTCGACCTGTTCGAATCGACGCTCGCCGAGTACGACCTGGACGTCTTCCACTGGCGGGACGTGCCGACTGACAACGCCGATCTCGGCGAGACGGCGCTCGATTCGGAGCCGGACGTGTGGCAACCGTTCGTCGCGCCCGCGGATGCGTCGATGGATCGACAGGCGTTCGATCGTGCGCTGTACGTCGCCCGATGCGCCGTGGAGGCCGCCGCAGACTCGATCGACGGGTCGGGTCGGTTCTACGTCTGCTCGCTCGATCGCAAGACGCTCGTGTACAAGGGCCTGCTCAAAGGCGAACAGCTCAGAGAGTACTACCTCGATCTGCAGGACGAACGGGTCGAAAGCGGCATCGTACTCGTCCACGCCCGGTTCTCGACGAACACCCTCGGCGCGTGGCACCTCGCACACCCATACCGGAAGGTGGTCCACAACGGCGAGATCAACACGATCAGGGGGAACGTAAACTGGATGCGCGCCCGCGAATCAGCGCTCGAACACGACGCGTTCGGCCAGGATCTAGAGACCCTCAAACCGATCACCGTCGCCGATCAATCCGACACCGCGAGCGTCGACAACGTCGTCGAACTGCTTTTGAATTCCGGTCGGGACCTCCCGCACGTCCTCCGGATGTTGATCCCGGAGGCCCACGAGAACGACGACCGGATGGACCCCGATCGGCGCGCCTGGTACGACTACCACGCGAGTTTGATCGAACCGTGGGACGGGCCGGCACTCGTCGCGGCCACTGACGGCGACACGGTCGCGGCGGTGCTCGATCGCAACGGTCTCCGACCGTGTCGGTACGACGTGACGACCGACGGTCGGTTGATCATGGCAAGCGAGGTCGGCGCACTGGACACCGATCCGGCGGAGATCGAATCGCGCGGGCGGCTCCAGCCCGGCGAAATATTCATGGCCGACCCCGAAGCGGGCCGCGTCATCCCCGACGCGGAGGTCTTCGAGGGGCTGTTGGACGACAGATACGGCGAATGGGTCGCGACCCAACAGGTCGACCTCGAAGCCATCGCGGGCGAGAGTCTCCTCCCGCACGGAACGGTGGCGTCGCTTCGGGCCCACCAGACGACGTTCGGGTACACGACCGACCAGCTGAACCACATGCTCGAGCCGATGGCCACCCAGGGGAAGGACCCGGTCGGCTCGATGGGCGACGACACGCCGCTTTCGGTGTTGTCCGAATACAACCGGCCGCTGTTTACGTATTTCAAACAGCTGTTCGCGCAGGTGTCGAACCCGCCGATCGACTACATCCGCGAGGAACTCGTGACGAGCCTCCAGTCGCGGCTCGGCGCACAGCGCAACCTGCTGGCGGAGACGCCCGAACACGCCCACCAGCTCGTCCTCGACTCGCCGATCATCACCGACGAGGAGACCGCCTCGATCAAGGCGTTGACCGGCCATGTCGACGGCTTCGAGGCGGTGACGCTCGAGGCGACCTACGCCCCCGAGGACGACCTCCGGTCGGCCGTCGAAACCCTCCGCGAGGACGCTCGCGCGGCGATCGAGGCGGGAGCTGACATCGTCGTCCTTTCGGACCGGGCGACCGGCCCCGACTCGATCCCGATCCCCAGCCTGCTGGCGACGGGGGCGGTCCACCACGACCTCGTCCGTCACGGACTCCGAACGAACGTGGGGTTGGTCGTCGAGTCGGCCGACCCACGGGAGGTCCACCACGTAGCGGCGCTCGTCGGGTACGGGGCGGGCGCGGTGAATCCGTATCTCGCGTATCAAACGATCGGCGACATCGTGGCCGGCCCCGACGGTGCCGACGAGAGCGAGGCAATTTCGCAGTACATCCGCGCGCTCGAACACGGCCTACTGAAGATCATGGCGAAGATGGGAATCTCGACGGTCGAATCCTACCAGGGCGCACAGATCTTCGAGGCCGTCGGGCTCAGCTCCGACCTCGTCGCCGAATACTTCGAGGGGACAGAGATCCGCACCGAGGGGATCGGCCTCGAACAGATCGAAGCCGACCTCCGGACCCGCCACGCGGTCGGGTTCGGCGCAGACCCCGAATTGGAAACCCAAGGCGAGTACGAGCATCGATCGACCGGCATCTACCACCAGTGGAACCCGAAGACGGTCGGGACGCTCCAGCAGGCGGTCCGATCGGGCGACTACGATCGATACCGCGAGTTCGCCGAACTGGTCAACGAACAAAGCGAGAATCTCCAGACCCTCCGCGGGCTGTTGGCGTTCGATTCTGATCGCGATTCCGTACCGATCGACGACGTCGAGCCGGTCGAGGAGGTCGTCACGCGGTTTACCACCGCGGCGATGAGTCTCGGCAGTCTCTCCCCGGAGGCGCACGAAAACAACTCGATCGCGATGAACCGCCTCGGTGGGAAGTCCAACACCGGCGAGGGCGGCGAACCCCCCGAACGGTTCGGTACCGAAAAGGAGTGCAACGTCAAACAGGTCGCCTCCGGACGGTTCGGCGTCACCTCCGAATATCTCACGTCGGCGGACGAACTGCAGATCAAGATGGCGCAGGGATCGAAACCCGGCGAAGGGGGTCACCTCCCCGGACGAAAAGTCAACGAGATGATCGCGCACGTCAGGTACGCGACTCCGGGTGTCGGTCTCATCTCCCCGCCGCCACAACACGACATCTACTCGATCGAGGACCTCAAACAGCTCATCCACGACCTGAAAGCGGCCAACCCCGAGGCGGACATCAACGTCAAACTCGTCTCGGAGGCCGGAATCGGGACGATCGCCGCCGGCGTCGCGAAAGCGAACGCGGACGTGGTGCACATCTCCGGACACTCGGGGGGTACCGGCGCGTCGCCGAAGACGTCGATCAAAAACGCCGGGCTCCCGTGGGAGTTGGGGCTGGCGGAGGCCAACCAGATGCTGTGTGCGACGCGTCTTCGCGATCGCATCCGCGTCTCCGTCGACGGCGGGATGATGACCGGCCGCGACGTGGCGATCGCCGCACTGCTCGGCGGCGAGGAGTTCGGCTTCGGAACCGCCTCGCTCGTCACCTCCGGCTGCGTGATGGCCCGGCAGTGTCACGCAAACACCTGTCCGGTCGGCGTCGCCACCCAGGACGAACGCCTCCGCGAACGGTTCCCCGGCCAGCCCGACCACGTCATCAACTACATGACGTTCATCGCACAGGAACTGCGCGAGATTATGGCCTCGCTCGGCTTCGAGACGCTCGAGGAGATGATCGGCCGCCCCGAACTGCTCTGTCAGCGCGAAACCGATCACCCGAAGGCAAAACACCTCGACCTCGCGTCTGTCATCGCACCGACGGCGGGCGACCAGCGGACGAACGTGCGCACACAGCATCACGCCGACCTCGAAACGCAGCTCGATCGAAAGCTCATCGAGGCCGCAACGCCCGCGTTCGAGGATGGGACGCGGGTCTCGATCGACTGCGAGATTTCGAACGTGGATCGCGCCGTCGGCGCGACGCTTTCGAACCGCATTTCCAGCGAATACGGCGGCGAGGGGCTTGCCGACGACACGATCGCGATCGACTTCGAGGGCGTCGCCGGCCAGAGCTTCGGCGCGTTCCTCGCACACGGGGTGACGATGGAACTTTCCGGCGCGGCGAACGACTACGTCGGCAAGGGGCTATCGGGCGGGAAACTCGTCGTTCGAACGCCCGAAACAGCCGCCTACGAGGCCGACGAGAACGTCCTGATCGGCAACGTCGCCCTCTACGGGGCGACGCAAGGAGAGATGTACGTAAACGGCGTCGCCGGCGAGCGGTTCGCGGTCAGAAACTCTGGCGTCAGGGCCGTCGTCGAAGGGGTCGGCGACCACGGCTGTGAGTACATGACCGGCGGGGCGGTCGCCGTCCTCGGCGAGACCGGCCGGAACTTCGGTGCGGGGATGTCCGGCGGCGTCGCGTACGTCTACGACCCCGACGACGAACTCGCCGGGAAGCTCAACGCGGGCATGGTCTCGTTGTCGACCGAGTTGACCGATCGCGACGAGCGCATGTTGCGGCGGCTCGTCGAGAACCACGCGACGTACACGGGAAGCGAGAAGGCGACGGCGCTGCTGGCAGAATGGGCGAGCGAGATCGACAACTTCGTGCGCGTCTTCCCGGACGCGTACGCGCAGGTGATCCAGGAGGGCCGCGGCGCGGACGTTCGCGAGGACCTCCCCGAAGCCGCCGACACGTCGATCGACGCCCGCCTCGGGACGGGGACCGCTTCGAGCGACGACTGAGTTGACCACGGACGATACGAATTGCCATTCCTCCCGCCGGCAGATCAGCGGTTCCGTGACGCCGATCGCTCGTGAGTCAATACGTCTGGGCCGCCGCTCGCAGCCGATCGGGGTCCGCACAGAACAGGAGATGGCTCCCACAGTCGCAGTCAGACGACCCGAAGTCGTCGATCGGCTGTCCGGGAAGGTCGTCTGCGAGCGCACACTCGACGTCCCGGTTCGGATACGTCACCACGTCGATGAGACGCGTCGCCCGATCGCCGAGGAGGTAATCGACGTGCCAGTGTCGCGTCTCCCGATCGCCGCGTGCGAGTTCGCGGTGACGATCGACGCGTCCCAACCCACCGGGGCCGAACGCGCGTCCGACGTACGCGTACCCGCCCGCTTCGAAGTCGATCGGACCGAGCGCCCCAACGTCGATCGTCACCGGCACCTCGACCGATAAGACGAGCACGTAACTGCCCGGTGCAGCCGTGGTCACGCCGGCGAGGACCCCTGATCGGCGGCACCACCGCCGTCGTCGGGTCGGTCGGCCGATTCGACGTCGGAGCGCTCTTCGATCAGCCGAATTCGTTCGGGGATCGGCGGATGGCTGTAGTGAAACGTCGCGTACAGTGGATGCGGAAACGGGTTCGCGAGGTTCTCGCGTGCGAGCGCCGCCAGCGCGTCGATCATCGGTCGGCCGTCGTTCATGACGTCGACCGCGAAAGCGTCCGCCTCGCGTTCGTGTCGCAACGACAGTCGGTTGGTGAGCGGCGCAGTGAGGTTCAGGATGGGGTTGACGATCAGGATGCCCACGAGGAGGCCCGCGTAGGTCGCCTCGCTCGGCAGTCCGAACATCCCATACAGCGGTTCGGCCGACACCAGAACGCCGAGGACCGCGAAGACGATCGCCATCTGGACGGCACCGCTTGCGATCTGTTTCCAGATGTGGGCCCGCTTCCAGTGGGCCAGTTCGTGGGCGAGCACGCTTTGGATTTCGGGGAGGGCCATCCGATCGACGAGCGTGTCGAAAAGCACCACGCGTTTCGTCCGACCGAAGCCGGTGAAGTACGCGTTCAAATGCGAGGAGCGACGGCTCGCGTCCATCGTATAGATCTGTTCACAGCTGAAGCCGGCCCGATCGAACACGTCCTCGACGGCGTCTCTGAGGTCGCCCTCGGCGACGGGGTCGAAGTCGTTGAAAATCGGGGCGATTACGCGCGGGTAGACGATCTGCATCACGAGCGAGAACGTCACGAAAAGCGCCCAGCCAGCGACCCACCACCACGTCGGAGCCGCCTCGATGAACCACAGGACGGCGGCTCCGAGGATCGCCACGAGTCCGATCGACACGACCGTGTTGACGATCGTATCGCGGACGAACAGTCGCGGGGTCTGGTTGTTGAACCCGAAGACCTCCTCGATGCCGAACGTGCGCACGATCGAGAATGGCACCGCGAGGAGCCCGGCTGCGACCGTCGCGCCGACGAAAAACGCCGTCCCCTGGACGACCGGTCCGAAGCCGGTCCCCGCGAGGTACTCGACTGCAGTGGTGAACAGCCCACTGTAGAGCACGAGAAGGAGGATCGCAAGTCCGATCCACGACTGGAGCTGACCGAACGCCGTCTTGAGTCGGTGGTACTCGAGCAGTTCCTCGTGCTCGTCGACGCCCAACGTCTCGGCGAGCCACGCCGAGCGGTCCCGAACCGTCCGATCGGCGTACGTGACGTTCTTCGCGGCGATCGCGGTGAAAAACGCCTGCGTCCCGATCAAAAGCAACACGAAGAGCGCGTGTAGTTCGAGCATACGTTCCGTTGGGCGTCGGAGGACAAGGAACCTACCGGTCCCGGTTCATCGCGTGGAACCGAGGAGCACTTCGATCGGAAAATGGCGATCGAATCGACTGTGGGACGACGGCGATCGAATCGACTGTGGGACGACGACGATCGACGGACAGCCGCTCGCCGTCGAGACTCACACACTTTTCTTTCCGTCGCTCCACGATCACGCATGAACGATACGCAGCGGGCGCTCGTGATCGGCGGCACGAGATTCATCGGTCGGCACACGGTCGCGGAGTTTGTAGAACACGACTACGAGGTCACGATCTTCAACAGGGGCAACCACGAAAACCCGTTTCCCGATCGCGTCACCCACATCGAAGGCGACAGAACGGACGACGACGCGCTCGCGTCGGCCGCGATCGAGGCGGATCCCGACGTCGTGATCGACTGCGTGGCGTACTATCCCCGGGACGTCGAGGTCGCCGTGGACGTCTTTGCGGACGTGGACGCGTACGTCTACATCTCCTCTGGCGACTCGTACGCGAACGAGGAGATCCCAAAGCGAGAAGGCGTCACCGAACTCCGCGCGTGCACCCCCGAGCAGGCCGTCGACGACGCAGGCGAGACGTACGGCAACCGGAAGGCCGAGGGCGATCGACTCGTCTTCGAGGCGGCTGCGGCGGGGGTGAACGCCATGGCGGTCCGACCGTGCATCGTCTACGGCCCGTACGATTACACCGAGCGGGTGGATTACTGGATCGATCGCGTCGCCAATTACGATCGCGTGATCGTCCCCGGCGACGGACAGAACGTCTGGCACCGCGCGTACGTCTGCGACGTCGCGAGCGCGTTGCGGATCGTCGCCGAACGGGGCACCCCCGGAGCGGCGTACAACGTCGGCGACAGACGACTTGTGACCCTGGCGGAGCTGCTCGAACTGATCGCCGACGCGATGGAGACCGAAATCGAGATCGTCCACGCGGGCGAACGGGAGCTTTCGGCGGGCGGCCTGCAGGGATCGGACTTCGTCCTCTATCGTGACTACCCCCACGTGCTGGCGACGAACAAACTCGCTTCTCTGGGGTGGGACTCGACGCCGATCGAGACGGCGATGGCAGAAACTGTCGCCGAACACCTCCAGAGCGATCGGACCGGAAGCGATCACGATCCGGGTCGGGAGAACGAAGCGCGCGTGCTCGACGTACTGGATACGATCTGACGCGAACGGTCACTCCGCGTGCCGATCGACGTCCGCTCTCTCGACGACGACTACCGATCGACGTCC
>JBNJFV010000023.1:19198-20920 GCA_051747145.1 Halobacteriota archaeon
CGACTACCGATCGACGTCCGCTCTCGAAGTCACTCTTCCAGCTGTTCGATGTCCATCCCGACGACCTCCGATTCGAGCCATTCGCGGAACCACTTGACGCGTTTGATGCGCTGGTGGGCGATGCTTTCTGCGGTGTCGGACTCGAGCCGCTCGACGTGGTCTTTTCCCCGTTCGAGGACGCGATCGACCATCGTCGCAGCGTCCATGTGCGTCCGCGCCTCGTACCCCATCCGCAGCAACATTAGCGCGGTCCCGTTCGCACCGACCTTATCGAGCACGTCGGCCTCGATCAGACAGCGGCTTTCGAGCGACACGTCCGACAGTGGCCCCTGATAAGAGTGGTCGACGATCACCTGTGTGACTTCCTCGACGAACGAGGCGGGAAAGTTCCCACGGGTGGTGAGATACTCCCGCGCAACGCGCGCGCCTTCCTCGGCGTGACGTTCCTGGTCGGCCTCGAGCTTCGAGATGTCGTGGAAGATCGCCGCGACGCGGACGACGTCGACGTCTGCGTTCTCCCGCGCCGCGATCTTCGTGGCGATCTCGGTGACGTTTCGGATGTGGTTGAACCGATACTCGGCGCTGTGCCACGGATACCACCGCATCCGACCGCCGTCGTCCTCGTTTTCGACGCTCGCGGCCAGATAATCGTACACGAACCGCTGCATCTCGGCGAACTCCTCGTCGGTGACGGCGGACTCTTTGATCTCAACGCCCACGTTTCCACCTCCCGGAGGGTCGATCCTTGGTTCTCATTACCCGAAATAAAGGTTGTTCGGGTCTTAGGCGTTACGACCCGCGTGACGTATTCACATTCCAACAGGTGATGCCGTCCACTCCCCGCAGCTCCCGGCGGCGTCGCCGATCGAAAGCCGAATGCGTAAGTTGCCTCCAGCGAATGAGAGCGTATGACCGAACAGCTGTATTTCGACGACAGTACGGTCCGATCGTTCGAGGCGACCGTCGATCGACGGCTCGACGACCGGCTCGTGCTCGAGGCGACGCACTTTTATCCCACCGGCGGCGGACAGCCGCACGACACGGGCACGATTTCCAGCGATGGGTCGACCTGGGCGGTGACCGACGTGCAAAAGAAAGACGAGATCTACCACACGCTGGAGGGTGACTCGTCGCTGCCGGACCCCGGAACCGTCGTCACCGCGGAACTGGACTGGGATCGACGCTACGCACACATGCGCTATCACACGGCCCAGCACCTGCTTTCGGCACTCCTGCTCGAGCGGTACGACGCGGAGACGACCGGCAACCAGCTGTACGCCGATCACGCGCACTTAGACTGTGCGTACGATCGGTTCACCGACGCGGACCTCGCGGACATCGAAGCAGACCTGAACGCGATCGTCGAAGACGCCCGAGCCCTCACGTGGTACACGATGGATCGATCGACAGCCGAGGCGACGCTCGATCCCGAGCGGACGCGGATCGACCTGCTCCCCTCGTCGATCACCGAACTGCGCATCGTCGAGATTGCCGGCGACGGTGACGGTGACGAAGACGGCGACGACGAACCGTTCGATCGGACAGCGTGTGCGGGAACCCACGTGTCCAATACGGACGAAATCGGGACGATCACCGTGACGAAACGACAGACGCAGGGCTCCGATCACGAACGGGTTCACTTCGAACTCGACAGCTGAGCGATCGCTCGTCGTCGATTGTCGTCGCCCGGAGAAGTCCCTCGCCGATCGGAGTACGGAGACG
>JBNJFV010000023.1:21020-22825 GCA_051747145.1 Halobacteriota archaeon
CGGAGACGCCCCTCGCCGATCGGAGTACGTACCGGATACACCCCACGTACTGGCCGATTCTCACCAAAATACTGATATCCGATCGTCGAGTGAGATCCAGATAGCGGCACCGCGAGCGAACCGGCGACAGCGACGGGGCAGGGGCAATGGAAGTAAATCCGAAACAGTACGACGCGACTGAACTTCGATCGTTGGCGGAGGCTGCAGAGCCGGAAGTTCGAGCGGACGATTCGGACGCCTCGAGTCTTACCGCAGAACAATCCCTCCGATCGAGGCAGTTCCGCGAGTTGCTCTCGCTTCGCGCGGCGAACGCCACGACGGGGCTCGATCGACCGTATCTGCGGTCGGTTCCGACCTCCGACATCGGTAAGCGACTCCTGTACGACTGGGTGGAGTTTCTCACCCTCGTCGGCGGGCGTGAGGAGGCTCGAAGCGCCCTCGCGTACTATCAACGGCTCGGATGGATCACACCGGCGGTCCAACACAAACTCTCCGGGATGGTCCAGTCGATGCGAAATCCGATCCACGCCCGCCGATTCGAGGTGGGCGACCACCGGTTGAGCCTGCTGTACATCGCCACGTTGGCGTCGCTCGCGTGACCCGTGTACACATATCCGATATCCACTATGTCAGAAACTGAAGACGACGCATTCGACGGTGCCAGTACGGACGGCGACGATCCGGTTCCAGTGGGCGTGAAGCTGGGAAGTACCCGCACAGTTATCCAACTGCACAGAAACGGCGACACGGAGACGATCAGGACGCTGACCTGTCTCGCGACGTACGACGATCCGATCACCGGCAGCCAGCGCGTCCTGTACGGCGAACAGGCGGCTCAGGAGTATCCGGACACCGTGGAGTTCATGCTTCGATCGGGGCTGCCGGAGGACGACGCGCGCGCGGAGCTGGCGAAGACGTTCTTCGGCGAACTCATCAGCGCACAGGACATTCCCGAAGAGAGCGTCGTCGTCTACGCCATCCCGACGATCGACAACGAGGCCGGTCTCGAAAACCTCAGCGACGTCATCGAGGGGAGCGCGATCGGCGCGGCGTCGATCCGCAGCTTCCCCGAATCGCTGTGTGGGTCGATTCCAGCGATGGGCGACGCGCTGGAGGCGATCGACGAGGTGTTCGTCTCGGTGAACATGGGGTCGACGAACCTCGAAGCCTGCGCGTATCGACACGGCGAGCAGCTCGTGCCCTTTTCGACCGGGGCCGTGACCGGCAGCGAAGTCGACCGTCGCATCGCGAACGCGGTCGAAGAGGAGACGCAAGGGCGGGTGAACATCGATCTGACGACCGCCCGGGAGTACAAAGAAGAACACGCCTCGTTCGTCGATTTCGAGCCGTTCACAGACGTGATCCAACAGCCTGGTGGGGGCTCCCACGAGTTTACGGTCGATCGCGGCTTGATGGACCCCGTCGACGAGTACGTCGACGAGGCGGTCGACGAGATCGCCAACAACTTCCTCTCGGAACTTGCGAACACCCACATGAAGCCCTACCAACTCGCACTTGGCAAGCCGATCGCACTCACCGGCGGTATGGCCTGCATCCCCGGCATCGCCGACGTCTTCGAGGAGCGGCTCTCCGAGGAACTCGCGCGGGACGTCACGGTCGTGACCGCCGATCGACCCGACTTGGCCGCCGCAGAAGGCGCACACAGGATCGCGACGCGGCTCGCGGAAACCCTGTAGTCGGTCGAACCTGAATCCCGGGGGCGATCGGCGCGAGACGATCGCTAATTCTCTCGACCACCACACCGTCGATCGATCGGTCGGTCGATCGATCACGGTACACTTAGG
>JBNJFV010000024.1:0-3243 GCA_051747145.1 Halobacteriota archaeon
TCGACCGCGGGCGCGTTCGAGTCAGGCAGTGCCGAGCAACGCCCGCTCGACGTCGTCGACGGCGTCACGCTCGATCAACAGCGCGACGCGATCGTCCGGTTGGATCGACGTTCCGGGCAGGGGAACCTCCAGAGGCTCTCGCCGCCGACCGTGTGCGTACAGCCGGGATCTCTCGGGGAGATCGAGATCGGTGATGCGGTGTCCGATCACCGGTGCCCCCTCCGGAATCGTCACGACCGTCAGCTGCAGTTCCTCGGACAGTTCGCCGATCGTGTTGAGGCTCCCGCCCAGCAGCGCCGTTTTCGCCCCGGCCGCCCCCAGCCGTTCGGGGTAGATGACTTCGTCTGCGACGGCGGCGTACCGTTCGTACATGTCGCGGCTGACGTCCTCGCTGATTCGCAATACGGTGCGGACGCCGTACTCGCGAGCGATCGCACAGATCGAGCGGTTCGTCTCGATGTCGCCTGTGATCGCTCCGACGGCTGCCGCCGACTCGAGGCCGGCTTCGACCAATACGGACTCGTCCGACCCGTCGCCTTCCACGACGGTGAGCCCCCGCTCGAGCGCACGTTCGGCCTTCGCGTGGTCGTTCTCGACGACGACGACGTCGTGTCCCTCCTCGTGAAGCACCCGCGCGGTGCGGGCACCGACGCGACCAAATCCCACGACAATGAATAGCATGGTACTGAGTACTACGGACGACGTCAAAAGCGTGCCCCCGATCCGACGACGGGATCCCGCCCGATCGCTGCGCGATGTCCTCCGAAGCACCGCAACCACCGGTGTCCGCCTCAGACGCCGCGGCTATCGATCGGCCGAATCCGACGTTCGAGCAGGCCGGAGGCGAGGACGACGCCCGCGACGATCGGACCGAGGAGGACGTACAACAACACGGCGAAATCGCCGGACCCCACGAGCGGTTGGACGAACCGAAGGTCGACGAGCACGGCACACAGCCCCAACAGTCCCGGGACGAGAAGCCGTCGAGACAGCGCCAGTGCGATCGGAATTGCGATCACGGCGAGGTGTAACCCGAAGACGAACCACACCGCCAGTGCGATCGCCGTCGGCGAGGGCTGAAAGAGCCACGGCGTGGGGTCGATCGCCGTCGGCCCGAGGGTGAACACCGTGAAAAAGCCGGTGTATACGACGCTACACAGCGTTCCCACCGTGAGTGGATCGCGTGCCGGTCGGGCGCGTCCGACTCGAACGTACCACTCTGCGAACGCGACGGCGAGGAGTAGCACGGGTGCGGCGAGCGTCACGCCGAGGTTTACTTCGGGGCTCGTTTGCATGCTGAATCCGATCGGCGTGCCGACGAGGAGCGCCGTCGCCGGAGCGGCCAGCCCGTAACGTCCGAACGCGTAGATCGACCCGCCGCTTGCGACCCCAAGCGAGACGATCGGGGCCCACGCGGCGATGAGGCCGAGTGCGCCGAACACGCCATCGGCAGCCGTCGTCGCGCCGACGTTCACGTCGAACGATCCGGTGAGAGCGCCGATCGCGAGGACCGAAAGCGCGTACGCGGTCCCCCCGAAGAACGCGAGGGGGCCCCGCAACTGATCGGCGCTCGCTGTCGCCGTGAGGACCCACTCGTCGAACGGTCGATCCGAATCGGTACCGGTGCGGCCGGCCATACCCATCGGTCGATCGACGACGGTTTCGTTACACTCACGTTTGTCACGTGGGAACTACAGTCACGAAATCACGATCGTACGGAGATCCGACGACGCCAGCGCCGTACGAACCGATCGGTGTACGGGCGTACGGCGGTGTCGTCGACCGGTAAGCTCGCGTTTCCCTGCCGGGCCGAGCCCCCTTTCGACGCCGGCTAGAAGGAGTAGTCGTCGCCGATGTCGGTTCGGCTTGCGGGGTCTTGTTGGTCGTCAGTCACCTGCGAGAACAGTTCGTCGCCGACTTCGTCGTCGGTGCTCGCAGACGTAGTGTACGTCGACACGCCCATGGTGAGGAGTTCTTCGATCGCCTGTTCGCGGTTGATGAACTCGCCTGCGTCGACGAGGCGGTCGATCTCGCTGTCGATCCGATCGGAAATCGGAATCTCGAACGTGGCCATACCAGCCGTTGGAGATTCAATGGTGTAAACGCTGGGTTCTACCATCGATGGGGGGTCCGACCGAAAACGGGTGGCCAGATCGTAAACGATGTCCGCCTGAAGGTGTCGAAATCGGGCGATACGGGCGTTCACCGAACGCGAAAAGACCGATACCGACAACCGCGAACAGCCCAGTGCCGACTTCGAACGGGGTGCCTCAAGAATGTGAAGTCGGCGGTCGATCCATCGGGGGAATACGGGAGCGGACCTCCCGCTACTACGGCGTAGCTAGTCGACGCGTAAAGACGTTCTCCGGACGTGTGTTCTCAGAGCACAACCGAATCGATCTACGCGGATCGGGGAGATGCGACATATCGCCACATCTCTACCTAGTACCCGAATTACGAACGTACGCCACATCGATCCGCGAGGCATAGTATAGCAAATATTATACCGTACCCCGATCGGCTGGCGGCACCGCTACCTGTTCGATCCGACAACCACGAACGTCTCCCGGCGTTCAATCGCGGTCGCGATCGAAAAGCCAGCATCGAGGAGGTGTGACTGGACGGTCGAAAGATCGAGGTACTCCTCCTCGTCGTGGGCATCCCGGTCGCCCGCGCCAGTCGCCGACCAGTCGACGATCACCAGCCGACCGCCCGGACGGATGACGCGTGCGACCTCCTCGAGCGCCGGTTGGAAGCCGTGATGGTAGCTTCGCATCGACACCGCGCCGTCGAGGTGGTCGTCCGGGAACGGAAGCGATCGAAAGTCCGACGTGACCGCCGTGACGTTCGAGGGCATCCCCTTCTCTCGATATACGGCGTGCATTCCGGGGCGGACGTCGATTGCATAGACGGTCTCGGCGATCGGGGCCAGTTCGCTGGTGAACCGCCCCGTGCCGCTGCCGAAGTCTGCGACTCGCCAGTCGGGGCTCGCCGAGAGGTACGTGCGGAGTTCCTCGCCCGAACAGTATCGGAACGCGCCCGGGTCGTCGATTTTCGCGATTCGCTCTCGATCGTACGGCTCCTTGGACATGGTGGGTACGTTGACGAGCGGAGCCCTGCGTGATAAACCGGTAGGTTCCAATCGCCGATCGCGACCGCATTCGGAGCCGATCGCGACCGCATTCGGAGCCGATCAGCGAACCGCGTCGACGACCGACGAGAACGCCCGCAGCTGTCGGCGCT
>JBNJFV010000024.1:3343-22170 GCA_051747145.1 Halobacteriota archaeon
GCCGATCGCGACCGCATTCGGAGCCGATCGCGACCGCATTCGGAGCCGATCAGCGAACCGCGTCGACGACCGACGAGAACGCCCGCAGCTGTCGGCGCTGATCGGCTGTGGGGAACCTGACGACGAACCGTTCGACGCCCGCCTCGACGTACTCGGCGATCGCTGCTTCGACCGCGTCGACCGTGCCGAACGCCCCCCGTTTGCGTATTTCAGCGTCCGAGAGCGATCGGTCCGACTGGTAGGTCACCTGCTCGCCGTAGTAGTTGTGGTAAAACTCGCGGGCCTCGTCGATGGCTGTCGATTCCGAATCGGCGAGGACGACGTCGAGGTAATATCCCGGCATTATCGCGTCGGGCGATCGACCGGCGTCCGAGAGCAGTTCGCGAATGTGTCGAAGACCGGCAGCGTACGCTTCGGGGGCCATCGCGATCGGAAGCCACCCGTCGGCGTGTTCGGTGAGGCGACGTCGTATCGTTCGCGGGAACCCCTTACTCGGGTCGAAGGCGGCCGAGGCGACGTAGATCGGGGGAGTTCTCGCCGGTTCGAAGCCGATCGCGGCGTTCTCGAGGTCGTAGTGATCACCGTCGTGGTCGATCGCCTCGCCCGTCCAAAGGCGCGAGACGACCGAGAGCGTCTCGTTGAGCATCACACCGCGGCGCTCGTAGTCGACCCCGAGCTGCCGCATTTCCTCGCGTTCGGGTGGTCTGACGCCGACGCCGACCCCCAACGAGAGGCGACCGCCGCTCAGTTGATCGAGCGTCGCCGTCGCGTGGGCGACGTGTACCGGATGTCGAAGCACCGGCAGATACACTGCCGTTCCCAGCCCGATCGCGTCGGTCGCCGCCGCCACGGCGCTGAGCGTGACGATCGGTTCGAATCGCGGCTTTGCCAGGACGCTGTCTCCCACCCACGCCGAGTCGTAGCCGAGCGCTTCTGCCCGCTGGGCGAGGCCGACGACGTCGGCGCTGGCACGGGCGGTCAGTTCCGTCGTGGACGTACTGGAAAAGACGATTCCTCGAGTCGGTAGCAGATAGCCGAACGTTGTCACAGTACTCTCGCACGCACTGACGAGACCGTTCGTGATAACTGTGTACCCGTCACAACGTGACAGGTATAACTCGATCGGCCGCCGAGTAGCTGACGATGTCCGATCCGACACAGATCACCTACGAGGTCACAGACGGCGCGGCCCTGGTTCACCTCGATCGCCCCGGCAAGCTAAACGCGTTGAGCGAGCAGTTGGCGGCCGAACTCACGGACGCGATGGAGCAGGCGGTCGACGACGAGGTCCGAGCGGTCGTGGTGACCGGCACCGGCGACGCGTTCTCCTCTGGGTACGACCTGACCGAGTCCGGCGGCACGCCGGATTCGGGGACGATCCCATCGGTCGAGGACGGCCTGGAGCGCCAGCGCCACGTCCTCCCGCTCTTCGAGACGATTCACGACCTGCCGATCCCGGTCATCGCGGCGGTCAACGGCCACGCACTCGCGGGGGGATCGGACCTCGCTCTCACCTGCGATCTCACGATCGCCGGCGAATCGGCCACGTTCGGCTACCCCGGCATCCGGATGGGCGGACTGTCGCTGTCGCTCGTCTACCCGTTCGTCATGGGGATCAAACACGCCCGGGAGCTGATGTACACCGGCAAGACGATCGACGCCGCCGAAGCCGAACGGATCGGCATGGTGAATCGGACGGTCCCGGACGACGAACTCATGGACGCGGCGTTCGCCGAAGTCGAGGCGATGAAAAAGACGCCGCGGGCGACGCTGCAGATCACGAAACACATGCTGAACGACGTCGTGGAAATGCAGGGGTACCGACCGACGGTCAGAAACAGCGGCTACATGGCGACGTTATCCCACCAGACCGAATACGGCAAGACGTTCTTCGAGATCCGAGAGGAGGAGGGAATCGGCGCGGCGATCGAGTGGATGAACGAAACCGACAAACCCTGACTCGGGGCGTTTGCCGCAGATTTTTCCGCTATATGACGCCCTCTTCGCGAAGGATGCGAAGCGTCTCGTCGTCGAAGCCGCGATCGCGGAGAACGGCTTCGGTGTCAGCGCCGAGGTCCGGCGGGGCCGTTCGCGCAGCCGAGGCGATCCGATCGAATCGCAGCGGGTTGTCGATGACGGTCGCGTCACCGCTTTCTCTCGGAAGTTCGCGTCGGAGCGCCCGCCGACGGACGTGTTCGTCCGCCCAGACCTCGAGCGTGTCGTAGATCGGCGCAGCGGGCACTTCCTCGGCGTGGAGCCGATCGAGCCACGCGTCTCGGGTGTCCGCCTCGAGCGTCCCGTCGAGTTCCTCGATCAGCGCCGGGCGATTTTCGAGCCGATCGGCGACCGACTCGAACCGATCGTCCTCGAGGAGGTCCTCGCGATCGATCGCCGCACACAGCGACCGCCACAGCGGGTCGGTGCCGGCGGCGACGACGATTCGACCGTCCGCACACTCGAACTGGCCGAACGGCGCGAGCCCCGTGTGACGCTCGCTCCTGGGGCGGGCCGTGCCGTGGTGGAAGGTGTAGCCCGCACGCGGGGTGAGCCACGTGATCGCCGCGTCGAGCATCGGCACCTCGACGAACTCGCCCTCGATCGCCCCGGTTTCGCGGGCGTACAGGCCGACGAGGATCGCGATCGTCGCGTACATCGACGCCGCCAGGTCCCCGCTTGCCATCCCCGACCACGTCGGCGGTTCGCCCTCCCGACCGGTGAGGCTCATGATGCCGCTCATCGCCTGGATCAGCATGTCCCACGCGGGAACGTCCTGATAGGGACTTCCCTCGCCGAACCCGGTGACGTCACAGTAGACGATCGACGGGTTCAGTTCTCGAACCGTCTCGTAATCCAATCCGAACGTCTCGATCCGACCGGGTTTTGCGTTGTGCAAGAAGGCGTCTGCGTCCGCGAGCAACCGTCGAGCGGCCTCGCGTCCAGCCTCGCGCTTTAAATCGAGCGTGACGCTCCGTTTGTTTCGGTTTGCGGTGTCGAAATACTCGGGCGCTGGCGTGACGGTTCGGGCCAGATCACCGGTCCCGGGGCGTTCGATCTTGATCACGTCCGCGCCGAAATCCCCCAACAGCATCGTCGCGAACGGGCCGGCGACGACCTGTCCGAGTTCGACGATCGTTATCCCCTCCAGCGGGCGAACCCCCGCATCCTTCGAGTCCATACGCTACCGGCGGCAAGCAACGGCTTAACCGTTTGGCGGCGACGTCGTCGCACTTCCTCCTGAAAACCCTACAAACGACCTTTCCGTCCCGGCGGCCTACTCCCATTCGGTGTGATCCGATGTTGGACTACTACGATCGAATCCTCCTTGGGATCGCCGTAAGCCTCGGCGGCGGCTGGGTCGTCGCTTTGCTGACTGCGATCCCAACCGAGACGGCTCTGTTGGGCGGTGCGATCCTCGCCGCGCCGCTCGTCGTCGACGCGTTGTTCAGAAACCCGCCCACGCAGCCGGCAGAACCGTACCACACTGGTGTCCTCGTGCTGTGGGTGCTCCACCTCTCGGGCGGCTTGGCGGCGATCGCCGTCTGACGGAGATGGCTCCGCCGGGGCGAACGGACGCCCGCTCAGAACGAATCGATCACCGGAATGCCGACCGTCTCGAAGTCGGTCATCGACGCGAGCGTTTCGGGGACGTCAGAAAGCGAGATCGTCTCGGAGACGACTGCACCCGGATCGAGTGCCCCGGTTTCGACCATCCGGAAGAGTTCATCGTAGCGCGTCGGTGCCATGCCGAGCGAGCCGACGAACTCGATTTCGTTCATCACCATCCGATCGGTCGGCAGCGACACCTCGCCACGTTCGGCGTCCGTCGTGAGGCCGATCTGGACGTGTTGGCCGCGTGTCCCGAGACTGAGAACCGAGTTCCGACAGGTCGCTTCGATCCCGAGCGCGTCGACGGACACCGCAGCGCCGCCGTCGGTGATGGCTCGAACCTCCGCGGGGACGTCTTCGACGGCTGTCGCGTTCACCGTCTCTGTGGCACCAAGTCGATCGGCGAGTTCGAGCGTCTCGTCGTCGAGATCGACGGCGATAACGTTCGCGCCGAGCGCCTCCGCGATGTGGACCGCCGAGAGACCGACGCCCCCACAGCCGTGGACGGCGAGCCAATCGCCCGCGCCGACCGTCGCCCGGTGGGCGAGCGCGTGAAACGCGGTCATGAATCGACAGCCCAGCCCGGCCATCTCCGTCGACGAGACGCCCTCGGGCAGCTGGACGACGTTGTGATCGGCGTACGGGACCGCGACGTACTCGGCGAACGCCCCCTGGGCGATCGGGGTGAACCCGAGCGGAACGAGGTTCTCGCAGGTGTTCGAGTGCCCGCGTCGACACTGCGAGCACGTCCCGTCCCCGAGGTTGAACGGGATCGCGACGTGGTCGCCCTCGCCGATCGACTGTACGTCCTCGCCCACCTCGACGACGGTGCCGGCCGGCTCGTGACCGAGGATCTGACCGGGGTACGTTTCGAGTCCGAGCCACCCCCAGTCACCCTGCCAACCGTGCCAGTCGCTCCGACAGACGCCGCAGGCGTCGACCTCGACGATCGCCGCGTCGGGCGTGAGCTGTGGCTCTTCGACGTCCGTCACTACGAGGGGTTCGCCGTGGGTTTCGAGCACTGCGGCGCGCATACCCTGGGATTCGGAACCACTCGTAAAAAGCGTACGCGCCGATCGGGTGTCGGAGCGTGCCGTCCCGCCTCAGGCCCAATCGTCGTACGTCGGCCGATCCAGGTCGCCGGGGAACTCCTCGAGGGGGACCGCCGTCTGCTCGCCCGAATCCATGTCTTTGACGGTGACGTTGCCGGCTTCGAGGTCGCGCTCGCCGACGATCACGAGCGTCTCAGCGCCGATCGAGTCCGCGTAGCTCATCTGTGCGCCGAAGCTTCGATCCGAGAGGTCCGTCTCCACGACGTGGCCCCGATCGCGAAGCTCGCGGGCGATTTCGGCGGCGACCGATCGCGTGTCCCCGACCGTGAGCACGTAGTAGTCGGTCGTCTCCTCGCCGTCTGGCCACACGCCGGCCCGTTGGAGCAACAGCCCAAGGGGCGCGTGGCCGGGGGCGACGCCGACAGCGGGCGTCGGCTGGCCACCGAACGACTCGATGAGGTCGTCGTAGCGGCCGCCGCCGAAGACCGATCGACCGATCTCGCCGGTCGAGTCGAAACACTCGAAGACGACGCCGGTGTAGTAATCCAGCCCGCGCGCGGTTTCCAGCGACACCGTGCAGTAGTGTCGAACGCCGAAGTCCGCCGCCACATCGAGCACCGACTGGAGGTTCCGGACCGCCGACTCGACCCGATCGGTCCCGGCGAACGAGACGAGCGCTTCGAGGTCGTCGGTGGAAAGCAACTCGTCGAATCGCTCTGCTTGACGGCGACCGAGCCCCGCCTCGACGAGCAGGCCGTGGTATTCGGTTCGCTCGATCTTCGCGCTCTTGTCGACCGCTCGGATCGCCGCCGGGACATCCACGTCGGCGTCGAACGCCTCCAACAACCCACCAAGGATGTCCCGGTGGGAGACGCGGAACTCGAAGTCCTCGGCCGTCAGGCCGAGGTCGCAGAGCGCATCAGCCGCGAACGCGAGGACCTCCGCGTCCGCCTCCGGTTCGCTCGACCCGAAGATGTCGACGTTCGTCTGATAGAACTCCCGAAATCGGCCCTGCTGGACCTGTTCGTACCGCCAGAACGGCCGCGTCGAAAACCACTTGATCGGCTTCGACAGCGCCTGCTGTTTGGCGACGACCATCCGGGCGACCGTCGGAGTCAACTCCGGCGTCAGCGCCACGTCACGCCCGCCTTTGTCCGTGAAGCTGTACAGTTCCTCGACGATCTCCTCGCCGGATTTGTCGACGTACAGCTGCGTCCGTTCCATCGCGGGCGTCCCGACTTCGCGAAAGCCGTAGCGTCTCGCGGCCGTCTCGACGGTGTCGATGACCGCCCGTCGGGGGCCCATCTCGTCGGGGTAGAAATCTCGGAACCCCTTGAGTCGATCGTACATACCCACTGTTGATCGAGCGACGGCTTGAAAGCTGTCGTTCGCGGGCGGCAGCCGAACGCGAACGAATCCGCCGACAGCGATCGATCCCCCCGCCGATCAGTCGACGCGACCGCGGACGTACGTCTGTTCGTGGTCGGGAAAGACGGCCTCGACCGCTTCGGGGCCGTACTCCGATTCGATGATCGCTCGAATCTCTCCCTCGTAGTCGGCTTTCTGGATCGTCTCGCTCGGTCCGGATTCGACCTCGAACGTCGCGGCGACCAGCCGATCGACCGCGTTTCGTCCGAACCCCGACAGCGGGGCGATGTAGTCGACGCCGTGGCGGTCTTCGAGGCTCTGTGCCTGTGCGCGCGAAACGGTCGGCACGCGATCGTCACGCCGCGTGCCGTCTGCGATCGCGTCGACGTCCAGCTCGGCGACCGTTTCGAGGGCGTGGTTGTGGATCCGCTGGATACCGTTGCGGGGAAAGCCGTCCTCGTACATCCGCTCGGCTGCGCGTTCGGCGACCGCTCGATCCATGTGGACGGTCTCGAACGGATACCCCAGTTCCTCGGCGGCGGCGCTTGCGTGTTTCCAATCGTCGGTGACGTCGAAGTGTGCCGTCACGAGCGTGACATCGTAGAAGCTATCGAGGAGTGCGGCCGCGAGCGACGAGTCCTTGCCGCCACTGTACAGCAGTGCGAGTTCCATTTACCGACGGCGAATGTCGAACTTCTTCGATTCGGGCTGCAGTTCCTTTAAAAGCGCCTTCATCTGGTCCTCGTCGATCCGATCTTGCAGTCGCCCGCTTTGGGCCAACGCGACGACCTGTTGTTCGACCTGCTGGGCGAAGTCGGGTTTCGACATCTGAACTGCGTTGAGCCGCTGACGGGCGCCGTCGGTGAGATACTGTCGGAGCAGCGCGTCCCGCTGTGCCTCCGCCTGTTGTTGTGCCGCCTCCTGGGCGGCGTCGTCGCTGTCGCCCTGTGCCCGTTCCTGGAGCTCTTTCAGGCGCTCTTCGCGAAGCTCTTCGAGACGTTCGTCGTCGGGGCGTCCACTCATACAGTGGTATTCCGTTGCCGGCAGGAAAACGATTTCGGAGCGCGACCAGATCAGGCGTACCGCTGCAGTTCGGGCCGATCGAGGGACTCGAAGACGTCCGCCGCCGCCTCGTCGAGGAACGCCCGTCCCTCGTCGGTCACGTGTCGGCCTTCACCTTTCGCAGTGCGGACGAAGCCTTCCGCTTCCAACTGCGCGAGGACCGTCCGGATGATCTTCTTCGATCCGCCCGTGTGGCTCGGCGGTGCGACGGTGTAGCGGTTCGATCCCTTCGTCGAGCCGCCGTATTCGGTCGCGAGCCGTTCGATGCCGATCGGTTCGTTCATCGCGACCTTTCGGAGTACCGAGGCCGCGCGCGTCTCCCAGAAGTCCTCCTGTTTCGGCGGGAGTTCCCGATCGGAACCGGACTTCGTGTAGTTCGCCCACTCGGGCGTTTCGAGCCGCTCGGCGAGCCGATCGGCGAGCTCGGAGATGAGCTCGTCGGCCGGGACGTCGTAGATGGTTACCATAGAGACTGGTTCTGTCTTCGGTCGTTTAAACCCATCGTAATCGTGCTACGGCGCGTGTGCGGGCCGTTCACGCGACCGAGACGGTGCGGGCGACGATCGGTCGGTGCGAGCGTCGGACGATCGGCGACGACAGATTCGATCGATCGGCGACGACGAAGCGCAACCTGTTCGGCTCGAGTGAGCGAGTGCCGCTCCCGAACTGGCGTGGGCGTGTGCGGCTCGAGGAGGCGAGCGAATTGACCGAACGCAGGAGATCGAACCGCCCGAACGCAGGCGGGCGAATCGGACCGCTTTTGGCCCGATCGATCGAACGTCCGGACAGACCTTTCGATGGACGAACGAACCGCGCTCGGACTGCTCGACGCCGAACTCGCCCACGCCGGCGACGACGCCGCGGTCGTCGATTCGATCGTGATCACGACGGACATGCTGCACGAGTCGACGGATTTCCCGCCCGGGACCACCCGCTACACCGCCGGCTGGCGGACCGTCGGCGCGTCGCTTTCTGACGTCGCCGCGATGGGAGCCGACGCGCGGGCCGCCGTCGCCGTCTACGCGGCTCCCGAGTTCGACGAGGCGGAGCTTCTGGCGTTCGTTCGCGGCGCACGCGACGTCGCCGAGCTCGTCGGCGGGTCGTACGTCGGTGGCGACCTCGATCACCACCCGGAGTTCACCGTGGTCTCGACGGTTATCGGCGACCTCGACGGCCGGGAGGCGGTGTTGCGATCGGGCGCACGGCCCGGCGATCGCGTCTGCGTAACCGGTACCTTCGGCCGAACGGCCGCCGCCCTCGCGTACTTCGATCGGGGGCGGGTCGAACTCGCGAACGAACTGTTCAGATTCGAACCGCGGGTGGCTGCCGGACGGGCGCTCTCGGGGCGGGCGACGGCGATGATGGACTCGAGCGACGGGCTGGCCCGTTCGCTCCATCAGCTGGCGGACGCAAGCGATTGCGGGTTCGAAATCCGTCGCGAGGCCGTCCCGATCGACGACCGCGTGTACGCGACCGCGGCTGACGACGACGACGCGTGGGCGGCGGCGACCACGATCGGCGAAGACTTCGAGCTGGTCTGTACGGTCCCCGAGGACGCGATCGACGACGTCCGGGCCGCCTCGCCAACGCCGATCGAGATGATCGGTCGCGTGACCGATCCGGAGGCTGGAGTCACGGTCGACGGCCAGCCGATGGCTGACGTCGGGTACACGCACGAGTGAGTGGTCGGCCGATCGCACCAACTGGATCCCGTCCGACGCGTCGGACAGCAACGAGCCACTGCCCGTCAGGGCCGTTCGACGCCGGTGATCTCGAACCTCGCGCCGCCGTCGTCGCTCGCTGTCACGTCGATCGCCCAGCCGTGTGCGTCAACAATCGTCGAAACGATGGCGAGCCCGAGACCAGTCCCGTCGTCGGCGGTCGAATAGCCGCTCTCGAACACCCGGTCCCGTCGATCCGCGGGGATGCCCCGGCCGTCGTCCTCGACGTAAAAGCCGTCCGCGAGATCGCCAACCGTCACGGTCACCTCCGTCGGAGCGGACGCGTCGTGATCGTCGGCAGTCGCAGTGACATCGGTGGCACCTTCGCCGTTCGCCCGGCCGTGTTCGAGGGCGTTTCGAAGGAGGTTTTCGAACAGTCGCTCCAGGGCGCTTCGATCTGCGAGAATCGATCGCTCCGTTGCAGCGACGAGCGTCGCCGCAGACGTCGGGACGTGCTGCCAGCACCCCTCGAAGACCGTCTCGAGGTCGACCGGTTCGTACTCGATCGATCTGTCGCCCTCCCGCGTCAGCGTGAGGAGGTCGTCGACCAACGTGTGGCTCCGCTCGAGCGCGTTCGCCACCGTGTCGAGGTGCTCGCACTCACACTCCGATTGGGCCACGTCGAGCCATCCTTCGGCCACGTTGAGGGGGTTTCGGAGGTCGTGGCTGACGACCGCAGTGAACTCCGATAACCGTTCGTTCTGTCGCTCGAGTTCGCGCTCGTGGGATTTTCGCTCGGTGATGTCGCGGCTCAGCCCGATGAACCGTTCTTCCCCCTCGATGTTGGTTTTGTTCACCCAGACCTCGACGGGGAACGTCGACCCGTCGCGTCGTCGGTGTTCGCCCTCCAGCTGGAGCCGTTCGTCGGTCTCCATCTCCCGCCAGGCCGTTCGAAGCTCCTCGGGAGCGTGTCCGACCTCGATGTCCTCGATCGACATCGAACGCAGCTCCTCTCGGGAGTAGCCGAGATTCTCGACGGTCCGCTGGTTGACGTCCTCGATATTTCCGTCCGAATCGTGGACTGCGATCGAGTCGGGAGAGTTTTCGAACAGGGCCCACAGTCGCGCGCGACTCCGCGTGAGTTCCCGTTCGCGGGTCTTCCGATCGGTCACGTCCTGAATGACGCCGCCGACGTAGGCGTCGTCGTCCTCGTTGAACCGGATCGCTGTGATCGACACCCAGATTCGATCGCCCTCGAGCGTCTCCTGTTGGACGGTCACGTCTCGAACGACCCCCTCAGATTCGAGCCGCTCGAGTAGCCGTTCGCGGTCAGTGGGGTCCACGTACAGCGTTTCGACGCGTCGACCGAGCAGGTCGTCCGGATCGTCCGCGCCGAAGATGTCCGCGAGGGCCGGGTTCGCTTCCACCACGCGCCCGTCGGCGTCGGCGCTCGAGCGGTAGACGCCGAGCGGAAGCGCTTCGATGAGCCGTTCGGAGTGCTTCTGGCGGGTCCGGACGATCGTTCGGTAGATGGCGTGGGCGATGTCGCCTGCGAGTTCGCACAACAGCTCGCGCTCGCGGTCGTCGAATGCGAAGGTCCGATCGGCGTACACGTTCAACACGCCGTACAACGCGTCCTCGTAGACGATCGGGATCGCCGCGCTCGATCGGTATCCCCGTTCGATCGCCGCCTCCCGCCACGGTTCGTACTCGGGGTCGTTCGGGATGTCCTGCATGATCGCCATCTCGCGGTCTCTGATCGCTCGACCGGTCGGACCGCGACCCGTCGGCGCGTCGTCGGTCGTGATCTCGATCGAGTCGAGATAGCCCGCCTCGACGCCCGCGACTGCCCGCGGTTCGACCCGCCGCGCGTCGGCGTCGTGCTCGCCGATCCAGGCGAACCGATACGGGTCGGCGTCGCTAATGATCTGGCAGGTGCGGGTTTCGATCTCCGCACGCGTTTCCGCTCGCACCAGGGCCTGATTGACGTCCCTGAGAACGCGACGGATCCGATCGAGATTCCTCGCCCGTTTCGTCGCCCGATGCTGTTCGACGGCGTTGGCGATCCTGTTTGCGAGCAGTTCGTACTGTTCGGCCCCGGCCCCTTTCTGGAGGTAATCGGTGACGCCGCTTGCGATCGCCTCGCTTGCGACCTCTTCGGAGCCTTTGCCCGTGTAGAGGATGAACGGAAGCGCGCCGTGAGATCGACGAACGGCCTCGAGGAACGCCACGCCACCCATTCCCGGCATGTCGTGATCCGAGACGACACAGTCGAACTCGGAGTCGGTCTCAGCGAGGCGTTCGAGCCCCTCCCGACCGCTGGACGCCGTTTCGACGCGGAGCCGATCGTCCGTTCGCTCGAGGAACGTCGCCGTCAACGCCGCGAGATCCGGCTCGTCGTCGACGTGTAACACGCGTATCTGTTGCGACATGTGTCCCCGATAGTCGGGATATGGGACGCGTGAGGCCATAATAGTTGGTGACAAAGTGGGCAATATGTCGGTGCAAATCCGCACCAAGTGCGCTGTCGGTGCCGTACTCGATGGGGTGCGACGACACTGACGATCGGATGTCCGTGTGGATTCCGGCCGCAGGGTGCGGACGGGTGCTCGGTTACACTCCCGACACCTGGATCGGCACGAGCATGAAACAGAGCATCCCCAGGCCGAAGGTGAACAGGCCGACGAGGAGTCTGGGCAGGCCGATCGACGATTCGTCGATCGGGTTCGCCGGGCCGTTGAACGCGATGAAAAGCGCGAAGACGCCCCAGAAGGCCCACAGACCCACCGAATCGTTGAGCCCGAGGTCGCGAACGTAATAGAGGTACGCGGCGATCCCAAACAGCGCACCGGGGACGAGCGCGGCGATCGTCTCCTGCCGTTCGCCGACCATCGCCCTGACCATGTGACCGCCGTCGAGCTGGCCGACCGGGAGCAGGTTCAATAGCGTGAAGAACATCCCGACCCAGCCGCCGATGATCACCGGATGCGGGTTCAACCCGGGGTCGCTGTAGGTCGCCTGTTCGCCGATCGCCCACGCGATGATGTCTAAAAGCGGCGGGTTGTTGAACGTGATCGCCTGGCCGGTTTCGGCCTGTGAGACGATTTCGGGGGGGATTTCGACGGGGCCGAGCGAGAGCCCGATCGCGGTGACGACGACCGTCGCGGCGAGCCCGGCGATCGGTCCGGCGACGCCGATGTCGAAAAGCGCCTTCCGACTCGGCATCTGCCCGCGCATTTTGATGATCGCACCGAGCGTCCCGAACGGGAAGACGAACGGGATCACGTACGGTAACGAGACGTTGACGCCGTGATACCGACCCATCGCGTAGTGGCCGAGTTCGTGCACCAACAGGACCCCCAAAACGGCGGCGGTGAACGGCCACGCTTGCAGCACCGAAAACGGGTTCGAAACGATCGTCTCGAAGGGAACGTAGTACCAGCCGTACGCACCGACCACGAGGGTGGACACGAGCGTCGTGACGAACAGGATCACGTTCGTCCAGGGCACCCCGTCGGGACCGCCCGACTCGATCGGTTCGGCGACGAGCACCGGACCGGTCGCCGCCCGCGCGAACGACAGCTCGTAGCCGCGACGGTGGAACGGCTCCCAAAGCTCCTCGAGGAGTCGCTTCCGGGGGACCAACGGCTCGCCGTAGTAGACGACCCGCTCGCCGTCGACGCGGACGCCCGTGAGGTGGTACCACGACTCCAACTCGTCGGGCCGCGGTACCGGTTCGCCCGGCGTCGATCCACCGTCGTCGTCGGAGGGCATCGATCGCGCTACGTGACGAACACGTATAAACTGTGGTGCAGGAAATCGACAGCAGTCGTCGGCGTCGGTCGAACGAAAAATTGGGGGACAGCCAGCGAACGAAACGTCGACGGGTAGTTCGGGGACCGATACGGATTCGATCGAACGGGGTTTGAACCGATACGGATTCGATCGGACAGTCCGAAGACCTACGCGGGTTCGACTCGCCAGGTCGTCGCACCCGTGTACGACCACTTTTCGACCGTGAGATCGGTTGCAGAGTCTCGGAGTTTGACCATCAGCGCGCCGATTTCCTTCGGCGAGAGGCCGACGTCGTCCGCGATGAACTTCCCTTTGAAGTACATCTCGCCGTCCTGCGCTCGATCGAGCAGGTACTGTTTGAGACGTTCCTGTTTCGGGTTGTCGTCGGTGGAGGGTTGTGCTGTTGCGCTCATTGTCGATCCTCAACACCTGCTTACTGCCGGGGGACTATATAAAGGACAGACCGTTGAACGGACTTCGAGCCGATTCAGTCGATCGGGGGGTCGAAACCACGTAAATCGATTTTGTGGAACGTTTTAATTAGCGCGTAGAAATTTTATACAGTTATCAGAAACTTCCTTTCGGAGATAATATTTGTGATTCAATCGTCATACGAAACGCCCCGTTCGACGCCCTCGATCGCACCGTGATTCGGACGAAGCCGGCGATCGATCCGGTGTCGTGCGACGGGTGTCAGACGTCCGTGCGACGCACCGTTCACAACCGCGAGGAGCGGACGTCCCGAACGACACCGAGGACGGTGTGGAAAATCCGATCTAGTTCGGGAGGGCGAGCCGATACGCGAGAACCGGCCGACCGGCTCGCCACGGGGGAACAGATCAGGGTCTGTCGTGGACCCAAAACTCCTCGTCGGTCGTCGTCTCCTTTTTGAAAATCGGGACCTCGTCTTTCAGGCGGTTGATCCCGTCTTCGACCGTTCGGAACGCCTCGGTCCGATGACCCGCAAGTACCACGACGAAGAC
Organism: Halobacteriota archaeon; assembly: GCA_051747145.1. Classification (GTDB taxonomy): domain Archaea; phylum Halobacteriota; class Halobacteria; order Halobacteriales; family Haloferacaceae; genus JBNJFV01. The sequence continues at coordinate 16,871 of JBNJFV010000024.1, forward strand.
GATGTCCTCGCCGTCCTCGATGCGGCCGACGCGGTGGTGCATCGCGACTTCGAAGACGCCTTCGCGAGATTCCAATTCGTCGCGGATCTCCGCCAACCGATCGGCCGCCACTCCCTCGTACTTCTCGAATTCGAGCGCACGGGTGGGCGAATCGTCAGGGGAATCCTTCGCGCGAACGCGCCCGGTGAAGGTCGCGATCGCGCCGGATCGATCGGCCCGTGGGGAGTGTTTCACCCGCTTGACGAGCGTTTGGAGGGTGACGTACGGCTCGAATCGATCGAGCCGTGCGGCGATCGCGTCGAGGTCCAGTTCCGATCGATCGTCGACCCGCTCGATCACGTCCCCCGACTGTTCGGCCGTCCCCGCCCCGATGACGACCGTCGGACAGCGCGGGCGGGTGGCTCCCGAAACGAGCGCGTACGCGTAGTCGGGTGCCAGTTCGTCGAGAAGGTCCTCGAGCGTTCGATCCGATCCGGTCCCGACCCACGCGCCGTCTCCATCGAGGGTGAACGACGCGTCCGGACTGGACGCCGTCGTCGGATCCACGTCGATCGACGCGACGCGGTCGTCTGTGACCGCCGCCTCGCCGTCACGACGGTCGATCGTCGCGACGCGTCCGTCCAGCCGATCGGCGAGGTCGGCGATCACCGTAGTCGATCCGGGACCGAGTACGCTGAGCGTCTGCATACCACAACACCCGGGACCGAACGGCTTGAGCGTGTCGCCAGCCAGCGGCCGTTGTCGAAAGGTGGCAACCCTTAAGGGCGGATCATGGTTACGCACGTGCAATGAGAGTCGTGATTTCGTTGGGCGGAAGCGTACTCGCGCCCGAACTCGATCCGGGGCGGGTCGCAGAACACGCGTCGGTCATCGAATCGCTTGTCGCAGAGGGGTTCGATCTCGGCGTCGTCGTCGGCGGCGGCGGGGTCGCACGCGACTACATCGACACTGCCCGCGATCTCGGTGCGAACGAGGTACAGCTCGATCAGATCGGCATCGACGTGACCCGGATCAACGCGCGGGTGCTCATCTCCGCGCTGGGTGCGGGTACGAAACCCATCCCCGCGAGGGACTACGACGAGGCCTGCGAGGCGATTCGACGGGGGGACGTCACCGTGATGGGCGGGGTGATGCCCGGGCAGACGACCGACGCGGTCGCCGCCGCGTTCGCAGAATACGTCGACGCCGACCTGCTGGTGTACGCGACCGGCGCTGACGGCGTCTACGACGCCGATCCGGCGATCGAAGAGGGGGCGAGGAAGTTCGATTCGATGTCGCCGCAAGAGCTCGTCGACGTCGTCGTGCCGATGAGCCGCGGGGCGGGCGCGTCGGCACCGGTCGACCTGCTCGCGGCCAAACTCATCGACCGATCGGGGATGCGATCGATCGTCCTCGACGGCAACGACCCGAGTCGGATCGAATCGGCGGTCCTGACCGGCGAGCACACCGGAACCGACATCGTTCCCGAGGGGAGCGACGAACCGACCTACTGGGCACGGACGGACTGAAATGAGCGACACACCATCCCCCCACACGCTTGCAACTGATGCGGACGACGCGGCCGACAATGCGGCGACCCATTACGCCTTCTGGGCCGACGAGATTGCCGACGCGATCGAGGCCCGCGACCCCGACGAGCCGATCGTAATCAAAGGCGGCGTCTCGCCATCGGGGGTCGCCCACCTCGGGAACTTCAACGAGATCATGCGCGGGTACTTCGTCGCCGAGGTGCTGCGCGAACGCGGCCACGACGTCCGGCAGGTGTTCACCTCCGACGACAAGGATCCGCTTCGAAAGCTCCCCCGCAAGCTCGCCGACAGCGACGGATCGATCGTCGGCCTCGGCGACGTCGACGCCGGCGCGCTCGGCAGAAACCTCGGAAAGCCCTACTCGGCGATCCCCGATCCGTTCGGCGAGGCCGACTCGTACGCCGCACACTTTGCGGCGCTGTTGCAGGCGGACGCCGATCGGCTCGGCGTCCCAGTCGAAATGCTTTCGAACACCGAGCTGTACGCCGACGGCACCTTCGATCCCGTGACAGAACGGGTCCTCTCGGACATCGAAACCGCCCGCGAGGTCCTGTCGGCGTATCAAAACCGCGTCGACGAGGCGTACGTGCCGTTCAACCCCGTCTGTTCGGCGTGTGGAAAGATCACCGAAACGGTGACCGCGATCGACGTCGACGATGCCACGGTCGAGTACGTCTGTACGGACATGGACGTCGGTGACACCACGATCGACGGCTGCGGCCACGAGGGGACCGCGACGTTCCGCGACGGGAAGCTCCCGTGGCGATTCGAGTGGCCCGGCCAGTGGCAGGTGCTCGGCGTCGACTTCGAGCCGTTCGGGAAGGACCACGCCGAAGGCTCGTGGCCCTCCGGCGAGGACGTCGCCAGGAACGTCCTCGGGATCGAACCGCCGGTGCCGATGGTCTACGAGTGGTTCACGCTCGACGGCGAGGCGCTCTCCTCGTCGGCGGGCAACATCGTCACCGTCCCGGAGCTGCTCGAACTGCTGGAGCCGGCGGTGCTGCGGTACTTCTTCGTGCTCAACCCGAAGAAGGCGCGCGACCTCGACCTCTCGCGGCTCGATCAGCTCGTCGACGACTTCGATCGGTTCGAGGCGGCCTACTTCGGAGAGGTCGACGACGAGAACCTGACGCGGTTCGCAAAGCGGGCGTACCCGTTCGTCGTCGACGAGATCGACCCCGATCGGATCCGACTGCCCTACACCTTTGCGGCGGTACTCGGCATGGTCGACGACCCGGCGTTTCGCGAACAGCTCGCCCGCGACGAAGGGCACATCCCCGCGGACGCCTCGGCGGCGGCGATCGATCGGGCACTCTCGCGCGTCGAGAAGGCCCGGGCGTGGGCCGAACGGATGGACAACGCGTACAACTACCGGCTGCAAGCGGAGTTACCGACAGTCGAGTTCGACGCGGACACGACCGCGGCGCTGGATGCGCTCGCGGACGTCGTCGCTGCGGGCCACGACGGCGAGGCGATCCAGGGAGCGATCTACGATACCGCCCGCGATCACGACCTCGAGGTGAGCGACCTCTTCGAAGCGGGCTATCGGCTGTTCTTCGACGAGACGCAGGGGCCGCGGTTGGGGGAGTTCCTCGGGGAACTCGAACGCGAGTTCGTCGTCGAGCGGCTCCGGCGGAACGCCTAAGCGGCTGTCGAACCCACCGAATACACGATGGGACGGGACCGATCTCTGGAGGAGTTTTTCGAGTCCGATGAACCGACAGAGGAGGCCGACGAACCGACAGAGGAGGCCGACGAACCGATCGGAGACGACACGGCCGGAGCCGAGTGTCCGGACGCTTCGATCGGTTCGAACGAGAGTGAAGACGGATCCAGCGATCTCGCGGCCTCGATCGAACCCATAACTGGAACCTACCGCTGGTCGCCGGACGGACAGGCGTGCGCCGCCTGCGGGGCGACCGTCGATCGGCGCTGGCGCGAAGGGGACGCGTTCGTCTGTGCGGCGTGTAAAGAGTGGTGAGTTCGGCGCGAGTGACTGGGTTCACCCGACGACGGGAGCCAGTTCACCGAACGACCGTACCCGCGATCGGCACGAGCCAGTTCACCGAACGACCGTAACCGTTGTCGGCGACCGTCTGACGACCTGCTCTGCGACGCTTCCTAACAGCACCCGCGAGGGTCCTGTTCGACCGTGGCTCCCGATGACGATGTGATCGACGTCGTGGTCCTCGGCGAACGCCACGATCTCGCGGGCGGGCTTGCCGACGGCGGTTTCCATCCGAAATTCGACGTCAGACGAATCCAACGTCGCCTTCATGTCCTCCGAGAGGTCCGGGAACTCCGCATCCGCCGTTCCTTTGAGTCGCTCTTTCAGGAGGTCGACTCCCGCCTCGATCGAGCCACTCGCCATCTCGATGACGCGAAGCAAAACGATCTCCTCGTCGTCGGTGGTGTCGATCGCGTGTTTGACCGCTTTCTGCGCCGGTGATGACCCGTCGTAGGGTACGAGCACTACCATAGCGATAGTCAGCGCCGGACGATCATAAACCACCAGTCCGTCGTCCGCCAGTTGGGAAGCCGTGAACGGATCGACGCCGATCGAGCCACGCAACGACCGGTTCGCCCACGACCGGCCCGAATCTACTCGAATCGGATCGATCGGCGATCGAACGCCCTGGCGAGGGTCGACTCCGAAAGCGCGGTCACCGTCGGCCTGCCGTGCGGGCAGGCGTACGGGTTCGCACACTCGCCGAGCCGATCGAGCAGCGTGCGGGCCGTATCCGCCGACAGCCGATCGCCGGCTTTCACCGACGGGTGACACGCCAGTTCGGCCACGAGATCGTCCCGCGGGTCCGACCGCGTGCCGGACGCGAGATCGTCCAGGACGTCGCGAATCGAGTCGGGGGCGGCGGCGCGACCGAAGGGAGCTGGAACCGACGCGATTCGGACCGTCGATCCGCCGAACGGGGTAACCGAGAATCCAAGCGCCGCCACGAGGGATTCGTGTTCGGCAAGGAGCGCGCGATCGCCCGCCGACAACGAGACCGTCGCCGGCGGATCGAGATCGACCGTCGGAACCGGTTCGTCTGCAAGCGCCGCGCGAAACCGCTCGTAGAGCACGCGCTCGTGGGCGGCGTGCTGATCGACCACGAGCAGTTCGTCGGCCACCTCACAGAGCAGGTAGAGGTCACGGAACGTCCCGATGAGACGGGCGGTTTCGAAGGGGTTCGACGCGTCGACGGGAGACAGATCCACGTCGGGATCGGTCGGGACGGCCGCCATCGTCCGATCGTCCGCACTCGAAAGCGCGGTGTCGATCGCATCGGCGACCGCGGCGGCGATCGACGCCTCCCCGGCGAGGGCGACGCGGCGTTTCGCGGGGTGGACGTTCGGATCGACCAGTTCGGGCGGGACCGACAGTCGCACGACCGCGATCGGGTAGCGGTCGCTCGGGAGTCTGGAGCCGTAGCCGTCGATCACGGCCGCTCGTAGTCGCCGATTTCTGACCGGCCGACCGTTGATCGCGACGTAGACGTGATCGCGCGACGCGCGGGTGCGGGAGGGGTAGACGAGACAACCGTCGATCGAAAACGTCGCTTCGTGTCGAACACCGTCGCCAGCTTCGATACTCCCCGAACCATCAGGGTTCGATTCGAGACCGTCGGCGACGTCACCCTCGCGGATCGTCCGAGCGTGTTCGATCGTCGTGGTAGCTCCCGCGACGTCCCGGTCGTACAATCCCCACAGTGCGTCGGTGAATCCACGTCCGGTCGTCGAGAGCGTCTCCGAACCGTCGTGCGTCAACGTGAA
>JBNJFV010000025.1:0-15731 GCA_051747145.1 Halobacteriota archaeon
GCGGTGAGCCGACCGAAGTACAGGGAGTTCGATCCGACGATCCTCGTCTTCCTGACGTTCCCGCTCATGTTCGGCTTCATGATCGGCGACATCGGCTACGGCACCCTCTACCTCGCGATCGGCTACTTCATGTACAGCAGATTCCAGTCTGCGGGCATCAAAAGTCTCGGCGGAGTCGCGATGTGGGCCGGCGCGTTCACAGTGCTTTTCGGCTTCCTCTACGACGAAGTGTTCGGACTGCACCTGTACCAGTACACGGACGTCGTCGCCCACCCGCTGCCTGAGTACATCGGCATCCACTACATAAGCAAAGGGATCTTCCCCGGTGACATCCAGTGGGCGCTGGGGTGGCTCGTGGTGAGCGTCCTGTTCGGGATACTCCACCTGAACGTCGGGTACGTCCTCCAGTTCATCGAAGACCTCGAGTTCCACGGCGCGAAGGAGGCGGTCCTGGAGAGCGGCTCGTGGTTGCTGCTCCTCAACGGGCTGTGGGTGTGGGTGTTCAGTACCCACTACGAGGGCGTCAAACCGGCGTTCGTCTACGAGACGTTCTCGGCGGAGGGGCCGCTCGCGATCGGCTTTACCGGGTTCTCCGAGACGATCGGCATCGTCGCCGGCGTCGCGTTCTTCCTCGGATTCCTCCTGCTGGCGTACGCGTCGATCGCCGAGGCGCTCGAGTTCCTGAACGTGCTCGTAAACGGCCTGTCGTACACCCGGATCGCGGCGGTGCTGCTCGCGAAGGCCGGCATGGCGCTTGCGGTCAACCTCCTGGCGTTCGGTGCAGTGCTGGAGGACGGAAGCTACAGCTTCCTCATGACGCCAGCCAGTCTGGAGGCAGCCCAGCAGGCCGGCCAGAACGTCGTCTTCCCGGGGTTGATGACGGCCGGTGGGATCGTCGGTCCGATCGGCGGGCTGTTGGTCCTCGTCTTCGGCCACATCATCGTCCTCCTGCTCGGCATCTCGAGTGCCGGTCTGCAAGCGATCCGTCTGGAGTACGTCGAGTTCTTCGGGAAGTTCTACGAGGGCGGCGGAGAGGCGTACGACCCCTTCGGCTACGAACGACGCTACACGGACGACTGATCGGTCGATCAGGTCGGCCGGGGTTTCGATTCGATTTTCACGTGGATTCGACTGATATTCTCCGTAATTGTCAATAGATAGCACAGTGCAATTTCCGCGGTAAGGGGCCCCACGACCACCTGATCGAACGTTTTGGGAAGCTTTATGATGGTCGTACGTTCAAATGTAGAACGTTCGGAACCAAACAGCCGAAAACGGACTGACTACCTATAATGATCGAAACTATGACGGAGTTAACGAATGTTGTACTGCAGGAAGGCGCCCTAACAGACCCGACGGCCGCTGCGGCTCTCGGCGTTGGGCTTGCTGCATTCGGCGCAGGGTACGCGGAGCGAGGAATCGGCGCGGCCGCCGTCGGTGCCATGGCCGAGGACGAGGACCTGTTCGTCAACGGCCTCATCCTGACAGTTCTCCCCGAGACCCTCGTCATTCTCGCGCTGGTCGTCGTGTTCTTGGTCTAAACCGACCACTCCACCTTTCAACAAATGAGTTTGGAAACAGTTGTTACGGACATCAAAACGGAGGCCGAAGCGCGCGCGGAGGAGATCCGACAGGACGGCGAGGACCGTGCGTCGGAGATCGTCCAAAACGCCGAAGCCGCCGCCGATGAGCTGCTCGAAGAGCGCACGGCGGCGATCGAACGGCAGATCGATCAGGAGCGCGAACAGACGCTGTCGAGCGCGAAACTCGAAGCCAAACAGGCTCGGCTCGAAGCGCGGCGAAACGTGCTACAGGAGGTCCGCGACACCGTCGAAACGCGGCTGACGGAACTCGAAGCGGATACCCGCGAGTCGCTCACGCGAGAGCTGTTAGCCGACGCAGCGACCGAGTTCGAAGACGCCGACTCGGTGTCGGTGTACTGTCGGCCGTCGGATACGGAGCTGCTCGAGTCGATCCTCGAGGAGTACGACGGCTTTTCGGTCGCGGGCGAACGCGACTGTCTCGGCGGCGTCGTCGTCGAGGGCGAGGGCTCGCGCGTCAGGATCAACAACACGTTCGACTCCGTACTCGAGGACGTCTGGGACGAGAACTTAAAGCAACTCAGCGATCGACTGTTCGACCAATGAGCACGAGCGGCACGTCGAACCCGGAGTACGTAAACGCCCGCGTTCGTGCGCGACGAGCGGTGCTTTTCAGCGACGACGAATACCGAAAGCTGGTTCGAATGAGCCCCTCGGAGATCGCCCGTCGAATGGAGGAGACCGAATACGAAACGGAGATCAACGCGCTCGGCAGCAGACACTCCGGCGTCGACCTGATCGAATACGCGCTGAACCGAAATCTCGCGAAACATTTCAACGACGTACTGCGCTTTTCGGAGGGGCAGATCTACGATCTGATCGCCCGATACCTGCGAAAGTTCGACGCGTGGAACGCCAAGACGATCATCCGCGGGCTCTACGTCGGAACGACCCGCGAAGAGACCGAGACCGACCTCATCTTGGCGGGGGAGTTCGACGATCGGACGATCACCCGCCTGCTGGAAGCGGCGAGCATAGAGGAGGTCGTAACGGTGCTCGAAGGCACGATATTCGGCGAGGGGCTCGAAGACGCCTACGCGGACTACGAGGAGACGGACCTCCTCGTCCCGCTTGAGAACGCGATCGATCGGGCGTTCTACGAGCACCTGCTCGGGGAACTCCCCGGAACCGATCCCGTCCAGCGCTATCGGGAGTTCCTCGTCGCCGAAATCGACTTTCGGAACGCCCGGAACGCGCTTCGGTTGGCCCGAAGCGGTGCCGAGTTGGATCCGGCCGCCTACTACATCGACGGCGGCGACTTGTTCTCTCCGACGGAGCTGAACACCCTGGTGCAAAACCCCGAGGAACTGCTCACCCACATTCGTGACAGCAAGTACGGCGACGAACTCGCGTCGGTCCTCGACGAACTCGAGGAAGCCGACAGCCTCATCGCGTTCGAACGGGGCCTCGAAAAGGCGCTTTTGGCCTACTCGAAACGGCTCGGGAACATCCACCCGATGTCAGTTAGCCCGGTCATCTCCTACATCCTCGCAAAGGAACGGGAGGTCGAAAACATCCGTGCGATCGCTCGCGGTCGCGAAGCGGGGTTGAGCCAATCGGAGATCGAAGAGGAGCTGGTGATACTATGAGCCAGGAGATCGCAGTGATCGGCAGTCCCGATTTCACCACCGGCTTTCGGCTTGCCGGCGTACGCAAATGCGAAAACGTAGCCGACGCGAACAAGGAGGAACAGCTGGATGACGCCGTCGAACGCGTCCTCGAGGACGAGGACGTCGGCATCATCGTCATGTACGACGAGGACCTGCAGTTCCTCTCCCGGAAGGCCCGCACGGCGGTCGAAACGAGCATCGAGCCAACGCTCGTGACGCTCGGCGGAGGGGCAGGCAGCGGCGGCCTCCGCGAGCAGATCAAACGAGCCATCGGTATCGATCTGATGGAGGAAGAAGACTAAGTATGAGTCAGACAACAGCAACCGACACCGACGGAAGCGGTGTCATTGAAAGCGTCAGTGGTCCGGTCGTGACCGCTCGCGATCTCGATGCCCGGATGAACGACGTCGTCTACGTGGGCGACGAAGGGCTGATGGGCGAAGCGATCGAGATCGAAGGCGACGTCACGACCATTCAGGTGTATGAGGAAACCTCGGGCGTCGGCCCGGGCGAACCCGTCGTCAACACGGGCGAGCCGCTTACGGTCGACCTCGGTCCCGGGATTCTGGATGCCATCTACGATGGCGTCCAGCGTCCCCTGGACGTGCTCGAGGAGAAGATGCAAAGTCCGTTCCTCGACCGCGGCGTCGACGCGCCGGGGATCGATCTGGACAAACAGTGGGCGTTCGAACCCACAGTCGAAGAGGGCGAGGAAGTCGCAGCGGGCGACGTCGTCGGAATCGTCGAAGAGACGGTTACCATCGACCACAAAGTGATGGTTCCGCCGGACTTCGAGGGTGGCGAGGTCGTCGCCGTCGAATCCGGTTCGTTCTCTGTGACCGACACCGTCGTCGAACTCGACAACGGCGAGGAGGTCACGATGCGACAGGAGTGGCCCGTCAGGAAGGCGCGTCCGGCGGTCGAAAAGAAGACCCCACGGACGCCGCTGGTCTCCGGTCAACGGATCCTCGATGGGTTGTTCCCGATCGCAAAGGGCGGTACGGCTGCGATTCCGGGACCGTTCGGATCTGGAAAAACCGTCACGCAACACCAGCTCGCGAAATACGCCGACGCGGACATCATCGTCTACGTCGGCTGTGGCGAGCGCGGAAACGAGATGACGGAAGTCATCGAGGACTTCCCGGAACTGGAGGACCCAAAGACCGGGAACCCGCTTATGGCCCGGACGTCGCTCATCGCGAACACCTCGAACATGCCCGTCGCCGCGCGGGAATCCTGCATCTACACCGGGATCACGATCGCGGAGTTCTACCGCGACATGGGATACGACGTCGCGTTGATGGCCGATTCCACCTCGCGGTGGGCAGAAGCGATGCGCGAGATATCGTCGCGTCTCGAGGAGATGCCCGGCGAAGAGGGGTATCCCGCGTATCTGGCTGCGCGGCTCAGTCAGTTCTACGAGCGCGCCGGCTACTTCGAGAACATCAACGGCACCGAGGGATCGGTATCTGCGATCGGCGCGGTGTCGCCGCCGGGCGGAGACTTCTCCGAGCCCGTGACGCAAAACACCCTCCGAATCGTGAAGACGTTCTGGGCGCTCGATGCGGATCTGGCCGAACGGCGGCACTTCCCCTCGATCAACTGGAACGAGTCGTACTCGCTGTACCGCGAACAGCTCGATCCGTGGTTCGCCGAAAACGTCACCGAGGAGTGGTCCGAAATCCGCCAGTGGGCGGTCGACATCCTCGACGAGGAGACCGAACTGCAGGAGATCGTCCAGCTGGTCGGCAAGGACGCCCTGCCGGAGGACCAGCAGATGACGCTGGAGGTGGCACGGTACCTTCGAGAGGGATACCTCCAGCAGAACGCGTTCCACCCGACGGACACGTTCTGTCCGCCCGAAAAGACGTACCTCATCCTCACCGCCGCGCGAACCCTCTACGACGAGGCGTTCGAGGCGCTCGACAACGGCGTGCCGGTCGAGGAGATCCAGGCGATCGAGTCGGCTCCACAGATCAACCGGATCGGCGTCCAAGAAGAGTACACAGAGTACGTCGAAGCGCTGAAAGACGACATCACCGAGGAGATTCGGGGGCTTTACGAATGAAAGAATATCAAACCATCACGGAGATCAGCGGCCCGCTCGTCTTCGCGGAAGTCGACGAACCGATCGGCTACGACGAGATGGTCGAGATCGAAACGGACGACGGACGGACGCTCCGCGGACAGGTACTGGAGTCCTCGGATGGCCTCGTCGCGATTCAGGTGTTCGAGGGGACGACCGGCATCGATCGGAAGGCCTCCGTTCGCTTCCTCGGCGAGACGCTGAAACTACCGGTTACCGAGGATCTGCTCGGCCGCGTCATGGACGGATCCGGCCAACCGATCGACGACGGTCCCGAGATCGTTCCCGAGGAGCGCCGGGACATCATCGGCGCGGCGATCAACCCTTACTCGCGAGAGTACCCCGAGGAGTTCATCCAGACTGGGGTGTCTGCGATCGACGGGATGAACACGCTGGTTCGCGGCCAGAAGCTACCGATCTTCTCGGCGTCGGGGCTGCCGCACAACGATCTAGCGTTGCAGATCGCCCGACAGGCGACCGTGCCAGAAGACGACGACACGGACGATGAGTCTGAGTTCGCTGTCGTCTTCGGGGCGATGGGAATCACCGCAGAAGAGGCAAACGAGTTCATGGCGGACTTCGAGCGCACCGGCGCGCTCGAACGATCGGTCGTCTTCATGAACCTGGCGGACGATCCGGCGGTCGAACGGACGGTCACCCCGCGGCTGGCGCTGACCACCGCCGAGTACCTCGCGTTCGACAAAGACTACCACGTGCTCGTGATCCTCACGGACATGACGAACTACTGTGAGGCGCTGCGGGAGATCGGGGCGGCACGCGAGGAAGTTCCGGGTCGACGTGGCTATCCCGGATACATGTACACCGACCTCGCACAGCTGTACGAGCGAGCGGGTCGGATCGAAGGTCGGGAGGGGTCGGTCACGCAGATCCCGATTCTCACCATGCCGGGCGACGACGACACCCACCCGATTCCGGACCTGACCGGCTACATCACCGAGGGACAGATCTACATCGATCGGAACCTCAACAGCCAGGGCGTCCGACCGCCGATAAACCCGCTGCCGAGCCTCTCGCGGCTGATGGACGACGGCATCGGCGAGGGACTGACCCGCGGAGATCACGGCGACGTCTCCGATCAGATGTACGCCGCATACGCGGAAGGCGAAGACCTCCGCGACCTCGTGAACATTGTCGGTCGCGAAGCGCTATCGGAGCGCGACAACAAGTATCTGGACTTCGCAGAGCGGTTCGAAGAGGAGTTCGTACAACAGGGATTCGACACCGATCGGACGATCGTGGAGACGCTCGAGATCGGCTGGGAGCTTTTGAGCGACCTGCCGAAAGCCGAACTCAACCGGATCGACGAGGAGTTCATCGAGACGTACTACCGCGAAGACGAATCGGAAGCAGCCGCCGAAGTGAGCGCCGACTGAGCACCGCGATTTTCTTTCCTACGAGATCGATCCGCTCCGCCCCGACAGAGCCATCCACACGTCGCGACGGGGTGAGCGATCGACCATGCGGAGGCCCATCGAGCCGATCGGTCGAGTCGAACTGAAAAGGATTAACCCCCCTCGCCGAGAAATACGCTCCAAGAGATGGCCGAGGACGTCAAACCAACCCGCAAGAACCTGATGGCGATCGAGGACCGCATCGATCTGTCCGAACGCGGTCACGACACGCTCGAACAGAAGCGTGACGGGCTCATCATGGAGTTCATGGACATTCTCGATCAGGCCCAGGACGTGCGATCGGAGCTAAACGCCGACTACGAGACCGCCCAGCGGACGCTCAACATGGCGCGTGCGATGGAGGGAGACGTCGCCGTCCGCGGGGCCGCAGCGGCGCTGCAGGAACACCCCGAGATCACCACCCAGTCGAAGAACATCATGGGCGTCGTCGTCCCGCAGATCGAATCCACGAAAGTCAGAAAGAATCTCGGCGAGCGCGGATACGGCCTGCTCGGCTCGTCGGCGCGGATCGACGAGGCCGCCGACGCCTACGAGGAGCTGCTGGAGACGATCATCCTCGCCGCGGAGGTCGAAACCGCGATGAAGAAGATGCTCGAAGAGATCGAGACGACCAAACGGCGCGTCAACGCCCTGGAGTTCAAGCTGCTTCCGGAGCTGTACGAAAACCAAGCGTACATCGAACAGAAGCTCGAAGAGCAGGAACGCGAGGAAATCTTCCGGCTCAAAAAGATCAAAGCGAAAAAAGAGGACGAAGAGCGCGCCGAACGCGAAGCCGAAACGGCCGCCGAGACCGAAGCTGCGGTGTCTGCGGACTGACCAGTCCGACGACGGTCGATCACCGACCACCGTCGGTATCGTTTTCCGTCGGGTCGTCTATCGAATCGCATGGAGTGTCCACTGTGTGCGGAGCCGCTCGTCGTGTTTCGGGTTCCCGAGACGCTGTCGGCGTACGCGGAGGCCGATCGTGCGGGCATCTGTGCGGGCTGTTTGGCGGTGACGGCGATCGCGGCGATCGAGTCAGATCACGCCGACGTCGACGTCGACGTCGACGACGTCGACGCGGACCGATCGCCGACGTTCGACCAGCTCGGCACGTGGTTCCCCGAGGGTGAAAGCGGGATCGCCCTCGCGTTGTTACTCGGGAAACTCGATCGGCTGGCGCTGAACGGATCGGCCGTCACCGCGCTCACAGCCGCCGCCGAATCGAGCGGGGCGGACGTGTTTTTGACGCTCGATCGGCTCATAGCCGATCCCGACGTCACCCCGCACTTCGACCTCAGCCGGCGGCGCGATCAGCTGGAAAGCTGGATCGAGTAACGACCGATCAAAATCGAGGATCCATTCGATCGAACCGGCTGGGATCGCTCACGTCTCCGACTCGACTGCGAGGTCGAATCCCTTGCGGAGTCGAGCGGTGATGATCCGTTCGACGATGGTCAGTAACTGTTCGTCGTCGGCCGTGTAGTCGGCGAAGATGCCGAGTGGGATTTCACCCCCCGCGACGTCGTGGTGGCCACCGGCGCTGCCGACGTCCTCGAACGTCTCCCGAAGAACCGTCCCGACGTGGATTCGCGGATCCGGCGATCGCGCGCTGAGATGGATGGCATCGCGAACGATTCCAAAGACGATGACCGTTTCGACGCCCTCCAACGTCGCGAGATAATCGGCTGCCTGCGGCACCGCGTCCCGCTCTGCGGTTCGGCCGACGTGTGAGATGAGCACCGCCGCGTCCGTCGCTCGATTGCCGATCGCCGTCGCGATCGCATCGAGCGTCGCCCCACTCACCGACGGCGTCGACAGCTGTCGAAGCATGTCTTGATCGGCGTGGTCGTGAAGAAATCCCGCCGCGTCGTACTCCTCGCGGGTCACCCCGCGAAGGAAGTTGAGCGTCTCCCGGCGAATCGCAAACAAAAGCGCCGTCGCGAGCACCGAATCGAGGTCGATATCGAGAGCCCGGACGTACTCGGTGAGGATCGTCGCCGCGGCCCCGATCTCCTCGCGATGATCGACGAATCGGGCCTCGATGTCCGTTGCCGGATGGTGGTCGATCACGACGTCAACCGGCGTCCCCTCCGGTACGTGATTGTTCGCGCCCGGAATGGAATGATCGACAAACGCGAGCAACGACCCCGCGGACCGGTCCTGGAGTGCCTCGGGGTCGAGCGGTTCGAGCTCGACGTCGAGCAGATTGACGAACGCCCGATTCTGCTGATGGGAGATGTCCCCGCTGTAGAGAATCGACTGCTCGTCGATCCCCGCAGCAGCCGCAATCCGACCCAGCGCGAGCGCGCTCGCGAGGCAATCGGGGTCGGGGTTGTTGTGACAGACGATATTGAGTTCGCTGCCCGCCGCGAGGAGTTCACAGAGTTGTTGCGGGCTGTTCATCATCCAACAATTTGGCCCCACAGACGTATACAATCACGGGTGGGAAATCTGCAAACCGCGATCGGGTGACCTGCAAACCACAGACGAGTGAGCTTCAAACAGCAACCGAGTGATCTGCAGAACGCAACCGGGCGACCTGCAAAACGCAACCGGGTGACCTGCAGAACGTAGCCACCGCCGTGCATGCGAAACCAACCGCCGTGCATGCTCAATCAACCGCCGTGCATGCGAAACCAACCGCCGTGCACACTGACCGAACGAGAACAGACCGACCGCGAGGAGAATCCGGTCACCCAACCGCTAGACGCCGGTCGAATACCGGAGGATGCCAGCGATCCCGCCGAAGGCGTCGTAAAGCTGTTCGCCCTTCTCGAAGTCCGTCGAGATGAACTTGATCTCGGTGCCGCGCTGTTCGGCCAGTTCGATCAGGTGATCGATCACGTCCTCGCGCGCGCTGACCTCCGCCGTCGATCCGTCCGCACAGTCGTGCTCCGGCGTGGCGTGTCTGCTGTCGACCACCTCGAACTCCTCGGTGCCGTTGCAATCGTAGACGACGACGTCCTTTCGAAGGTCCTCGGAGATGAGCAGTCGATCGACCGATCCCATGACGAGGTTCTTTCGGGTTGGCTCGAATCCGTAGGTCGCCTCCTCGCCGGTGTGGAGATTCTCGAAAAACTCCTCCATCTGGCGTTTGTCCTTGATGACCTCCTGGCCCGCCAACGCGTCCTGTGCGGCGTCGACGAGGTCGTACAGCCCCGATTCGTCCGTGTAGGAGACGTCGAACTTTCCGAGTACCTTCTCTTGCAGTTCGTGGTGGAGATACCCCCCGTCGAGGAACTCGTCTTTCGTCGGGGATGGCCCGCCGACGAGGACGCCTTCGAGGTCGTGTCGTTTCGGGACGAACAGGTCGTTTGCCATTCCCGCGACCTCCTGATAGAAGTTGTCGATCGCCTCGAGTCGGAGGCGAGCGAACCGCTGGGCGGACTGTCCACCTTTCCGTTGTTTGCCCGGGACGAGCGAGGAGGCAGATTTGACCGGTTCGACGCGTTTGCCCTTCAGCCATCCGACGTTCGCCTCCCGACGATCGAGGACGATGAGTCCGAACAACCCCTTGTCGGTGAGCATGTGCTCTAACGGTTCGGTGAGGAACGACGAATCGCAGTGATACCGGAACGACTCGACCGGTTCCGGCGGCCGCTCCAGCACCCGCGTGATCATCTCGGTTTGTCCCCCACCGCTGTTGACCGCCCCCGAAAACAGCACCATCCCGTTTTCGGGCGGGAAGTTCCCGTAGTATCGGAGTCGATCTTTGATGCTTGTCAGCGCGTCCTGGACGTTCGTCCGGGTCTGTTTTGATTTGATGTTCGCCGCTTCCGAGTGCTCCTGTACGACGTGTTCGACCACTGCGGAGATCTGTTTGTCCTCGGGGATGTAAATCGTGACGAGCTGGGTGCCGGAGCCCTCGTACTCCTGGAGTTCCTCTATGACCTTCCGGTACTCGTACTTCCGGCGGTCGTCGGTTTGCTCGTCGGCGTCGGTACTCATTGTCGGTATATCCCCCGTCGGCGGGTAAGTAAGCTTTGACCTGCCTCGATCGACGGCCGCCTGCGCCTGTCGACGGAGAAATACCACAGAACGGGGGCAAATCGACCCGAAAGAGAGCGTACATTTATATTCGAGTCGCGGATGGACGAATACATGGCACGGGTGTACGCGATCGCCAGCGCGAAAGGTGGCGTTGGCAAAACGACGACGACGGCGAATCTCGGAGCGACACTGGCGGACGCCGGGGCCTCGGTCGTCGTCGTCGACGGCGACATCGGGATGGCGAATCTCGGAGCCGCCCTCGGGATCTCCGACGTGGAAACGACGCTACACGACGTTCTCGCGGGGGAGGCAGAGCCCAGAGAGGCGGTGTACGACGGGCCGAACGGACTGGCGATCGTGCCGGGGAATACGTCGCTGGATTCGTTCGCTGCGGCAGAACCCGGTCGGTTGGACGCGGTCGTTGCCGAATTCGCCGAGATGGACTACGTACTGATCGACGTCGGCGCGGGCGTGAGTCACGAAACGAGCGTGCCGCTGTCGCTTGCCGACGAAGTCGTACTCGTTTCGACCGCCGAACGGGACGCGCTGATCGACACCGAAAAAACCAGACAGCTCACCGACCGACTCGGGGGTCGAACCGCCGGTGCGGTCATCACCCGCGTCGATCCCGGGGTGCCCGCAGCCGACACCGTATCGAACCACCTCAACGCGGCGATCCTCGCGACGATCCCCGAAGACGAAGTCGTCACCGAGTCGATCGCCGCCGGCGAACCGCTGTCGACGTACGCCCCCTACAGTGCCGCTGCGGGAGCCTACCGAACGCTCGCGATCGAGTTGACCGGACTCGACGTGCCCGAACCGCCCGAACCGCCAGCGGCGTACACGAAGGGCCGCGAACCGATCGAGCCGACGGGTGAGGATGGGGCCGCCGTGGAGGCAAATCCGCACGAGGCGGACGCCGTGGAAGCCGACCCCTTCGATCGCGATCGAACGCCCCCTGCGGAGGCCGCTGATGAGTCGACCGTAGATCCGGAGCCATCGAGTCGCCCGTCTGAGGAGGGGACCGATCGGTCACCCCGGCCGGACGAGCAAACCGATCGACCACCCCGGCCGGACGCCCATATCAACCCGGGCGACGACGCGTGGGCCACCGCCGCCGGGGCC
The DNA here is from genome assembly GCA_051747145.1 of Halobacteriota archaeon. Lineage (GTDB taxonomy): Archaea > Halobacteriota > Halobacteria > Halobacteriales > Haloferacaceae > JBNJFV01. Next base: position 11,828 of record JBNJFV010000025.1, read on the forward strand.
GAGATCCCTCGATCCGACCCGTCGAACGCGCGGCGGAGGGCGGACCCGACTGGGCCCGATGCGGACGTCCCCGAGGAGGCGATCCCGTTTCACGGCCGATCGGCCCCCTCGGCGGACGAGTCTGATTCGGAGGCGGCGCGACCGGACGAAACACAGCCGGACGAACCGGATTCGATCGAGACGGACGCAACTGAGAGCGAGGACCGACAGACGACCATTCCGAACGCCGAAGGCGGCGAGGAGACGACGGTCGACGGAGCGACCGAATCGGAGGCGTCGGACGAATCCGATCCCGACGAGGAGGGGTCCGAAAAGAAACGCGGGTTCTTGAGCCGGCTGTTCAGATAATTCGAGCCAACCGTTGTCGTTCGATTACATCGATTCGGGAGCGGCGACACCGAGAATCGACAGCGCGTTCGCGATCGTGTGCTTCGACGCCGCGACGAGTCCCAGCCGAGCCGCACCGACGGTGGGGTCGTCCGCCGAGACGACCGGACACTCGCGGTAGAACGCGTTGAACGCCTCGGCGAACTCGCGGGTGTACGTCGCGACGGTGTGGGGGTGGTGAGCGTCGGCGGCTTCCTCGACGACCGCCGGGAACCGCGCGATCGTCTCGAGGAGTTCGGTTTCGGCTGGATCCGAAAGGACAGCCGGGTCGATATCGTCGGGCGCGGGGACGGAGTCTGCCTCCTCGAGGATCCCACAACAGCGCGCGTGGACGTACTGAACGTACGGAGCCGACTGCGCTTCGAAATCGAGCGCGCGATCCCACTCGAAGGTGATCGCCTTACTCGGCTGTTTCGAGACGATGTCGTAGCGGACCGCGCCGATACCGACCTGGTGGGCGATCCGCTCGACGTCCGACGCATCGAGGTCGTCGTCGCGAATCCGATCGTCGAGGCGAGATTCGACCTCCGCGCGGGCTCGATCGATCGACTCGTCGAGCAGGTCGTCGAGCATGACGCCCGTCCCGCGGCGGGTCGACATCTTCCCCTCGGGCAGATTGACGTACGAGTAGATCACGTCATCCAGCTTCGAAACGTCGTTGCCGAGGACCTCAAGCGCCGCCTGTAACTGGCCGGCCTGCAGTTTGTGGTCCTCACCGAGCACCGTGACCGCTCGATCGTACCGGTCGAACTTCCACTCGTGATGTGCCAGATCGCGGGTCGTATAGAGGCTGGTGTCGTCCGATCGGAGGAAGACGAGGTTCTTCTCGAAGCCATACGCCGAAAGGTCCAGCTGCCAGGCGTCCTCCTCGTAGACCGCGGCGTCGCTTTCTTTGAGCCGCGCTGCGACGTCTGTCGTCGAGCCGTCGCGCATGAATCGCGTCTCTTTGACGAACGCGTCGAACTCGGCGGGGAGCCGGCCCAGACACTCCTTCATGCCGCCGAGAACCTCATCGACGACCGAACCGACCCGTTCGTAGGCGTCCTCCTCACCCGCCTCCAGCCCCTGGAGAATCGCGGTGATTTCGGCTTCCGCTGCCGCGACGGCCTCGTCGTCGGCCGTCTCGAGGTAGGCGTTGCCTTTGCGGTAGTATCGAACGAGGTCGTATTCGACGCGATCGCGGGCGGGCTCGGTGTCGAGATCGTCCTCGTCGAACGTTTCGTACGCCCACGTGAACACCGCCATCTGTCGACCGGCGTCGTTGACGTAGTAGTGTCGATCGACGTCGTAGCCGGCGAACGACAGGAGGTTTGCGACGGCGTCTCCTAAGATTGGGTTGCGGGCGCGGCCGACGTGGACCGGTCCGGTCGGATTCGCGCTCGTGTGCTCGACTACGACGCTTGTGTCCTTCGAGGGTAACGATCCATACGCCTCGCGTTGACCTTCGAGGAGGGTGTCGGCGAGATACGCCTCGTCGACGTGGAAGTTGACGTACGGCCCCGCGGTCGTGACTTCCCCGAGGTAGTCGACGTCGGTCGGATCGATCGCCGCGGCGACGTCGGCGGCGATCGACGGCGGCGATCGGCCGAGATCGCCAGCCAGACGGAACGCGACGTTAGAGGCTAACGTTGCGGGGAGGTCTGCCGGCGGCTCTTCGAGACCCAGATCCTCACTCGACAGATCGAGGGACGCGAGCGCATCCGCGAGCGCCTCCTCGACCCCAGCGCGAAACTGTCTAAACATACCCCGTGGTTTTCACGCGGCGGTAAAGGCCCTTCCGGACCTCCCCGCGAACGCGTCGATCGGGACGCCGAATAGCCCGTTGCAGACCGAATGCGATCGAACGGAGCGATTCGACGACGAGTTCGTTCGCGACCGTGAGTGATCGAACGCGAAAACCCAACGAAGCGATCGAACGAAGCGACCGAACGCGAGCACGACCGATCGCGGGCTCGCGCGTCGATCGACGGTTCTATATCGGACGAACGAAGAGTCTCAAACGAGAAGGGTTCCAATTCTGGAATCGTCCATCACGTTTTCGTGATGAGTCACATTTCCGCTATACTTATGGGTGGGTACTCCCAATCCCCACGTATGCCAGAATCAGTGACGGGGGTCGGGTACGACGAACTCGCGACGCTCAAACTCGTCGCGCTCGACAGCGGCCTTTCGAGCCCCACGAAAGTCTCCTGTTCGGGGCTTGCGGCTCGACTCGACGCGTCGAACCAGACTGCGTCACGTCGACTCCAGCGACTCGAGGAGGCCGGCTACGTCGATCGGGAGGTCGTAAACGACGGCCAGTGGATCACGATAACGGAGGCGGGCGAAGCCGCACTCAGAGCCGAGTACACCGATTACAAACGAGTCTTCGAGGACCAATCCGGAATTGCGCTCGTGGGGACGGTGACGAGCGGCATGGGCGAAGGACGACATTACATCTCGCTTCCGGGGTACAAACGACAGTTCGAAGCGAAACTCGGCTACGAACCGTTCGCCGGGACGTTGAACGTCATGCTCGAGGACGAAAGCGTCAGGGCACGGCCGGGATTGTCGAGCCTCGCCGCGATCGAAATCGACAGCTGGGAGAGCGACGATCGCACATTCGGCGCGGCAACCTGTTACCCGGCGGCGATCGAATCGGAAACGGGAGACAGTTACGAGCCAGTGCACATCATCGTCCCCGATCGCACGCACCACGACGAGCACAAAGTCGAGTTGATCGCCCCCGATCGGCTCCGCGACGAACTGGACCTGGCGGACGGCGACCCGGTCGAGATCTACGCGGAGGCGGTGTAACCATGCAGGAGACCGACTACGAGACCGGCACCGTCGGCTCGTTCGACAGTAGTTCGCCGCTCGATCGGGCGATCGACGCCTTCCGTGCGGGACAGCCGGTGTTGATCCACGACTTCGAAGATCGAGAGGGAGAAACCGACATCGTCTACCCCGCAGGGGCGGTCGAGCCCACCGACGTCGTCCGGCTCCGGACCGACGCGGGCGGATTGATCTGCGTCGCCGTCTCCGATCCGGTCGCAGACGCGTTCGGCCTGCCGTTCCTCGAAGACGAGATCGATCACCCGAGTGCCTCCAGCCACGATCTGGCCTACGACAGCCGATCGTCGTTTTCGCTGCCGGTGAACCACCGCGAGACGTACACCGGGATCACCGACGTCGATCGGTCGCTCACGATCACCGAACTGGCGGCGGCGGCGACGCGAGCGGCCGCGGACGCCTCGCGATATACTCCCGAGACGTTTGCAGAGTCGTTCCGATCGCCCGGACACGTCCACGTCCTCAGGGGCGCACCGAACCTGCTTTCGGATCGAACCGGTCACACCGAACTCGGGTTGGCCCTCGCGTCGGCCGCGGGACTCCCGCCGGCCGTCGTCGTCTGTGAGATGCTCGATGGGGCGACCGGCGTGGCGAAGACGCCGGCGGACGCCCGATCGTACGCCGAAGCGAACGACCTCGTCTACGTCGAAGGACAGACGGTCGTCGATCGGCTCGAGTAAACCGA
>JBNJFV010000025.1:15831-21128 GCA_051747145.1 Halobacteriota archaeon
GGGACTGCATCCACGACAGGACCGACCGATGTTTCTCGTAGATTTATACCACCCACCGTCCAACAGCCTTCCATGGGATTCGACGACATGGACGTCGACACAATCTGGCAGAACGGTGAGTTCGTCGACTGGGACGAGGCGACGACACACGTGCTCACGCACGGGCTCCACTACGGCACCGGCATCTTCGAGGGGGCACGGGCGTACGACACCGAACAGGGATCGGCGATCTTCCGCTGGGAGGAACACCTCGATCGGCTGTTCGCGTCGGCGAAACCCTACGACATGGAAATCCCATACACCAGGGAGGAGTTGACCGACGCGACGATGGAACTGCTCACCCGGCAGGACCTCGAGAGCGCCTACATTCGCCCGATCGCCTTCTACGGGTACGACAGCCTCGGCGTCAGCCCGAAATCGTGTCCGACTGACGTGGCGATCGCCTGCTGGCCGTGGGGGACGTACCTCGGCGATGACGCGCTCGAAAACGGCATCAAGGTCATGATCTCCTCGTGGCGGAAACACGCTTCCAGCCAGATTCCGACGAACGCGAAGACGACCGGCCTCTACGTGAACAGCATGCTTGCCGGCGAGGAGGCCCGCCGAAACGGCTATCGAGAGGCGATCGTCCTCAACAAGGAAGGCAACGTCGCGGAGGGCCCCGGCGAGAACGTCTTCCTCGTCCGAGACGGCGAGATATTCACTCCCGGACTCGCACAGAGCATTCTCGACGGCATCACCCGCGACACCGTCATCACGCTCGCCCGCGAGCTTGGATACACCGTCTACGATCAGGCGGTCATCAGTCGAGGCGAACTCAACACGGCGGACGAGCTGTTTTTCACCGGGTCGGCCGCGGAGGTGACGCCAATTCGGCAGGTCGACAACGTCGAAATCGGATCGGGTAGTCGCGGCCCTGTGACCGAGGAAGTCCAATCTGCGTTCTTCGATCTCGTCGAGCGTCGCACCGACGCCCACGACGAGTGGTTCACGTACGTTTGAGCCCCGACCTCGACGGAGGTCGATCGGCGACGGGCGAGTCGTCGATCAATCGATGTCGCCCGGTCGCTGCGTGACACCCGATCGGTCCTCGGTGATGTGATCGATCTCGTCGATCCGTTGTTCCTCCTCGACGGGGATCTGATGTGCGGATTCGGCGAACCCCGCGCTCAACACGCGAGTGAGCGCGTCTTCAACCTTTTCGCCGGTCTCCTCGACCCGCTCGGGTTCGACTTCGATCACGAAGCCGGTCGTGATGTTCGGCGCGGTCGGCATGAAGAGGACGACTTTCCCGTCCTGCGTTCGTTTCCCCGTCTTGAACGCGGTCATCCTGATTCCGGGCCACGTTTCCAGCCGAACCGGTGCCTGCAGGTCGTCCGTCCCCGAGAGTGCGGTTTCGACAGCGAGTTTCGAGGCGTTGTAGACGACCCGTAACCCGGGGACGCGATTGACCGTGTCGTCGAGCACGCCTTCGAGCACCCGTCCGCCGGTCGTCCGCATGAGATAGCCAACCGCGAGGATGAGCGTCGAAAGGACTGCAAGCGCGATGATCGCGCGGAACATCGGGACCAGGGCCGCGGGGACGTTGAGCACCGTCAGATCGAGCGTGGATATCAGCGGGACCGAAATGATGCGAACGTAAAACCAATTGATGACGAAGAGTAACACGGCAAGCGGGATGAGGACCACAAGCCCGCTTGCGAAATCGCGTTTCCACGTGGACATTTGATAGGCGGTATGCAACGGAGGGTCTTAGTTGGTTCCCACGGACCCGACAGTAAGAACTGTATAGGAAATCGACAGTCGCCGAATTACCGGCCGACGATCGCCCGTAGCGCGAACAGTACGTTCTCTTTGCGCTCGCGGATCCGCCGGTAGAAGTACGACATCCACCGGCCTCCAAACGGCGCGTACTGGTAGACGTCGTAGCCCGCGTCGGCAAGATCGCGTTGGGCCGCCTCGCGAACGCCCATCAGCATCTGAATCTCGAACGCCGTGCCGTAGCGGTTGTGAAGCTGTTTGGCGTAGTCGATCATCTCCGGATCGTGGCTCGCGACGGACACGCCGCGATCGCGATTGGAAAACGCGTACTCCAGGTCGGCCCGGTAGCGTTCGTTGACGGTTTCGCGATCGGAGTATGCGATCGAGCCGTCCTCATCGTACGCTCCCTTGACCAGTCGGAGCTTTCCGGGGACGTCGACGAGGCGTTCGAGGTCGGCTGCGGTCCGTCGGAGGTTCGACTGGACGCAGAGTCCGACCTGCCACTCGTGGTCTTCGGCGGCGTCGACGAACGCCTCGATCGTGACGTCGGTCGTGGTGGCGTCCTCCATGTCACACCAGACGAAGACGTCCTTGCTCGCTGCGTGATCGACGATCCGGCGGTAGTTCTCCACGAAGACCGACTCGCCGACGTCGAGGCCGAGCTGGGACGGTTTTACCGAGAGACACGCGTCGAGGTCCGTCGCCGCGAGTTCGTCGGCGAGTTCCACGTAGCGCGCCGCGTCCGCGTCCGCCGTTCGCCGATCGTCGTAATGTTCCCCAAGGAGATTGAGGATGACGGCTATCCCGTCGGCGTTGGCCTCGCGAATATGATCGAGCGCTGACGCAACCGACTCACCGGCGACGAAACGACTCGCGATAGGCGGGATCATTGTGGCTAGTGTAAACTATCCGGGCAAAGCGTATCACTGTTTTCGTCGATCGGTGCATCGAACTGTCGGTGCTGGACGATCGATACGTCGAAATCGACCGGCCGATCGCCGTGCGCTGAGCTGAACCTGAAACTGAACCTGCACATGTACCTGCATCAGAATCTGCACCTGAAACTGAACCTGCATCAGAACCTGCACCTGAAACGGAGTCTGAAACTGAACGACCGGATCGGCGGGACTTAATCCCCCGCCGTACAACCGTTCTGGCATGGTCTGGTCGCTCCTCGCAGTCGCATTCTGGGCGATGGTGCCCGCGTACGTGCCGAACAACGTCGCAGTCCTGGCCGGTGGCGGTCGACCGATCGACGGCGGACGGACGCTCGGCGACGCCCGCCTGCTCGGCGACGGAAAAACCTGGCGGGGGACCGCCGTCGGGACGCTCGCGGGGGTCACACTGGCGATGGGGCTGAACGCGATCAACGACGCCGCAAGCGCTGCGGTCGGCGTCGCCCTGCCCGAGTTCCCGATCGTCGTCGCCGTGGGGTTGGCCTTCGGCGCGATGGTCGGCGACATCGCCGCGTCGTTTCTCAAACGGCGAAGCGGCCGCGAACGGGGGGCGGCGTTTCCCGGACTCGATCAACTCGATTTCGTCGTCGGGGCGTTGCTACTCGCGTTCCTCGTCTCGCCGTCGTGGTTCCTCGAAACGTTCACGATCGACGTCCTCGTCGTCGTCGCCGTGATGACGCCAATACTGCACGTCATCACGAACGTGATCGCGTACGCGCTGGGACTGAAAAACGAACCGTGGTGACCGACCCGAACCGTGGTGACCGACCCGAACCGTGGTGACCGACCCGAACCGTGGTGACCGACCCGAACCGTGGTGAACGCCGGCGATCAGGATTCGGCGATGGACTACACGAATCGGGTCTGCCCGGCGACGACCCGCTGTCCGTCGTCGACCAGCACGTCGTCCAAATCGTACTCGGGGGGGAGGAGCACGTCCGCGCGGCTGCCGAAAGAGACGTGACCGATCCGCTGTCCCCGATCGATCGACTCGCCCGCCGTGACGTACGGATGAATCCGTCGGGCGAACCACCCGGCGATGAGCGCGACCTCGTAGTCGCCGCAGTCGACGACGACCCGTTCGTTACGCTCGGAGGCTTTCGAAAAGGCCGGTTTGTACGCGCCCGGACGGTGGGTGACCGATCGGACGGTGCCGGCCGCCGGTGCCCGGTTGACGTGGACGTCGGTGACGTTCATGAACACGCCCACTCGGACGCGAGGTCGACCCTCGGCGTCCGTCTCCTCGCGGCGGACAGAAACCCTGCCGTCGGCGGGGGAAACGATCCCCGACTCAGGCGGGCGTTTGTCCGGATCGCGATGAAACCACAACACGCCGACGCCGAGACCGACCGCAGCCAGCGCGATCGGAAAGGCGATCGGAACGAGGCCGATCGCGAGGAGGAAACACGGAGCCGCGTACCGCCACGCGCCGGGGGCGACCGCGAGCCGAGAAACTGCCGGGAGAGTCATGCGGTCTCACGCAGTTGGGTTCTGCCGACGGCCCACGCACTGAGTAGGTGCGTGAGGTGGAGCGTGTCGTCGAGTCCGACGACGAGGTCTAGATCCGCCTGTCCGGCGAGTTCGTGGAGTCGGATCACCTCGGCGGTGGAACAGGCCGACTTCGATCGAGCGACCCGGAGTAACTCCACGAGGAGTCCCTGGCCGTCGTACCCCGCATCCGAGAGCAGGTCGTCGATCGTCCCCCGTGCGGCGTCGAGATCCCCGGTTTTCGCGTCCGTGAGCACCGAAAGCAGTGTGTCGTCGTCGCCGAGATCGCCGATCGTTTCGTAGGCCGACTGCATCGTGAGCGCCTCCGATTGGGTCGCGGTCGTTTGCGCGGTGAGGATCGCCGTCCGCAGATCTCCACCCGACGCGCTCGCGACGAACTCCAGTCCGTCGGCGTCGTACTCGATGTCCTCGGCGTCGCAGATCCGTTCTAACACGTCGATGATTTCGTCAGTCGTCGGCGCACGGACCGGAACTGGGAAGCACCGCGATCGGATCGGCGCGATGAGCTTCGAGGGTTGTCGCGTCGTGAAGACGAACTGGGTGGTCCGGTGGTGTTTTTCCATCACTCGGCGGAGCGCCTGCTGGAAGTCCTCGCGGATCGCTTCGGCGTTGTCCAGCACGATCGTCTTGAACGAACCGGAGACGGGTGCATACCCAGCAGATTCTTTCAGGACGCGATTTATCATGTCGCGTTTTGCCATCCGGCTTCGCCCGGTCAGGAACTGTTCGAACCGCGGATCGGTGCGGATCTCTTTTTTCGTCCGATCGAAGAAGTCAGCGACGTTGATCTCGATCAGATCCGCCTCGACGTCCGCGTGTGTTTCGGCCGAAAGCGCCCGCGCCGCGGCAGTCTTGCCGACGCCCTTCGGGCCCTGGATGAGGAGGTTCATCGGCTCGTCGACCGTCCGCGAAAGGCGTTCTCTGAGTTCCGCCTGCGGCAGTTCCGAGAGCGACGGTGCGTACGTGTCGATCCAGAGCGGTCCGTCCATTGGGGTACCCTCGGCGATCGGAACCTAAGAATCGGTCGGTTCTCGGGGCGATCGACCGACCGATCGGGGTGTAAATTGGTCG
>JBNJFV010000026.1:0-21035 GCA_051747145.1 Halobacteriota archaeon
AATCGACATACTGGTGCGGTACGATCCAGAGACTTGTAGTAGTACGGTCAATACGTCGCGTTTCGTCGCGATCGCTCGAAAGTAGTGACTCACGATCGAAAGTAGTGACCCGCGATCGCTCGAAAGTAGTGACCCGCGATCGCTCGAAAGTAGTGGCCTGCGATCGCTCGACACCGTCACATCCGACGCGTTCCGAGTCGTTTTTCTCACGCTCTGGTGTATTTCGAATCGAAATCGATCGGACGTGTCCAGATTCAACTCACTCGGTCTGTTGGGAAACCGCGAGTTCGCCGCGCTCGCCGGAACGGCGTTCGCCCGTAGTCAAGCGTATTCGACGATCCTGATCGCGCTGGCGCTGTACGCCGACGCGTTCGGCACGACTGGCTTCGTCGAGGGGTTGTGGGGGACCGCCTTCGCGCTCGTCCAGCTGATCGTCGTGCTCCCGCTCGGACGGAAAGTCGACACCGGTAACGCGAAACGGTATCTGCTGGCGGGATTCGTGATCAACGTCGCCGTCTTCGTCGGCTTTATCCTCGTCAGTACCCCCGCGAGCGTCCTCCTCGTTCGAATGCTCCAGGGGTTCGGCGCCAGCGTGCTCTGGATCACCGGCGCGACGGTGATCGGGGAGATCAGCCCCACCGACAAACGGGGGCTGTGGCTTGGATCGTACAACCAGTTCGCGTCGATCTCCTCGCTTGCTGGCGACGTCGTCGGTGGCTACCTGCTGTACGCCCACGGCTTTACCACCACCTACGTCGCGCTCTCGGCGGTCACCCTCGGAGCGTTCGCGCTGGTGTACGTCGCGCTTCGGGACAATCCGGGCGGACAAACGGACCCCGATGATGCGGGCGGGGTCGAGACGTTCCGATCGCTGCTCTCGTTGCCGATGCTTCGGACGCTCGTGTGGTTTCGGTTCGCGTTCTCGTTCGGCAAGATGGCCGTCATCATCTTCCTGCCGATCTACGCACGAACCACCTTCGGCATCTCCGCGTTCGCGATCGGTTGGATCATGGCCGGCGGCAAACTGACGAAAGCGCTCACCCAGGGGTACGTCGGCGAGCTCACCGATCGGTTTGGTCGAAAACATCACTTCGTCACCGTCGGGGCGTTGTTGTACGGTGTCGGGACCGCCGCGATCCCGCTTGCGGCGTACGCCGAGGGCGCAATCACGCCCGTAACGCTCTCGATTTTCGGAGACGCCCAAACGCTCGGCGGTGCCTTCTTCGCGCTGTTTGCGGCCTACTCGCTGTTGGGGGTCGCCGATTCGCTCCGGCTTCCCGCCAGCATGTCGCTTTTCGTAGCGGAGGGTGAGACGTACGACTCGGTCGCAAGCGCGATGTCGCTGCGATCGATCTCCTGGAAGGTCGGACAGGTGGCCGGTCCGGTCCTCGTCGGAACGACGATGGACCTCGTCTCCACGGCGGCCGGCTTCTTCCTCGCGGCCGCCTTCATCGCCGTCGCCACGATCGGCTTCGGGATCGCCGCCAGCAGGGCGCACGCCTCAGGGGAGCGATCGTTCGATCCCTCGATCGGCGACTGACGCGGCGGCCGCGGCTGTCAAGTAGGTCCGCCCCCAAGCGAGGGTGATGAGCGACACCGATTCCGGCCCGCTCTCGCCGGATCGCCCCGGGCTCGATCGACCGTTCCGCGTCGAGGCCCCCTTCGAGCCGGCTGGCGATCAGCCGACGGCGATCGAGGCGCTGGTCGACGGCTACGAGACGGGGATGGACACGCAGACGCTCCTTGGCGTCACCGGCTCCGGGAAGACCAACACCGTCTCGTGGGTCGTCGAGGAGCTGAACACGCCGACGCTCGTGCTCGCACACAACAAGACGCTCGCCGCACAGCTGTACGAGGAGTTTCGGACGCTGTTTCCGGACAACGCCGTCGAGTACTTCGTCTCCTACTACAACTACTACCAGCCGGAGGCGTACATCGAACAGACCGACACCTACATCGACAAGGACATGTCGATAAACGAGGAGATCGATCGGCTCCGACACTCGGCCACCCGATCGTTGCTGACGCGAAACGACGTGATCGTCGTCGCGTCGGTGTCGGCGATCTACGGGCTTGGCGACCCCGCCAACTACGTCGAGATGGCGCTTCGGTTGGAGGTGGGCCAACAGATCGGCCGCGAGGAACTGCTCGCGAAGCTGGTCGATCTGAACTACGAGCGAAACGACGTCGACTTCCAGCACGGCTCGTTTCGGGTGCGCGGGGACACCGTCGAGATATTCCCCATGTACGGCCGCTACGCGGTGCGCGTGGAGTTTTGGGGCGACGAGATCGATCGAATGACGAAGGTGGACACGCTGAAAGGCGAGGCGAAGTCGACCGAACCGGCCGTGCTCGTCCACCCCGCCGAGCACTACTCGATCCCCGAGGAGAAACTCGAAACGGCGGTCGCAGAAATCGAGGATCTCTTAGAAAAGCGGGTCCGCTACTTCGAACGGCAGGGCGATCTCGTGGCGGCCCAGCGGATCGAAGAGCGGACGACGTTCGACCTCGAGATGCTCAAAGAGACCGGCTACTGTTCGGGCATCGAGAACTACTCGGTGCACATGTCCGATCGCGAGTCGGGCGAGGCACCCTACACGCTGTTGGATTACTTTCCCGACGACTTCCTGACGGTCATCGACGAGTCCCACCAGACGATCCCACAGATCAAAGGGCAGTTCGCCGGCGACAAGTCCCGCAAGGACTCGCTCGTCGGAAACGGCTTTCGGCTCCCGACGGCGTACGACAACCGCCCGCTCACCTTCGAGGAGTTCGAAGCGAAGACGGATCGAACCCTCTTCGTGAGCGCGACGCCCGGCGACTACGAACGGGACCACTCCGACCGAATCGCAGAACAGATCGTTCGTCCGACCCATCTTGTGGATCCGAACGTCGAGGTGGCCGACGCGACCGGACAGGTCGACGACCTGATGGACCGCATCGACGAACGGATCGATCGAGAGGAACGGACGCTCGTCACCACGCTGACAAAGCGGATGGCAGAGGACCTCACCGAATACCTCGAAGAGGCGGGCGTTTCAGTCGCGTACATGCACGACGAGACAGACACGCTCGAACGCCACGAGCTACTCAGGGACCTCCGGCTCGGAAATATCGACGTGCTCGTCGGGATCAACCTCCTCCGAGAGGGGTTGGACATCCCGGAGGTGTCGCTCGTGGCGATCCTCGATGCCGATCAGGAGGGGTTCCTTCGATCGGAGACGACGCTCATTCAGACGATGGGCCGGGCGGCCCGGAACGTCGACGGCGAGGTGATCCTGTACGCCGACGAGCGAACTGATTCGATGAACGCCGCGATCGAGGAGACCCAACGACGCCGCCGGATCCAACAGCAGTTCAACGAGGAACACGGGTACGAACCGATGACGATCGACAAGCCGGTCGGCGAAACGAACCTCCCGGGCTCGAAAACGGACACGTCAGGAGTTACCGCGTCCGATCGACCCGAATCCGACGACGAGGCCGCACGGCGGGTCGAACTGCTCGAAGCGCGGATGCAGGAGGCGGCAAACAACCTCGAGTTCGAGTTGGCCGCCGACATTCGCGATCGGATCGTCGAACTCGAACGCGAGTTCGATCTCGACGCCGAGCCCGATCGCGGCGTCGCACCCGAAGCGGACGCGGAGTTTTGGTCGTAGCGACTGGTCGTCGCACCCCGGTGGGAGGGGCCAGCGCTCAGTCGGACCGTTCGAGCAGGACGTCCTCGTCGGCGAACTCGTTTTCCCCGACCGCGTCGGTTGCCGCATCGAGTTCGTTCAATAGCTCGTCGATGTCGTCGAGTCCGAGCCACTCCTGTGTCTCTTCGTCGAACGGGAGGCTCGCGAGCGGTTCGACGTCCGCACGGACGTCGCTTCCGGAAAGCACCGGTCCGTACCGACCGACGAGCGAGGTCAGCTCCTGCGGCAAGACGAACGTCGTCGACTCACCGGTGCCGATTGATTCGAGCGTCTCCATCCCCCGTTCGATGATCGCCCGCTCGCCCATCGAATCGGCCGCTCGAGCCCGCAACACGGTGGAGATCGACTCTCCCTGCGCTTTGAGAATCTGGCTTTGCTTTTCACCCTGCGCGCGGATGACGTTCGACTGCTTGTCACCCTCGGCCTTCTCGACAGCGCTTCGGCGTTCACCTTGCGCTTCCAGAATCATCGCGCGGCGGCGGCGTTCGGCCGCCGTCTGCTGTTCCATGGCCCGCTGGACGTCAGCGGAGGGGCTCACTTCGCGGACCTCGACGGCCTCGACTCTGATTCCCCACTCGTCGGTCGGTTCGTCCAGTTCCCGACGGATCTTCGCGTTGATCGCTTCCCGACGCGAGAGCGTCTCGTCCAGCTCCATGTCGCCGATCACCGCCCGAAGCGTCGTCTGTGCGAGGTTCGAGATCGCCACCTCGTAATCGTCGACCTCCAGAAACGCCTTTTTCGCGTCGCGAATGCGGTAGTAGACGACCGCGTCGGCCCTGACGGGCGAGTTGTCGCGCGTGATCGCCTCCTGGCGGGGCACGTCGATCGTCCGCGTCCGCATGTCGAACCGGTAGGTCCGCGAGACGAACGGGGGAACGAGGTTCAACCCCGGTTTCAACAGCTTGCGAAACTCCCCGAAGACCGTCAGCGCCCGCTGTTCGTAGGCGTCGACCATCTCGACGGCGCTTGCGACTGTGACGCCCGCAACGACGAGTGCGAGCAGCCCGATCGCGACGAGGGGATCAAGCCCCATGAAGAGGAGTGCACCGACCGCGGCCGCGGCCATGACCGCGAGCAGGGTCCAGATGGAGTCGGGGACCGCGCGACCGATCGAGCGCGTGCTACTCGATGGGTCCGTCTGGTCGTACCGGCGTTCGCTCATGGGGAGCGTTAGCACGCTGGCTACTTACGTCTGTGGCCGACCCGACCGATCGCCGGCGTCTGGAACGATCGCTCCCGTCTCGGCGGGTACCCGATCGACGACGATCACTGTTCCTCGTCGGGACCGTCCGATCTCCCCTCGTCAAATTCCGGCAGCCGCAGGACGTTTTCTCGGCCGAGGCGGAAGCTTTCGAGTTCGTTCGCATCGCGGAGGCCGCTTACGACCTGACTGGTTCGCGCGTCGGTCCACCCAAGTTCCGACACCACGGTCTGTTGTTTCATCCGCCCCCCGTTTTCCTTCAACAGCCGAATGACGCGCTCTTCGTTACTGAGAAGCTCCTCCGGGACGGCGTCCGCGTCGTCCTCGGGGTCGTCAGTAACGACCGCGTCCGGATCGTGCCCCGTGTCGTCCCCACCGGTCGATCCGTCCGACTCGGCGGATCGACCCGCCTCGCTGGACCTGTCGGGCTCGCTCGCCGAATCAGCAACGATCGATCGCAGGCCGGGCAAGCCAGACTCCCGGCGCAGCCACAACACGCCGGCGACAGACAGCAACAACACGCCGGTGACGATCGCGAGGCGATCGGCGTCGACGACCGATCCACCCGCGGGAGCGACCGTCACCCTGGGCTCGTCGCCGCCGAAGTCGACCGGGCCGTTCCAGACGACGGACGCGTCGGTCCGATCGTCGGGGGATGGGGTGGCGGAAGCGACATCGTACCCATTCGGATACCGGATCACGAGTCGGCTGTCCGCGTCGAGAAACAGCCCCGAGATCGAATCGCCGATCGCGATCGTCTCCCCGTCGACAGCCGCGAACCCGATCCACTCGAACTCGTACCTGACGATCCCGTACGGTCCCGGGATCTCTTGTCTGTCGGTGGTGACCCGCGGATTTTCGATCGTCATCTCGCGACCAGTCTGTGCGGACGCGTCGGCGACGACGCGGTTCATACGATCGCTGAACGGCCCGACGTAGTCGGACTCGTTGGCGTCGATGTCCGCCCGAAGGGAGTCGAAGGCGGCCTCTGTGTCGTCGTCTTGCAGGTCGATTCGGTATTCGACGGCCCACTGTGCGTCGCCGTGCTCGTCGACCGTCGCCTCCAGGATGACCTGATCGGCGTCGAGATCGTCGGTCTGGAGAAACGCCGGCGACCCAAATCCACCTCCCGTTGCACCCACTGGGAGCGCGATTGCGACGACGAGTACGAGCAGACAGGTCGCGACGATCTCGGTTCGCATACCACCACCTCCGCACGCCGCTTTGAAATCGGTTGCTGATTCGAACACCGGGTGTTCGGGTCCCACCGAGTCGTCACGACGTGTTCGCAGGTCGGTCGAATCACCACGACGAGTCCGCACGTCTTTTGTCGTCGAACCACCGAGATACGGTGTGTTCAGTCTCAACGTCCCCGTCTCCGGACGCGTTCGCCGCCTCGCGAACGACCTGTATCCGGAGCTGGCGCGGTTCGATCGCGTCAGGGAACGGCACTCGATCGTTCTCAAGCGGTTCGACGATCGGGCGTTCGATACGGGCCCCGGCGTCACTCCCGATCGACAGGTCTCGACGTTCCGCCACCGAATCCGGCCGATCGTCGCCGAAACGACGCCGTTTACGGTCCGCGCGACCGGCATCGACGCGTTCGACGTCCCAACGACGGGGTCTGCGCCCGTCGTCTACCTTGCGATCGAAAGCGACGGCCTTCGCCGGCTCCACGACCGGCTCGTCGACGCGTTCGGAGCGGTCGAATCGCTGGAAGGAAGCGAGTACACGCCACACGTAACGCTCGCCCGCGGGGGCGCACGGGATGTTGCCGCACGGCTCCTCGACCGGGAGTTCGAGCCGATCGAATGGCGCGTCGGCGCGATCGACATCTGGGATCCGCGGTTTCGGGAGGTCGCCGGAACCGTCTCGCTCACCGCGTGAGCGGCCAGTCGAACCGTTCCGAGGTGCGTACTCGTGATCTGCTCACCTCGCGGTGACGCGCATTGTGACCGGCTCGTCGGGGTGCATCGTCAACGAGCCGCGGAGCGAAATCGGGGCCGCGCCGAGATACTCGAGGTCGTACGCCTGCGCGATCGTCCCGAGGATGAGTTTCGCCTCCAGCATCGAAAACTGCGATCCGATACAGTGTCTCGGGCCGCCACCGAACGGAAAGAACGAAAACCGTGGCCTGGCGGATCGCCGTTCGGGGGCCCACCGTTCGGGATCGAACGTGTTGGGATCGTCGTACCACCGGTCGGAGCGATGGACGACCCACTGTGGAAGCATGATCCCCGATCCGGCCGGCACGCGATAGCCGCCGAGTTTCACGTCGATCTTCGGCTGCCGAAAGAGGGTGTACACTGGCGGATACAACCGCATCGCTTCCTGGAGGACCCATTCGGTGTACTCCATGTTCCGCGCGTCGGCTGCGGTCGGTCGATCGCCGCCGAGGACGTCCGCAAGCTCCGCGTGGACGCGCGCGAGAGCCTGTGGGTGCTCCGAAAGCAGATACCACGTGTACGTGAGCGTCAGGGCGGTCGTGTCGTGACCGGCCAGAAGCATCGTCATCATCTCGTCGCGCAGGTTCGATTCGGTCTGCTCGCCGTCGTCGATCGCACGAAGGATGATCGAAAGGAGGTCCATCGGCACGGTGCCGTCCGCTGTGGTTTCGTATCCTTCCGCGCGGCGCTCGACGACGAGGTCGTCGATGACTGCCTCCAGCGCGTCGACCGCGCCAGCAAATCGCCGATTTTCCGTCGTCGGCATCCAGTTGGGAACCAGTATCCGCATCGGATCGGGCTCGAACCGTGCCCCGAGCGGTTCGAGGTTCTCCTGAACGGTCCGAACCCGATCGTCCGACAGGTCGGTTCCGAACATCGCGTTGACGATGATCCGGACGGTCACGTGCGCCATCTCCGCCTGCACGTCGATCCGATCGCCGTCGGCCCATCCCGCGATCTGGTCGTCCACGCAGTCGGTCATCAGTTCGTCGAGCCCGTTGATTCGGCGCGTCTGAAACGCCGGCGTAGCGAGCTGTCGCTGTCTGTGCCACGTTTCGCCCTCGCTCATCAGCACACCATCGCCGAGGAGCGCGTCGATCGCGTCGTCGCCGAAATCGAGCTTCCGATACCGTGGCGCATCCGAAACCAACACCCGTTCGATGTCCCGCGGATTCGTGAGCATGTACGTGTCGATCGGCCCCAGATCGAACCGAACGACGTCCCCGTAGGCGGCCGCACACGCCTGCATGAACGAGAACGGGTCGTTGGCGTACTGCCGACTGTTGCCGAAGAGTGGGACGCCACTGGGTCCCGGCGGTCGGGTGTGCATTGGTCGAGAAAAGGGGAGCTGGGAGGATAACAGTTGTTGGCAATTCGATGTCCGCAATCTGGATAAAAACGTGCACGTTGGCCTTCTGGATGCGGTTGGTTCGAATTCACATACAAATCCCGGTCGTACCACAGGTCCGCGTATCGTCCCGTCGTCGGTACATATTCGATCGCCTGAACAAGCTACTTCCGGCTGTTTGTGGTACCCTTTTGACGAACTACTGTGGCGAGCCATTCACACGCGGAACACGGACGATTGTGGCCGCCTCGTATCCACGTCCTCCTGTGTTGTGCCGTCCTCTCTGGGTGTTTGCTCCTGTTGTTTTCGCTCGTCGTACCAGCGGGTGCGGCACCAGCAGATCCCTCACCGGGGGTCGAATCGGTCAGCCATCACGGTGACGGGGTAGCGTTACAGACCGCAGCGCGCACGTATCTGTGGGACGACGCGCCGATCGAGCTAGGCATCGCACTCACCGGCTCCCAACGCGAGGTACTGACGGTGTGTGCGGCAGCGACGCGGACGGACACGGACCGATCGAGTTTCGGCTGTGCGACGATCGAACCCGGATCGACGACCGAGTACGTGACGCTTTCCCGCGATGGATGGCCGCCAGACAAACGGGGGGACCGAATCGTCCAGGTAATTCTTTATCAGGAGACTGCGACGGGCGATCGCACCGTCGTCGATTCGATGTCGATCCCCATACACGTCTTCAAACCGCAGGGGGATCTGTCGGGAAACGGGCTGTTGAACGAACAGGAGATCGAGGTCGGCACCCATCCAGCACTTGCAGACACTGACGGTGACGGGCTCTCCGATAGCCTGGAGGTGGTTTTGGGTACTGACCCGCGAAACCCCTACACGCCGATACACGTCGGCATCGGCGTGTTCGGGATCATCGGCAGCCTGTTGGTGGTTTCCGTCCTCGTATTCGGCCGCCCGATCGAATGGCTGGACTCGAACGGGACGGACGGGACCGATTCCGTATCCGATCCCGCCGATCGAATACCGCCCTCCGAGCGTTCGGATCGATCCCGTCCGTTGTCGGCGGAGAGTGACGGCCACACCGAACCGAGCGAACGGATCGGTTCCATCCTCGAATCGGCGGGTGGCCGTCAGCGACAGTCTGCGATCGTCACCGAGACGGGCTGGTCCAAATCGAAGGTGAGCCGCGTCCTCTCGTCGATGGAAGACGACGAGGAGATCACTCGCATTCGTCTCGGCCGGGAAAAACTCGTCTGTCTGGCCGGTCACGAGCCCGAGGACGTTCCCTCGCGATCGACGGCGGACGAACCCTGAGGTCGATCGCGTCACGTTCAAACGCGTTCACACCTAATTGGTAGTGATGGATACTCGGTCGGTCCGCGAACGGGCGAACGAACTCCCACGTGATCCGGGCGTCTACCAGTTCCAGACAGCCGACGCGGTGGTGTACGTCGGGAAAGCCGTCGATCTTCGATCGCGGGTTCGATCCTACGCGGATCCGCGGAGCGACCGAATCCGCCGGATGGTCGCCCGCGCCGCCGGGATCGACGTCGCGGTCACCGACACCGAAACGCAGGCGCTGTTGCTCGAGGCGAACCTGATCAAACGGCACCAGCCGAGATACAACGTCCGGCTGAAAGACGACAAGTCGTATCCGCTCGTACAGTTCACCGACCATCCGACTCCGCGAATCGAGATCACCCGCGACCCGAACGATGCCGCGACGGTGTTCGGGCCCTACACAGACAAAGGTCGCGTCGAGACAGTGCTAAAGGCGATTCGTGAAACGTATGGCCTCCGTGCGTGCTCCGACCACAAGTATCGAGATCGCGATCGACCGTGTCTCGACTACGAGATGGGGTTGTGTTCGGCTCCGTGTACCGGCGAAGTCACCGACTTGGCGTATCGGGAGGCCGTCGAATCTGCGGTTCGCTTCTTCGAAGGCGAAACGGGCGTCCTCTCGACGCCGCTCCGCAGCGAGATGGAGACTGCGGCGGATCGTGAAGCGTTCGAACGCGCCGCACACCTTCGCGATCGACTCGCGACAGTCGAGCGATTTCACGGCGGCGGCGAAGATGCGATCTCCGCGCGGAGTGACGAGCGATCCGTCGACGTGCTGGGGGCGGCGATCGACGGCGATCGGGCGATCGTCGCTCGCTTGCACAGCGAACGCGGACAGCTCGTCGATCGATCTCGGCACACGCTCGAGGCACCGGACGGCGAAGATCGCGTCGCGACGCTGTTTTCAGCGTTCATCCCGCAGTATTACGCCGAACGGTCGCTTCCGGATGCGGTGTTGCTCTCTGAACGCCCGGACGACCCCGGCGTCCGATCGTGGCTCGAATCGGAAGGGGTCGGCGTCCGGGTGCCCGGAACGGGTCGGGAGGCGAAGCTCGTCGAGTTGGCGCTCAAAAACGCCAGAGGTACCCCCGACCGTGGTGACCCGATCGGTGCGCTGGGGGCTGCGCTCGACATCCCACGCCCCACCCGGATCGAGGGGTTCGACGTGAGCCACGCACAGGGGACGGCCGTCGTTGGGAGCAACGTTTGTTTCGTCGATGGAAGCGCCGACAAGTCGGCGTACCGCCGCAAGAAGCTCTCGGAACGCAACGACGACTACGCGAACATGTACGAACTTCTCCGGTGGCGATCCGAACGGGCGATCGAGGGACGGGACGATCGACCCGACCCCGATCTGGTGCTCGTCGACGGCGGCGACGGGCAACTGGGTGCGGCCCGTGACGCGCTCGAAGCGGTCGGGTGGGACGTCCCGACGATCGCGCTCGCAAAGGAGGACGAACTCGTCATCACCCCCGATCGCGTCTACGACTGGCCGAGCGACGCGCCACACTTACACGTCCTCCAGCGGGTCCGCGACGAGGCCCACCGCTTTGCCGTCCAGTACCACCAGACGGTGCGCGACGAGGTACGGACGGTGCTCGACGGCGTTCCGGGCGTCGGACCGGAGACGCGATCGCGACTCCTCCGGCGGTTCGGGAGCGTCGAGAACATTCGCGCGGCGTCGATCGACGACCTCCGCGACGTTCCGGGCGTCGGCGAGAAAACCGCCGCGTCGATCGCCGCTCGGCTGTGAAGAACGTCCTGGCCGCCCTATCCAGCTAAGGGCGTGTACGCAACGCTACAGAACGTCTCGTATGGCGAACAGGCGAACACGAACCGCTCCCGGAACGGGATGTCGCACACCCGCCTCGTCCGTTCCGGGCCACTACTCAGGACATGAGCGTGTTCGAACCGTCCCCGGATAAAAAATCGCGGCTCTTCGCTTTTGGATGCAAAAAACGTGGGTCGTACCGTCGATCGGGTTCAGGCGATTTTCTCGTACTGCGTCGAGAGCTTCTCGGCGGCCTCGTCCATGAGTTCGCGCTCGTACTCGTCGAGCTCCCACTCGACGACTTCCTCGACGCCGTTGGAGCCGAGCTTCACCGGGACGCCGAAGGCGGTGTCCTCGTAGCCGAACTCGCCTTCGAGTACGACAGACGAGGGGAGCACCTCGCCGGTGTCGTTGAGGATCGCTTCGACGGTGTGGGCGACGCCCGTCGCGGGGCCCCACTCGGTCGCGCCTTTCCGTTCGATGACGTCCATGGCGGACTCTTTGAGGTCACCGAGGATCTGTTCTTTCTCCTCGTCGTCGAACGCTGGGTCGGTGCCGTCGACGCGGACCTTCGAGAAGACGGGGACCTGCGCGTCGCCGTGTTCGCCGAGGATCGTCGCCTCGACGTTTTTGACGGGCGCGTCGAACTGCTGGCTCAACACGTATCGGAATCGCGCCGAGTCGAGCCTGCCGCCGAACCCGATGACCGACCTTCGATCGCGGTCGCCGGTCTCATAGAGGTGGCGGTTGAGCAGATCCACCGGATTCGACGTCGTCAGTGTGATAAAATCGTCGTTGTACTCTGCAAGCGACGAGCCGATGTCCTCCATAATCGGCGCGTTGTCGCCGGCGAGGTCGATTCGCGTCTGCCCCGGCTTGCGCGGGATGCCGGCCGTGATGACGACGACGTCCGATCCCTCGGTGTCCTCGTAACCACCCTGTCTGACGACCGTATTCGAATCGTAGGCGATCCCGTGGTTCGTATCTGCGGCCTGCCCGACCGTCGTATCTTCCATGTCCGGGATGTCGACGAATACCAGTTCGTCGACGATGTCCCGAAGCGCAAGGTTGTACCCCGCCGCGGCACCGACCGTGCCGGCCGCACCGATCACGCTAACTTTCGTCATACCACGTAAACAAGGGGTCGGATTCCGAGTAAACGTTTCGAAACCGATGGAGAATCGCTGTAACGACGAAATTTGTATCGTCGATCGTCGAAATCCCGCCGGATCGGTGCCGCTGCGTTTTTCCGGATTACGCCCGTTCGGACGCGTATGAGCGATTTCGACAAGGAAGCCGAACGGGAGAAACTCAGAAAGAAGTTCGCCCGCGACGAGAAGAAACGACAACAGACCCAGCGGATGAGCGAACTCCTCCTGCAGGGGGCGACGATGACAAACAAACACTGCGATCGGTGTGGGGATCCGATCTTCCGGTACGACGGCGAGGAGTTCTGTCCGACCTGTCGGGCCGAGGGGCGGACGCCTGCCTCGACAGCGAACTCGGATTCGCAGGCAGTCGATGGCGACGACGCCACACAGGACGGATCGACCGAGCCGGAGGCCGCCGGGAAGGAGTCGACGGCCGAATCGCGCGTAAACGTCGAACCGGCGACCGATCGGCCCGAACCGTCCGCTCCGGCCGCACCCGGGCAGGGACGGTCGTCGTCGGTGGATCGGTCGCCGACGCGCGCGGGACCTCCGAGCGAACCGATCGACGCGACCGACGTCTCGACGGCGCGTCAGTCGCTGGTACGAACGATCACGAAGTTCACGGCGCAAGCCGAGCAGACGGACGACCCACGCCGGGCACGGGAGCTGCTCGCCGCCGCACGGGAGGCCGCAGAGACGCTCGAGGCGTTGCACTGATCGGGGTCTCCGATCGAATCGATCGATCGGTCGGGGTCACCCCGAATACGTCGACCCGATCACGGTTCGAAGTCGATCGGCCGTCACCTCGCCGACGCCCGAGACCTCCATGAGGTCCTCCTTTCGGGCGGTCATCACCGCTTCGACGGTTCCAAAGTGCGCCAGGAGCGCTTCGGCGGTTACGGGGCCGATGTCGGCGACCGACGAGACGACGTACTCCTGTTGTTCTGTGAGGGTCTTCGTCGTTTTCTCACCGTGGACCCGAACCGATCGATCGCGCGTCTCCTGTTCGCGACGTGCGATCGTCGCGAGCAGCTCGGTGGTGTCGTCGGCATCCTCCGTGCGAAGGATGCTCGCACCGTAGTCGATCGCGAGGCTCGAAAGCGCCCCGCGGACGGCGTTCGGATGGACGTTTCGCGTCCCGTAGAGGTCCTCGCCTTCGACGACGACGACCGGCCGCGAGTAGTTGCGCGCGAGGTCGCGGACCTGCTCGAACATCGATCGATCGCCGCCGGTGAGAGTATCGAGGAAGTCCTCGACAGACTTGCGCTCGATCGCGACGCGATCCGAAAGGACGTAGTCGCCGACCGCAAGCGTCTCGAGCCGCGTCGTTATCCCATCGCGTTTCGAGAGGTTCCGAGCGATGTTCGAATCCAGTTCCCGCTGATCGACCACGATTTCGACGGCGTCGTCCCCATCCGTCCCGGCGGTCGCGACGACGCCGTCGGTCGATGCGGACCCATCGGCCCGCGTTTCGGAGTCGCCGTTCGCGGTGGCGTCGGCGGTGCCGAAATCGGTCAATCCGGGCTGGGACGCCGCAGTCGAAGGGGTCGAACGGTCGGTTTCGGTGGATCGAGGTGAGCGCTCCGACCCGTCGACCGCTCGATCGGCCGTCCGAGACGACTCGGTAGCGTCCGTCGATCCGTTCGAGCCGGACGCCGAACCGGTGTCGAACGCATCCAACCCCGACTGTTCACCGGCGTCCAGTTCGTCTGCGACCTCCGCGGCGATCGCTTTCAGCTCCCGAAGCTCCGACTCCATCTGTTTTTCCTTCCGACGGGAGATCCAAAAGTACGCTTCGTCGCGCGTGTCCTCGGCCATCAACACGACGACGCGCCCCTCGTCTTGGCGACCGGTTCGACCCTTCCGCTGGATCGATCGGATCGCGGTCGGCACCGGCTCGTAGAATAACACGAGGTCGACCTCCGGGACGTCCAACCCCTCTTCGGCGACTGACGTCGACACGAGCACCTCGAACTGCCCGGCCCTGAACGCGTCGAGCGTCTCTTTCTGTTCGGTCTGGGTCATCCCCGCCGACCCGTCTTTGTCGCCTTGTCCGACGAACCGGCGCGCGTCGAAGCTCTCGTTTAAAAATTCGGTCAACGCCTCGGCGGTGTCGCGTGATTCGGTGAAGACGATCACCCGATCGCCGCCGTCGATCCCGAGCGTCTCCGCCAACAGGACGCGGGTCCGTGCGAACTTCGGGTGCAACTGGTCGTACGTGTCGGCCTTCCGCATCGCCCGGCGGACCCTCGGGTCTGCCACGAGTCGCTGGCTGGCCTTCGACGCCCCCGAGGAGCGTGCGGCGTTCTTCTGGCGATCGAAGTAGCGTCTGACCGACTCGACGCTTTGGGTCTCGACGAGTTCGACCGCGCGTTTGAGCTTCATCACCTCCGCGTGGATCGACATCCCCTGATACCCCTCCGATTTGTCGTTGTCCATGAGCCGTCGGAGTTTCCCACTGATCGCGTTGAGCTGTTTCTGTGAGATCTCGGGGTTCGTCGTCCCCGTAACGCCGAGTTCTTTGAGCGTTTCGAGTCGCTCTGCGATCACCTCGTTGATCGCGTCTCTGATCTCTAAAAGTTCCTCCGGGAGCGTGATCCGCTTCCACTCGACGTCGGTGTCGTGGGTGTACTCCGCCACGTCGGCGTCCTCCTCGGACATCACCTCGACCCGATCGAGACCGAGGTTCTCACAGACGGTGCGGATGGCCTCTTTGTCACCACCGGGCGACGCACTCATCCCCGTTACGAGCGGTTGCTCGGCGTCGGCGTGGTAGCGTTCGGCGATGTACACGTACGCGTAGTCGCCGGTGCCGCGGTGGCACTCGTCGAACGTCAGGTGCGTCACGTTTCGGAGACTGATTCGGTTGCCCACCAGGTCGTTTTCGACGACCTGAGGGGTTGCGATGACGACCGTCGCGTCGTTCCACAGTGCCGCCCTGTCGTCGGGGCGAACGCTCCCGGTGAAGACGACGATCTCCTCGTCGGGGATCGCGAGTGCCTCCCGATAGAACGCCGCGTGTTGCTGGACGAGTGGTTTCGTCGGTGCGAGAAAAAGGACCTTGCCGCCGACCTGCTGTATTCGCGTTGCGGTCACGAGCAGACTGACTGTCGTCTTCCCGAGTCCAGTCGGGAGGCTGACGAGCGTGTGGCCCTTGCGCGCCGATCCGGCCAGCTGGAGTTGATAGAGCCGTCGTTCGATGAACGAGGGTTCGAGCATCGGGTGATCGACGTAGGACACGTCGTCTTGGACCGCCATTAAGCGCCATACGGCGTCGCCGTTGTTAAGGGTTCGCGGAGCACGGTGAATGTAGTCTCGTCCCTACAACACGCCGCGATCTTCGAGGACGCGACCCAGTCGGTCCATCGAAGCGACCACTATCTCGCAGCTTGGTCGAACCGCGGCCTTCGGCAGGTACCCGATCGACACGCCGGCGACCTCCAGCATCGGGAGGTCGTTCGCCCCATCACCCACCGCGATCGTTTCCTCGAGATCGACCCCGTGGGCGGCTGCGAGCGACCGGAGCTGTTCGTCTTTCGTTCCGTCGACGAGCGGGCCTTCGACCGCACCGGTGAGCCGTCCTCCCTCGATCGGCAGGCGGTTAGAGACGATCGTGTCGACCTCCGTCCCCGCCCCGTCGAGCGCCCGCTCGACGCCGCGTTCGAACCCGCCGGTGAGGATCGCCACGTGGTGGCCCGCCGCGCGGAGCCGGTCGATCAGCTCGGCCGCCCCGGGTCGAAGCGTCACCTCGCCGTAGGCGTCCTCGGCGAGTTCCGCTTCGAGTCCGTCCAGCAGGCTCGCCCGTCGCCGGAGGCTGTCGGCGTAGCTGAGTTCGTCGTTCATCGCTCGCGCTGTTATCTCGGCCATCTCGGAGGCGACGCCCATCCGATCGCCGAGCAACACGGTCATCTCCGAATCCGACAGCGTCCCGTCGAAGTCGAACGCGATCAGTGTCATACCTGTCGTTGGGCCGCCTGCGTTTAGAAACCGACCGGTTTCGATCGTTCCACCGTCTTTGACGAAATCGGGCGCATGCGGGCTGCTATCACGCATAATCGGCCGACGTGGAAACCCTTAACCGATCCGGACCGATGCATTGATCCATGAAGGTTCTCGTCACGGATCCGATCGCCGACGCCGGGCTCGATCGGCTGCGTGCGGCCGGCCACGAAGTAGAGACCGCATACGAAGTCGAAGGGGACGCGCTTTTGGAGGCCGTCTCGGACGCCAACGCGCTAATCGTCCGCTCGGGGACCGACGTCTCCGAGGCCGTCTTCGAGGCCGCATCGCAACTGGTTATCGTCGGCCGGGCGGGGATCGGCGTCGACAACATCGACATCGACGCGGCGACCGACAACGGCGTGATCGTCGCGAACGCCCCCGAGGGGAACGTCCGCGCGGCCGCCGAACACACCGTCGCGATGGCGTTCGCGGTGGCGCGATCGATCCCACAGGCGCACGCTCGGCTCAAAGACGGCGAGTGGGCGAAATCCGACTACCTGGGAACCGAGGTCAACAACAAGACGCTCGGAATCGTCGGCCTCGGTCGCGTCGGTCAGGAGGTCGCAAAACGCCTCGATTCGCTGGGCATGGAGCTACTCGTCTACGATCCGTACATCTCGACGGATCGGGCCGAACAGTTCGGCGCTGAACTCGTCGACGAGCTCGGCGACTGTCTGTCGCGATCGGACTTCGTGACGATCCACACGCCGTTGCTGCCCGAGACCGAAAACATGATCGCCGAAGCGGAGTTGGCGCTCATGGACGGGGGCTTTCTCATCAACTGTGCCCGCGGTGGGATCGTCGACGAGGACGCCCTCGCCGCGGCCGTCGAGGACGGAACGCTCGCCGGCGCGGCACTCGACGTGTTCGCGACGGAACCGCTCGATTCGGATTCGCCGCTTTTAGACGTCGATGGAGTCGTCGTGACCCCACATCTTGGTGCGTCGACGGAGGCCGCCCAGGAGAACGTCGCGATCGACACGGCCGAACAGATCATCGCCGCGTTCGACGAGGAACCGGTACTCAACGCGCTCAACGCGCCGTCGGTCGACGAGACGGCCTTCCCCCGGATCAAACCGTACGTTCCGCTGGCGGAGACTGCGGGCAAGGTCGCCGCCCAGCTGCTCGGCGAACGGATCACCGGTATCGAGGTCCACTACGAGGGCGAGATAGCAGCAGAGGACGTCGAATTGGTCACCGCCAGCGCCCTGAAGGGCGTCTTCGAGCCGCTGGAGTGGCAGGTCAACGCCGTCAACGCCCCGCGACTCGCAGAGGAACGCGGCATCGAAGTCACCGAATCGAAGACGCGACAAGCCGAGGACTTCCAGAGCCTCGTGACGGTCACCGTTTCGAACGGCGGCGAGGAGATGTCGGTCTGTGGGACGCTGTTCGCCGGCGAGGATCCGCGGATCGTTCGGATCGACGGCTACCGCGTCGACGCGATCCCCTACGGCCACATGCTCGTCGCGCGCAACTACGACAAACCCGGCGTCATCGGGCTCATCGGAACCGTCCTCGGTACCAACGACGTGAACATCGCGGGGATGTTCAACGCCCGCGAGACGATCGGCGGCGAGGCGCTCACGGTGTACAACCTCGATCAGGCAGTTCCAAAGGCGGTCGTCGACGAACTGCTCGCGGACGATCGGATCATCGAAGTCACCGAAATCGTCCTCAACGGCCAGTAACGGCGGTCGCTCCCCCTCGCGGTCTACGCGTGTCCGAATAGATCGACGAGCCGCGCGGTCACCGCGTCGAGCCGGACGCCAACCCGTTCGAACGGGCCACTCGATTCGCTCTCGCCGTCTCGTCGTACGCGGCGGCAGTCTGCAAGCAGGTACTCGTAGCGTTGGACGATTCGCTTTCGTTCGGTCCGTTCCCGATCGAGTTCGTCGCGCAACAGCGACACCTGCGTCCGCAGCCGATCGCACTCGCGTACGGCGCGTTCTCGGTCCCGCGCTTTCTGCGCTAACTCTCGGCGCGTCGGATACGCCGCGCGCTCATCGGAACCGTCACTGACCGGATCTATCGGGTAGGTTCGTTCGCCCGGCCGGTCCGCGTTGACCGTTCCGGTGGGGAGACTCGAAGACCACATGCATGTCACGTGTTACCACAAATACAAAAAGACTCGTCAGACGATCGTCATTCGTTCCCGGCACGATCGGGCTCCGTCGACGGGTTCGGTCAGGCGTGGAGGTGTTCTAAGACCGCTTCGACGTCGTTCGGAACGGGCTCGGGGTCGCGGCCGGCCGCGAAGGCCGCGTCGGGATCTTTCAGCAGGTGCCCGGTCGTCAGACAGACCACGTCCTCGTCGGCGGCTATTTCGCCCGCTTCGCGGAGCTTCCGGAGGCCGGCCACGGAGGCGGCGGAGGCGGGTTCGACGCCGATGCCTTCCGCAGCGAGATCCCGCTGGGCTCGGGTGATCTGTTCGTCGGTGACGGCGACGGCCGTCCCACCGGTCTGTTCGATCGCCGGGAGCGCCTTCGGCGCGTTGACGGGGTTGCCGATCCGGATCGCGGTCGCTTTCGTTTCGACCGTCTCCCAGCGGCGGACCTCGTCGGTGCCTTCCCGAACCGCCTCGACCATCGGCGCGGCACCGTCCGCCTGGACGCCCGTGAGTTTCGGGACCTCAGCGGCATCGATCGCTCCCGCCTGGAGTAGTTCGCGAAACGCCTTGTACAGCGCCGCGGTGTTGCCGGCGTTCCCGACCGGCAGCACGATCCGATCGGGGTACGTGCCGTAATCGGCGTACCAGGTTTCGAGGATCTCGAAGCCGATCGTCTTCTGTCCCTCCAGCCGGAAGGGGTTCAGCGAGTTCAACAGGTACGCCTCACCGCGGGCGGCCAGTTCCTGGACGATGTCCAGACAGGCGTCGAAGTTCCCGTCGACCTCGAGGATCCGCGCCCCGTGAAGGCTCGCCTGGGCGATCTTCCCCGCGGCGACCTTCCCTTTCGGCAAGAGCACGAGCGTCTCCATCCCGCCGCGTGCGCCGTAGGCTGCGAGTGCGGCGCTCGTGTTGCCGGTCGACGCGCAGGCGAGGCGATCGACGCCGAGTTCCCTCGCGACGCGGACGCCAACGGTCATGCCGCGATCTTTGAACGCGCCGGTGGGGTTCATTCCCTCGTGTTTGATCCGCAGCCGGTTGAGACCGATCGACTCGCGCAGACGTGGCGCGTGGTGCAGCGGGGTGTCGCCCTCCGGGAGCGAGACGCCCGACTCGAACGGGAGCGAGGCGGCGTAGCGCCACACGCCGCGATCTGGCGCGTCTTCGATGCGTCCACCTGCGCCGAACTCCTCGAACGTCGGCGGGTTCGAATAGCGGACTTCCAACAGCGAGTCGCACGCGTCGCAGGTGTAGCGGATCCCTTCGAACGGTGCGTACTGTTCCCCGCAGTCGATGCACTCCAACCAGACGCCCTCGTCCGCGCAGGGTGGTGCCTCCTGTGTGGGTGCGGTGAGATCGAGGCTCATTAGGTGGTCGGTCGGTCGGCGCGAGTAAAAGCCGGTCGGTTGTCTCGCGTCGTGGTGTCACCCCGCGCAGCCGGTCGGCCGTCGCTTCCGCTGTCGTCGGCTTCTGTTACTCGCCGAAGGCGTCGATCTTTTCGTGGACGGCGTCGGCCCACTCCTCCAGCGATTCGTGCAACATCGCCTTGGCCGCCGGAAGCGGCACGGCCGTATACTGGTAGACGTACCCGCCCGGATCGAGCAGCCGCCGCTCGCGATCGACCAGGTTCTTCTCCAACAGCGTCGACAGCGATCGGTTCACGTTCGATCGGTCCCGATCGAGCGTCGCCGCCAGCTCGGAGACGGTGCTCCCGGGGTACTCCAATAACACGAGATACGTCCGGCTCTCGTGGTTTTGGATGCCGAAGACACACGACATGACGTGTTGAAACTCCGGATCGTACTCGCCGACGAGATCGTCCATCTCCGGTGTGTCGCTCATACCCGCTTTTGGGAGCCGTCGTCGTTAAATCCCCGCATACCCACAATCGACGACGACCAGGCGAGATGTCTGAGGTAGATTCGACAGCGTCACTCAGATCGGGCGTAGCCCATATCGACGATGCACTCGTACATCGCCTCGGCCGTCTCGTGGCGCAGCAGGCGCGTCGGCGTGTCACAGTAGTACGTCTCCCCGTCGAATCGAAGCGTAACCGTCCGGGACTGTCCGGCGACTTCGACGCTCACCAGGACCCGATCGCCGCGATCGAGATCCTCGAGGATCTGGGACGCGCTCAACTCGCCCGGCTCTACGCGTCGTATCGCGTTCATATCCGCTCGTCGCACCCGAGCGTCGAAAGTCCTACGTTCGCGGCGTCTCGAAAGGCGTAAGTTTAGGGCGACCTAATCCGGTGCCGATGCGGCTCACCCGACGGCACGCGATCGCGGCGCTCGCAGCTGTCGGCGTCGGCACCGGCGGGTACGCGGTCGGGCGGATGAACCGATCCGACGGGACAGATGCGGCCGACGAGCGAACGCTCGAGGTGCTTTTGGCGGCGGCCGAGGTCGTCTTCCCGAGCGATGTCAATGACGCGGAGGCGTTCGTCCGGACGTACGCGGTCGGACGCATGGAGGGGCGACCCGACCACGCGGCGGGAGTCCGATCG
>JBNJFV010000027.1:0-5857 GCA_051747145.1 Halobacteriota archaeon
GTTCCAGCAACCGCCCCCGGAGCTGCGCGAGTACATCGACACGGCTGCCGCCGGCGACAGGCCCCTCCCTGAGCTACTCGATCTCGTCGACTACTCCGCCTCGAAGCTCGATCACTACGTGGCAGATCCCGGCGCGTTGCGGACGAACGTCGCGGTGCATCGGACGTTCCTCGATCGGATCACAGCGGAGCCGCTCACCGTCCCGTGGCCGCCCGAACCGAGCGGGACGTTGCGATATCGTCTTCGCGAACTCGCCTCGGTCACGCGAACGCTCGGTGACGACGCGCTCGAATCGCGCCTCCGAACGCTCCGTCGGCTCGTCCGCGACCCGGCGTTCGATCGCATACGCGAGGTCGCAGTCGTCGCCGAGGAACTCGACGAGTCGACGTACGAACGCGTCGTCTCCGGGGCGATCCTCGAAGACTACGAGGCGATCGACGCGGCGATCGATCGGCTGGAAACCACGCTCGAAGAAACCGCCAGTGTGGAGAACGCGACACCCAATTAACCGCTACGCTACGCTACGCTGTGCTGTCGCTTCGAGACCGACGATTGTCGGCGCATCGAGCGAGAGGATCTCGTCGGCCGTTTTGCCGTCGGCTCGCCGGGGTTGGCGTTCAGCCGTCGATCGACTCGTCGATCGCGTCTTTCACACCCGAGGCGAGTTCGGCTGCCCGCGCGCTGTCGCGGGCTTCCGCGTAGATCCGAATCTTCGGCTCCGTCCCGCTCGGGCGAACGAGCACCCACGCGTCGCCGTAATCGAGCCGGTAGCCGTCGATCGTGTTCGGCTCGGCGTCGGCGGCCTCGACGTACGCCGACGCCGCCTCGAGCATTTTCGATCGTTCCGAATCGGTTTCGTATTCGATGTTGTACCGCACGTTGTGGTACGCCTGGTACGGAGCGACGGTGTCGCTTACGGGAGCGTCGGCGAGTAGCTCGAGGAATTTCGCCCCGATGTACGCGCCGTCCCGTACGAGCCGATACTCCGGGTAGAACACGCCGCCGTTGCCCTCCCCGGCGATCGGAATCGTGTGACCCGCCGCCCACAGTTCTTTGATTCTCGTGATGATGTTCGTCGCGCCGATCGGCGTCAACTCCAGTTGCGCACCGACGTCCGAACAGACGTCGACCAGCCGCTGGGAGACGTTCACCGCGGCGACGGTCGTGTCCCCAGGTTCGAGCGCGTTCGCCGCGAGCGCGGCTAACGAGGCGTCACCCTCGACGTACGCGCCGGTCTCGTCGACGAAAATCGCCCGATCGGCGTCCCCGTCGTGGGCGATCCCGACGTCGGCGTCGGTCGTGGCGACCAGCCGACAGAGGTCTTCGAGGTTCGACTCGACCGGCTCGGGCAATCGTCCGGGGAAGTGGCCGTCGGGCTGTCCGTTGACCGTGCGGACCGAACAGCCGAGTCGCCGGAAGAACTCGGGGCTCGTGAGCGCGCCGGCCCCGTGACCCGGATCGATCGCGACGGTGAGGTCGGCGGCGGCGATTCGGTCGCGATCGACGCTCGCGAGCAACTCCTCGACGTACGCGTCGTTGGCCGTGTCGACCCGGCGCGTCTCCGTGACGGCCGACCAGGGTGCGGCAGTGAATTCCGCTGCGAGGAGGTGGTCTTCGATCCGTTCGAGGGTTCGGACGGGCAGTTCGATCCCGTCGTCGCCGACGAGCTTGACGCCGTTGTACTTCGGCGGGTTGTGCGAGGCGGTGATGAGGATCGCAGGGACCGACTGAACCTCACAGTACCGGGTCACCGCCGGCGTGGGGGCGACGCCGAGTCGATCGACGTCCGCGCCCGTGCTCGAGACGCCGCCGGCGGCGACGTTCGCGAACAGCTGGCCCGTCGTCCGCGTGTCGCGGGCGATCGCGACCCGGTCTGCGCTCCAGACGGTCGCTGCCGCTTGCGCGATGTGGAGAACGAACTCCGGGGAGAGTCCCTGCCCGGCGATCCCCCGAACCCCGCTGGAACCGAAGACGTTCATACCCGATGGTACGGTGGCATCGTCAAATCGGTTCCGGAGCGGGGTGGTACCGCCGTCGGTCTCTGTCGACCCCGGTCAGGGATCGCCGATCGCCTCGTGACGGCGGTACAGGTAGTACAGCGCCACGAACAGGCTCAGCGTGAACGCGGTCACGATCGCAGATCCCAACGCGAGAAGGCCGTAGAGGACCGCGTCGGGCTCCCAGTCGACGTCGGCGTCGGCGATCGCCGTCGCGTCGAGGTAGATCCCGATCGGGAACGCGAACAACAGGACCACGCCGAACAGGCCGAAGATGGACGCCACCAGCCCGAACAGGACGACGAGCAGTATCGTCACCGCGCCGGCACCGCCGGCGACGTCCAGTCCGACCCCGAACAGGAACGCGAACGCGGCGACGATCGACCCGACGAACCCCACGAGGACGTACAGCGGGACCGCCGCGACCCAGTACCAGTACCGCGATTCGACCGCGGGGTGGTCCACTCCCGGTTGGGATGCCGCACGCGCTGCCGTCGGTTGTTCGATCGGCCGGCGGCGCGTGTCCGGTTCGATCGCGTCCTCGGGGGTCGGCCCGGTCGTCCGATCGGCCTCGCCCTCGAACGGCATCGGATCGATCGATTCATCCGGTTCCGTCGCCGTCGCCTCCTGGCCGTACGCGTCTGCGGACTCGCCTGTCCCCGTCGTTGCACCGCGATCGTCGGTCACGTTGGACTCGTCGACCTTTTTGGCCGCTTCGGTCTCGTCGTGCTCGTCAGTCTTTTCAGTCTCGTCGGCCACGTCGGTCTCGTCGTGCTCATCAGTCTTTTCAGTCTCGTCGGCCACGTCGGTCTTGTCGGCCTCGTCGTCTCGATTCGACGCTGGAGGGCTCATTGCCCACCTCAACGGCACCGCGATACCTAAGCGTTGGGCGTTTTGACTGTCCAGTCCGTGGTGGTCTCTGCACGATATCTCGGCGATCGGTGTGCGATCTCGACATGAAACGAAGGGGTCTTGTCCCGGGTCGATCGGTTCGAACCGATCGATCGCCCGGTCGATTACGATTGAACTCGGCAGTACGGACGATCGATCGACTCACACGCGATCGGTCGTCTCCCACTCGATCGGTCGTCTCCCACTCGATCGATCGACTCACACGCGATCGATCTACTCTCTAACCGATCGATCGTTTCCCACTCGATCCCCACACGCGATCGATCGACTCTCTAATCGGCCGCTTACCGATTGAGCGTGTGGATCGCCTGTCCCTGTGCGTTCTCGGCGGCCTCCATGACCGCTTCCGCGAGGGTCGGATGGGTGTGTACCGTCGAGGCGACGTCCTCGATCGTCGCGCCGAGTTCGATCGCCAGCGTGACCTCCGCCACGAGTTCGGAGGCCTCCGGGCCGACGATCTGCGCGCCGAGGACGAACCCCGAGGACTCGTCGGCGACGATGCGGACGAACCCGTCGGTGTGGCCAGTCGTGAGCGCCCGCCCGGACGCGCGAAACGGCATCTCCCCGACGACCGGTTCGAACCCCTCCGCTTCGGCTTCGGCCTCGGTCAGGCCGACGGTGCCGATCTCCGGATCGGTGAAGACCGCCGCCGGAATCGCCTGTACGTCCATCGCCGCCGAGTCGCCGGCGATGACCTCCGCGGCGACGATCCCCTCCTTGGAGGCGGCGTGGGCCAACATCGGCTCGCCCGTCACGTCGCCGACGGCGTGGATGTGCTCGACGTTCGTCCGCAGCCGATCGTCGGTGGGAACGAAGCCGCGATCGTCGGTTTCGACGCCGGCGTTCGAAAGCTCCAGCGTGTCGGTCACGGGCGATCGACCGACGGCGACGAGGACCTTGTCGGCCTCGTATGTGGACGCTTCGCCGTCTTCGGTCTCGCTCGTGACCTCGATCCCGTCGGCGGTCCCAACCCAGTCGCTTGCCCCCTCGCCGAAGTGGAAGTCGATGCCGAGTGACTCGGCCCGTTTGCGGACGACGCGCGAGACGTCGTCTTCGTAGCCGGGTAAGACGTCCTCGAGCATCTCGATCACGGTCACGTCGCTGCCGAGTTTCGCGAACGTCGTCGACAGCTCCATGCCGATGTACCCGGCACCGACGACGACGAGCCGATCGGGGACCGCCTCGGTCGCGAGCGCGTCGGTCGAACTCCAGACGTGCTCGTCGGCGTATTCGAAGTTGGGGATCTCGATCGGCCGCGAGCCGGTGGCGACGATCGCGTGTTCGAACTCGATCGTCTCGCTACCCTGCCCTTCGCCGCCGTGGGCGACGCGGGCCGTGTTCGCGTCTGCGAACGTCGCGGTTCCTTCGACGAGGTTGACGCCGTTGGCCTTACAGAGCTTCTCGACGCCGCCGGTAAGTTGCTCGACGACGCCGTCTTTCCACTCGCACAGCGCGGCCATGTCGATCTCCGGGTCGGCGGAGATACCCATGTGGTCGGCGTTGGCGGCCTCTTCCGCGAGGGATGCGGCCGTGATGTACGCCTTCGAGGGGATGCAGCCGACGTTCAGACACACCCCGCCGTAGGCGTTCTTCTCGACGAGCGTGGTGTCGAGTCCCTTCTGTGCGGCGCGGATCGCGGCGACGTAGCCGCCCGGTCCTGCGCCGACAACCAATACGTCCGTTCCGGTCGCGATGTCTCCAACTACCATGTATTACGCCTCCAACAGCAGCAGCTTCGGCTCCCGTAGGTACCGCATGAGTTCGTTCGTGAACGCGCCCGCCTCCGCGCCGTCAATCACGCGGTGATCGATCGTCAACGACAGCGGGAGCGTGTGGGCGGGGACGACCTCGTCATCGCGGACCACCGGCCGTTTCTCGATCGCACCGAGCCCGAGAATCGCCGTCTCCGGATAGTTGATGATCGGGGTGGCGTACTCGCCGCCGATCGCCCCGAAGTTCGTAATCGAGAACGTCCCACCCCGCATCTCCTCGACCGAGAGCGTCCGTTCTCTCGCCCGCCGTGCGAGGTCGTTCACCTCCGCGGCCAGTTCGACGATCGACTTCTCGTCGACGTTCCGCACGACGGGGACCATGAGCCCCGCGTCGGTCGCTACCGCGATCCCGAGGTTGTACTCGCCTTTCACGAGGATCTCCTCGGCCGCCTCATCGAGCGTGGAATTGAGGATCGGGTACTCCTGTAGCGCCCGCACGATCGCTTTCATCACGAACGGCATGTACGTCAGTTTGACGCCGCGTTCCTCGGCGAGCGCTTTCAACTCGGCTCTCGTTTCGACGAGTCGATCGACCGTCACCGTGTCGTGGTGGCTGACGTGTGGGGCCGTGTATTTCGACTCCTCCATCTTCTCGCCGATCGTCCGCCGGACGCCGCGGTAGGGGATACGATCGCGGAGGCCCTCTTCCCCGACGGTCTCAGCAGCCGCCGCGGCCGACGCCGCGTCGGCCGCCTGTGCGTCGTCCATCGCCTCGGCGTACGCCCGCACTGCGTCGGGCGTGACGAAAGCCTCCCCGTCGCGACGTTCGTCGGTCGGCACCGCGTCGAGGTCGACACCGAGATCGTCGGCGAGCGATCGGGTCGCGGGCGCTGCGAGCGTCCGGTCTCGATCGGCGGCTTCGACGCCGACGGGCGATCGATCGGTTCGGCCCGCCGGGTCGGTTTCGGTCGCGGCGGCTCTCGTCACCGCCTCCCTACCGCCGGCGTCGTCGGCTTCGTCGGCGGTCAGTTCGGGTTCTTTGTCCGCCTCCGCTGCCGATCGGACGTCGGCGGCCGTGATCCGACCGCTCGGGCCGGACCCCTCGATCGCGCGTAGCTCGACGCCGAGTTCCCGGGCGAGCCGCCGGACGCTCGGCGATGCGAACACCCGTCCGTCGGACCGTGGTTGTTCGGTGTCGCCCGCAGCTTCGGATTCCGATGCGCCGATCGCGTCGTC
>JBNJFV010000027.1:5957-20867 GCA_051747145.1 Halobacteriota archaeon
CGTCGAAGGTGATGATCACTGTCCCGACCGGGACCATCTCGCCTTCCTCTGCGAGCAGTTCCTTCACCGTCCCGTCGTACGGCGAGGGGACCTCGACGAGCGCCTTGTCCGTTTCGACCTCCGCGACCGGCTGGTCTTCCGACACCGTGTCGCCCGGCGAGACGAGCCAGCTGACCAGTTCGCCCTCTGCGACCCCTTCGCCGACGTCCGGGAGTTTGAATTCCTCGACCGGCATCGTTCAAAACTCCACCGTGTCGGTGATACCGTCTTTGATTCGCGTCGCGTTCGGGAGGTAGTAATCCTCCAGCGCGTACAGCGGGTACGGCACGTCGAAGCCGGTCACCCGCTTTACCGGCGCTTTTTGGTACAACAGCGCCTCCTCCTGTATGATCGCCGTTATCTCGCCGGCGAGTCCGCCGGTCTTCGGGGCCTCGTTCACCACGACCGCCCGGCCGGTCTTCTCGAAGGAGTCGACGATCGCCGCCCGATCGAGCGGCGAGACGGTCCGCAGGTCGACGACCTCACAATCGATCCCCTCCTCGGCGAGTTCCTCTGCGGCCGCCAACGTCGGTCGAGTCATCGCGCCGTAGGTGAACACCGAGACGTCCTCGCCCTCCCGACGGGTGGTCGCCTCGCCGATCGGCACCGTGTACTCGCCGTCCGGAACCTCCCCGCGGAATGCGCGGTAGATGAGTTTCGGCTCCAGGAAGACCACCGGATCGGGGTCGCGGATCGCCGAGATGAGCAACCCCTTCGTGTCGTATGGGGTCGACGGCATCACGACCTTCAGCCCGGCTTCGTGAGCGTAGAAGGCCTCTTTCGATTCGGAGTGGTGTTCGGGGGCGCGGATCCCGCCGCCGTAGGGCGCGCGGATGACCATCGGACACGTAAATCGCCCGCGGGTCCGGGTTCGGAGCCGCGCGACGTGGCTTACGATCTGGTCGAACGCCGGATACATGAAGCCGGAAAACTGGATCTCCGGCACCGGCTTCAGCCCGTAGGCGGCCATGCCGACGGCCGTGCCGACGATCCCCGATTCCGCAAGCGGCGTGTCGATGACCCGATCGTCGCCGAACTCGTCGTAGAGCCCCTCCGTCGCCCTGAAGACGCCGCCGTTTTTCCCGACGTCCTCGCCCATGACGATGACGTCCTCGTCTGCTGTCATCTCGGTGTAAAGGCCGTCGCGGACCGCCTGTACCAACGTGAGGTTCTGTGTCTGCGTTGTCGTGCTCATTCGTGTCTCACTCCTCGAAGAATATCTCGTCGCCGTAGGCGTCTCGGAGTGTTTCTAACTCCTCGTGTTGTTCCCGTAGGTGTTCCGGTAGCTCCTCGTACACCGATTCGAACATCTCCTCGGGGAGCGGTCGCCGGACGGACTCCGCTGTGTCGATCGCATCGGCGACCCGGTCTTTCGCCGCCTGCTCGATCGCCCCGACCGACTCGTCGTCCAGCAGGCCGTTGTCCCGACAGAACGTCTCCAGCCTCGGGATCGGGTCTTTCGCCTTCCACCGCTGTACCTCGTCCTCGTCGCGGTAGACCGTCGGATCGTCCGCCGTCGTGTGCGCCCCGAAGCGATACTGTACCGCCTCGATGAGCGTCGGCCGCCGACCCGATTCGGGCGGCTCGTCGGCTTTGGCTTTCTCGACTGCTTCGCGCGTCACCTTGTACACCGCGAGCGGATCCATGCCGTCGACCTGCACGCCCTCGAAACCGTAGGCGGTCGCCTTCTGGGCGATCGTCCGCGAGGCGGTCTGTCGTTCCCGCGGGACCGAGATCGCCCACTGGTTGTTGTTACAGAAGAAGACGTTGGGGGTGTCGAACACGCCGGCGAAGTTCATCGCCTCGTGGAAGTCACCTTCGCTCGTCGCCCCGTCGCCGAAGTGACAGAGGAACGCTTTGTCGTCGTCGCCGCGCAGCGACGCCGCCCACGCCGCCCCCGTCGCGTGGAGGATCTGTGAGGCGATCGGAACCGCGACTGGGAAGACGTGCACGTCCTCGTCGACGCTGTTGCCCGCCTCGTGTCCCATCCAGTACAAAAGCGTTTGTTCGAGCGGCACCCCGCGAACGACGGCCGCGCCGTGTTCCCTGTAGCTCGGGAACAGCCAATCGGCTTCGTTGAGCGCGTGTGCACTCGCGATCTGTGCGCCTTCCTGTCCCGACAGCGGCGGATACGTCCCCATCCGTCCCTGTCGCTGGAGGCTGACCGCCCGCCGATCGAAGTGGCGCGCAAGCACCATGTCCCGGTAGATGTCGACGACCGTCTGATCGTCGATATCCGGGACGTCACCGACGACGGTTCCATCCTCGTCGAGAACCTGCAGGAGGTCTCCGGGGTCTCGCTGTAGTACGCTCATGATCGAACCCACCTGTGCATGGGATATGGTTTTCCGCCCAGAGTAAAGGGTTTTCGTAAAAGATTTACTATGGACAGAAATTCTGCCACTTCAAACCATGGATGTCCATCACACTGGCTACTATTCGATGGTTTGTCGATTTATCTGCCGCTCTACTGAGATACGTTCGGTCCACCGTCGTTCTCCCCGAATAATAATGGACGAATGTGGTAAACTGTCGATCGATCGAGATTCGACGATTGGCGTCGATTCTCGTTCCCACTGGTTCACGCGCTTCGCCCGGCCCTCGAAACGCTCAAATAGTTGCGCGTGTGAATATCTCACAATGTCCACGAGGGAGCATCCGTTCGATCCGGACACGGACGGCCGATCGGAGTCGCCGGGGCCGATCGACGTCGATCCGATGCTCGGAGACGCAGACCGAACGAGCACGCCGCAGGGGGACGCCGAGGAGAACCGGGAGGCCGAGTACGCTGACCCGGGCGTCCGGTACCTGCTAACGAGCGAGTTCGGCTTCTGGTGAGCGACTGACCCGACTCGTCTCGGCGGTACCCGAGGCGGTTCACCGCGAGCGTGTGCTGTCGATCTGTCGTCCAAAGAGGACTCCGACTGTCGACGTGCAGTCCTCGCGATCGCGCTTTCAGCGTTCGTAGATTCGATCCCGGTTTTTAGTGGTCGCGTTCGAATCGGAGTCGGCGACGAACGTCACGTAGAGCCAGTAGACGCCGTACCCGAACAGCGCAAGAAGCGCCAGCAAAATCGCCGTCTGGATCGCCCAGATCACGGCGCTGATCACGACGCCGAATACCCAGAGTGCGAGCCGAATCAGTACCAGCGTTGCGACGCCGATCGCCGCCCACTTCAGGAGGGTCTTTCCGTCGGCCATACCTCCGTGTTGCCTGGGCTCGATAATAGGGTTTGTGTCGGGTGGGATCTCCGGCGGCGAAATCACTCGGCGGCCGCCGCGGTGGCGCGCGCCTGGGCGATCGTCTTGCCCTCCCTGAGGAGCGCGTCGACGAACAGTTCGCCCGCTTTGTACGACGACCTGACCATCGGCCCCGAGGCGCAGTACAGAAAGCCAAGCTCCTCCTCGGCGACCCGTTCCCACGTGTCGAAGACGTCGGGGTGGACGTACTCGTACACGTCGAGGTGCGATCGGGACGGCTGGAGGTACTGTCCGAACGTCACGATGTCGACGTGTGTCTGTCTGAGGTCCGAGAGCGTCTGATAGACCTCGTGGTCGTACTCGCCGAGCCCGAGCATGATGCTCGTTTTGGTGTAGATGTCGGATTCGCGATCGACCTGCCGGAGGACCGACA
Source organism: Halobacteriota archaeon (assembly GCA_051747145.1). Lineage (GTDB taxonomy): Archaea > Halobacteriota > Halobacteria > Halobacteriales > Haloferacaceae > JBNJFV01. The sequence continues at coordinate 9,631 of JBNJFV010000027.1, forward strand.
GCGACTGCTCGTAGCTCGCCCGCCGATCGCGGACCGGCCACTGGAGCCGCTCGACGGTTTCGACGTTGTGTGCGATCACGTCCGGCTCCGCCTCGATGATTCGTCGCACCTGGTCTGGTTCGCCCTGGAAGTCCGGGATGAGGACCTCCACGAGGATCGAGGGATCCTGCCGTTTGATCTCGCAGATCGTTTCCGCAAAGTGCGCGGAGCCGCCGTCGGCCAGGTCGTCCCGATCGACCGAGGTGAGCACGACGTAATCCAGCCCGATCTCGGCCACCGACTCGGCCACGTTTCGGGGTTCTTCGGGGTCAAGCGGCTCCATCCCGCCGGTTTCGACGTCACAGAAGTTACAGCCGCGAGAACAGCGATCGCCCATGAGCATGAACGTGGCCGTCCCAGGGCCGTCCCGGCCGCTCCAACACTCCCCGAGGTTCGGGCAGTTCGCCTCCTCACAGACCGTGTTGAGGCTCCGATCGCGCAGCGTCGATCTGATGTCGGTAAAGCGTTTCCCCGACGGCGGCCGCATCCTGAGCCACTCGGGTTTCCGCCGCCTGCGTGCCATACGCTCGGATACGGCTGCGTGCGGCAAAAACGTGCGGATTGCTCCTGTCTGCAGCCACAGCTTCTGAGACCAGTCCGCATCCACAGCCCCGGGGACCCGTCCGCATCCACTGGCCCAGGGACCAGTCCGCACCCACTGCCCCAGGGACCTGTCCGCATCCACAGCCCCAGGGATCTATCCGAACCCAACACAGTCACGAACACCGACATGTTTTTGCTCGGTCGACGTGGGATTCAGATATCGATGGCCAGGCTCTCACCCGACGACGTCACGACCGGGTCGATTCCGCGAGTCCTGTTGGTGCTTGCGGCCCCACTCGTCGCACAGAACCTCGTGCACGTGGTCGGGGCCGTCGTGGACACGTTCTGGCTCGGGCGGCTGGGTGAGGACGCGATCGCGGCGGTCGGGCTCAACTTTCCGGTCATGGCGGCGCTTTTCGCCGCGCTGCTCGTCTCGACGGTCGGCACGCACATCCTCGTCGCCCAGCGGGTCGGTGCTGGCCGGGCGGACGACGCCCGCCGCGTCGCGTTCAACGGCGTCGTCCTCGCGGCGGCGACCGGTATCGGACTCGCCGTGGTCGTCGTCGCCTCCGCCGGGCAGATCATGGCCCTGCTGTCGGGCGAGGCGGGCGTCGTCGGGCCGGCTGCGACATACCTCGCGACGATCTTCGTCTTCGCCCCGTTTCTGGGTGCGAGCGACACGATCGAAAACGGCTTCGTCGGCTGGGGCGACGCCCGCGCGGCGCTGTACGTCAACCTCACCATGGTCGGGACGAACGTCCTCTTCGATCCGCTGTTGATATTCGGCGTGGGGCCGTTCCCCGGTCTCGGCGTTCAGGGGGCGGCGATGGCGACGGGGTTGGGCTACCTCGCGGGCTTTTGTCTCGGGGTGACGCTTGCGGTTGGCGACGTTCGGGGGAGCTTCGCGCTCGATCGCGACGCCGTCTCGATCGACCGGTCGATCCTTCGGGAATTGGCGAGCGTCGGCTCGCCCATCGCCGGCCAGCACGCCGCGAGCCAGTCGGTCCGGGTGCTCGTCGTCGCCATCGTGGCGATCGCCGGCGGGGGCGCCGGCCTCGCGGCGTACACGGTCGGCGCACGCGTCGCGAGCGTCGCGTTCACCCCGGCTGCGGGACTTCAGCAGGCCGCCCAGAGCGTGATCGGCCAGAACGTGGGGGCCGACCGTCCCGATCGGGCGAACCGAACGACGGTCGTCGGCCTGGCGCTCGGCGTCGGCGCGCTCGGCGCGCTCGGCGGACTCCAGTGGCTCGTCCCCGGAACGATCGCCGCGATCTTCGTGCCGGACGTCTCGCCTGCGGGGTTCGAACTGACGGTCCGATATCTGGAAATCCTGGCGTACGGCTATCCGGCGATCGGCGCGAGCTACGTGCTGTTGGCGGCGTTCAACGGCACCTCGCGAACCCGGACGAGCTTCGTCGCCGACGTCTGCAAGTACTGGGTGATCAGGCTTCCACTCGCGGTCGCGGCGATCCCGGCGGGCTACGCGATCGGCGTCGGCGGCGTCGCGATCGCGCCGGGACTCGGCTGGGGCGTCGTCGCGATCTTCTGGGCCGTGACGGTTTCGAACGTGCTCGCGGCGTTCGGACTCGGTATTTACTACGCGCACACGCGTTCGGGTGGCATGTTCGAACGGGCGGCAGATCGGATCGCCGCAGACTAACCGTCCGATCGACGCGGCCGATCGAGGTTGTCGATCGATCGCGTCACCGTTTGCGGCTGACTGACCGCACACTCCATGCGATCGATCGCGCCACTGTTCGAGGCGACGTCGAAATCGTCCCGCGGAAGGAAACGCCTTTGGCCCCGTGGCACTCCCCCACGAGTGATGAGGCACGCCGCCGGTGAGAGGACGTGAAAGTCGCCGAAGCGGTCCCGGAATTCGCCGACGCCTTCGGGTTCGAGGAGTTCAACCGGATGCAACAGGAGGCGCTGCCGGCGATCATGGAGCGGACGGACAACGTGGTCGCAAGCGCTCCGACCGCCTCCGGGAAGACGGCGCTTGCCGAACTCGCGATCTGTAAGACGCTCCAGGAGGACGGCACCGCGCTGTTCATCGCGCCCATGCGCGCGCTCACGAACGAAAAAGAAGCCGAGTGGGAGCGCTTCGAGGCGCTCGGGTACTCCGTGTACGTCGTCACCGGCGAACGGGATCTCAATCCTCGACGGGCCGAACGCGCGGACATCCTCGTGATGACGCCCGAAAAGACCGACTCGGCGACCCGCAAGCACGATTCGCCTCGCTACTCGTTCGTCACCGACGTCGATTGTTGCGTGATCGACGAGGTCCACCTGTTGGATTCGGACGGTCGCGGCGGCGTGCTCGAAGTCACGATCTCGCGGCTCCGTCGGCTCTGCGATCCCCGGATCGTCGCCCTGTCGGCGACGATGCCGAACATCGACGACGTCGCCGCGTGGCTCGATGCGCCACCCGAATCGACGTTCGTCTTCGAGGAGGAGTACCGGCCGGTCGACCTGCACGCGGACGTACAGACCTACAGTCACGGAGAGAACGCCTTCGCGGACAAGTACATTCGACTCTTCAAGGCGATCGATCTGGCGAGACCGCACATCGAGGATGGCGGACAGGCGCTCGTGTTCGTCTCCTCCAGACAGGACGCGGTTCGAGCGGCGACGAAATCCAGGGACGTCATCGCCGAACGGGACATCCCGATGGGCGCACGCGGCGATTACGACCTCCACACCGACGCGAAGGACCTCGGCAACGACGTTCTCCGAAAGTCCGTCCCCGACGGCGTCGCGTTTCACCACGCGGGACTTTCGAAGGACGACCGCGACCGGATCGAGGAGTGGTTCAAAGACGGCACCATTCAGCTGCTGTTTTCGACCTCGACGCTCGCGTGGGGGGTGAACCTCCCCGCTCGCTGTGTCGTCATCCGCGACACGAAGTATCACGATCCGCTGGAGGGCGACGTCGACATGAGCCCGCTCGACATCCTCCAGATGCTCGGCCGCGCCGGCCGACCGGGGTACGACGACGTGGGATACGGGTGGGTCGTCTGCGATCGATCGGACGCCGATAAGTACCGACGGCTCCTGACGGAGGGCAAGGACATCGAATCCCGGCTGGCCGACGACCTCGATTCGCACCTGAACGCGGAGATCGCCATGGGGACGATCAGAGATCTCGACGACGTCATGTCGTGGCTGGAGACGACGTTTTACTACCGCCGCGCCCGATCGAAACCCGACGAGTACGACCTGGAGGGGCTTCGCGATCGCGTCCGATCGGCGCTGTCGCGGCTGGTCGATCGCGGCTTCGTCGCCACCGACGACGAACTCGGCGTCGACGCGACGACGCTTGGGCGACTCACCTCGAAGTACTACCTCGATTTGGACACCGCCCACGGATTCTATCGGCTCGCGACCCGCGATCGAATTAGCGCCGACGACATCGGCGAGGCGGTCGCGGGGGCGGCGGAGTTCGACAGCGTCTCCGCCCGGCAATCGGAATCCGACGCGATCGAAACCGTCCTCGAGGGGGTCGAAACCGACCTCGAAAACGGGAATCGGAAGGTTCGGGCGATCCTCGAGGCCGCGATGGCCGGCGAGACGCCGAGCGACCTGCGAAGCGACGCGTGGGTCATCAAACAGAACGCGCTCAGGCTGCTTGCAGCGCTGTGTGAGTTCCTCGATCGGTTCGCGGGTCCTCGGGCGGCGAACCTCGGCCGACGGGTCGAAGCGCGGGTCGAACACGGTGTCGGCACGGACGCGGTGGCGCTCACGGCGATCGACGGGATCGCCGCCAGGCGCGCGGAGACGCTCGCCGGTGCGGGGATCACGACGCCCGCGGCGGTGATCGATGCGGGTGCGGAGACGCTGACGAGGGCGGGCCTCACCGCGGGCGTCGCAGAACGCGTCGTCGACGCTGCGACCGACCTCCCGCGAGTCGACGTCGAGTGGGGGAGCCTCCCCGAGTCGATACAGACCGGCGCGAACGAGATGGTCACCGTCACGGTTTCGAACGCTGGCGGCGGCGGGCGAGTCGGTATCCGGGTGACGGTCAACGGCGTCGAGATGCACGAGAAGACGACGTACCTCTCGGGGATCACGACCGCACCGATCGCCGTCTTCGGTTCGCCGACGGCCGACGCGCTCGAATACGTCGTCGAAGTCACCTTCCCCGAGCTGCCGTTGTTGCCCGTTCGGGCCTCGCGGACGGTCGAGGTCGCCTGACCGGCTCCCGTCGCGTTTCTCCGATACTCTACTGAAACGAATTTCAGTACGATCGTTTACAGAAATATAATTCAGATTACACTTTAGTCGGTGTGCGACCTCCGTTCGGTCGAGTACAATGATCGGAGAAACCGCCCGCTCGCACACTCGATCGACCCACACGTCGAGGCAAGCCGACCGACCGTCCACAGCACAGTCCGTCGAACCGTCCGGTTCGGAATCGCTCCGACGGACCCCCGAGGGGGTTCGGATGGCGCCTCCGGCGGGTCCGCCGGAGCCGACGCCGATCGGGGTCCTTCTCAGCCTCGCGGTGCTGGTCGCCCTGCTCGTTCTCCCGTCGATCCTCACGTGGGTCCGATCGGTATTCGGATCGATCGCCGCCGTACCGTGGTGGATCGAGGGCGTTTCGATCGCATCGATCGCGGTGGTCGCGACAGTCGGGGTCCTTGGAGCCGTCCTGAGCCGAATACGCGCCCACCGAATTTAAACCCGATCGCGGCTCAACCCGCTCCGTGACGACACATCTCAGGGTATTCACCGGCGATTGTACGACGATCTTCGACGGGACTCGCGACCGCGTCCAGCGCGGACGGGTCGTGACCGTCGTCAAACCCGATCGGACGGTGCTCGTCCACGACGCCGACGGCTACCAGCCCGTCGCGTGGTTGACTCGCCCCGACGAGATCACCATCGAAGAGGACGACGAGGGGTTTTCGATCGTCGCGAGGACAGATTCGCAGACGCTCCGGGTCGTCTCGAACGACCACGCGAGCAGCTGGACCGCGCCGATCGGCGCTGCGGGGACGCCCGTCGGCACCTGTCCGGACTGTGACGGGCCGATGGTCCGCGTCCGAAGCGAGGTCTCCTGTCTGGACTGTGGCGATCGGTACGGCCTCCCGTCGGGCGCGTCGATGCTCGAAACGTCCTGCGCGGCATGTGGATTGCCCCAGATGGCCGTCGAGCGCGGCGATCGGTTCGAACTCTGTATCGACTACGCCTGCGAGTCGCTGGCGTCGGCCGTCCGCGATCGGTTCGGCGGCGAGTGGGACTGTCCGGACTGTACGGGCTCGCTCGACGTGAAAAGCCCCGACGGGCGGATCTTCCTGGGCTGCGATCGGTATCCCGAGTGCGAGACCACGTTTTCGATCCCCGCCGGCGTGGTCGTCGACGAGTGCGATTGCGGGCTGGCGACCTTCGCGACGGCCGGTGGCAAGCGGTGTCTCGACGGCAGCTGTGCGGCGTCGGCACCGGGGACGGACGGCGGCCGATCGCTCGAGGCGTTCATGAACTGACGGCGGTCGATCGCGTACCGCCGACTGCGTGTCGGACGAACGCCTGTGGGGGATTCGGCCCGACCGATCGGTGTGCCTTTGGTTGCGGCGGACGCCCGTTCGGCTATGAAGGGAACGCTCCGCGAGGGCGTCGTCGCGGTCGGCGGCGACGCCAAACAGCGGTATTACGACGCTCGCGGCTACGGCCGGCCGGTCGGGGGCAACGACGTCGAACTCACCCCGGTCGAGGCGGCACACCTCCTCTTTCGGGGGGATTTAGCCGCCGTCGTCGACGAGGGCGGCGATCGACTCGGATTCGAGCAATTTTTCGTCGCGATCGCCCGCGAGCGGCCGCGGTTCGCGCTTCGGTTCCTCGTGTATGCAGACATGCGAGACCGAGGATTTTATCTCTCGCCCGTGCGCGCGGGCTGGCCCGGTGACACTGTCGCGTCCGCTGACGACGCAACTGGGGCCGACAGCGATCGCGTGGACTTCGTCGTCTACCCCCGCGGCAGCGGCCCCGAAGACGGCGTCGTCGAATACCGCCTCTCGGTGGTCGGCGAGCGAGAGCCGGTCCCCGCCGCCGACCTGTCGGGACTCGTCCTCGCGGTCGTCGACGAGGAAAGCGAGATCACGTATCTTGCGGCGACGAGGCCGACGTTCGAGGGGGGGTCGACCTACCGCCCCGACGCGCCGATCGTGGGGTCGCTCATCGGCGATCGCGTCGTCTGCTGGGACGCCCCCGAGGGGTTCTACGAGCGGGGGTTCTACGGTCAGCCGCTTTCTGGCCGTGCGGCCGTCCTCGAGGGCGCAGTCCAGCTGTCGCTGGTGGAAGCCGCCGGGCTGGCTGCCGACGGATCGCTTTTGCTGCGGGACGCAGCCGACGATTCGGCTACGTACGAGACGATCGTCTCGCGGGGTCGGGCGGTCGAGGGCGATCGGTTCGATCGCCGGCTTTCGGTGTATCGACAGCTCCGCGAGCGGGACGTCGTCCCCAAAACCGGGTTCAAGTTCGGCGCGGACTTTCGAACGTACGACCGGGTCGAATCCGTCGAGAACCTGCCACACTCGGAGAACCTGATCAGGGTCCTCACGCCCGATCACGCGTTCGATCCGAAGGCGTTGTCGCTCGACGTGCGGCTCGCCGGTGGGGTCCGGAAACGAATGGTTTTTGCGTTGACCGACCCGAGCGGCCAAACGACGTGGCTCGCGGTGAGCCGACTCACACCATGACCGACGAGACGACGACCCCGTCCGGGGCACGGACCGATGGTGGCACAGCACGAGGAGCCGACGACGTCGCCATCGACCCGTGGGGATCCTCGACGATCGCCGACTACCGAAAACTCTTCGAGGAGTTCGGCATCGAATCGTTCGAGGGGATCCTTCCGTCGGTCCCCGAGCCGCACTACCTCATGCGACGCGGCGTCATCTTCGGGCACCGCGACTACGACGCCGTCGCCGATGCGATGGTCGAGGGAGAACCGTTTGCGGCGCTTTCGGGGTTCATGCCGACCGGCGATCCACACATCGGCCACAAGCTGGTGTTCGACGAGTTGATCTGGCATCAAGAACGCGGTGGGGACGTCTACGGGCTCATCGCCGATCTGGAGGCGCACTCCGCGCGGGGACTCGGCTGGGAGGAGATCGACGAGCACGCAAAGAATTACCTGCTCAGCCTGTTAGCGCTGGGGTTCGACCCCGAGGAGGGGACGCTCTATCGGCAGTCGACGAACCGCGACGTGCAGGATTTGGCGTTCGAACTCGGCTCGCGGGCGAACTTCTCGGAGTTCGCCGCGATCTACGGCTTCGACGGGGAGACGAGCGTCTCACACATGCAAAGCGTCGTCACCCAGATGGCAGACATCCTCTACCCGCAGCTGGCCGACGAGCCGAAGCCGACCGTGATTCCCGTCGGTCCCGATCAGGACCCACACGTTCGATTCGCCCGCGATCTGGCGGTCACGATGCGGTTTTTCAAGGTGACCGAAGCGTACGCGAGCTTCGAGGCCACCGACCTCGAGCGCGAACTCCTCGCGGAGGCGCACGCCGCACTTGCCGCCGGCGTGGCACCCGACGCCGCTTCGGATCCCGCTCCGGACGGGGTCGACGGTTCGCACGACGAACCGCTTCGGTGTGCGGATGCGGCAGCGTGGCTCGCGGCGGCGACGATCGACCCCGACGTCGAGGCGGCCCGCGAATCGGCGGTCGAAAAGCTCGAGGCGGCCGGCAAGGAGCCGATCCGACCGCGGGTTCGGTTCTTCCACCGGCACGGCCCCGACGCCGCCTTCGAGGCGTTGATCGAGGCGATCGACGGCGAAAAGCGCGTCTACGAGGGTCACATCGACGCATTCGACCTCGACGTCGAGGCGGCCGCAGAGCTGGCTCGGAGCGTCGAGGTCGACACCGGCGGCTTCGGCTTCGTCCAGCCGTCGTCGATCTACCACCGATTCATGTCGGGGCTGACCGGCGGGAAGATGTCCTCGTCGATCCCCGCCAGCCACATCTCGCTGCTCGACGACCCCGAGGACGGATACGACAAGGTCAAAGCCGCATCGACCGGGGGTCGGGCGACCGCCGAAGAACAACGCGAACTCGGCGGCGAACCCGACAAGTGTCCGGTGTACGAACTGTACGCATATCTGCTCGCAGGCGACGACGACGCGTTCGCCACGCGCGTGTACGACGAGTGTGCGGGCGGCGATCGGCTCTGCGGCGACTGCAAAGAACAGGCCGCCGCGTTGATGGGCGAGTTCCTCGCCGATCACCAGGAGAAGCGCGAGGAAGCGCGGGACCTGCTCGAATCGCTGGACGTCGACCTCGACAGCGATCGGCGCGGGCCGGGCGGGACGCACTGACGGTAGTTGGCCGGGCGGGACGCGATTACCGGAGCCACATCCTGGATCCGGCCTATGGAGGCGGAACGTTTTTCATCCGGCTGCAGAAACGTGAGCGTATGGCATCCGAGCCCGCCTGCGAGACGATCGCCAGCGAACCGACCACTGCCGGGTTCGGCTTCTTTTTCCGCGGCTGATCGATCGGCGGACCCCGACGGGTGCCCACCGGCATCCGACGGTCGAAACCGATCGAACCGGCGCGGCGGGCTGGCGGCTGCATCGAGCCGCACGCGCAGTCCGGAACGGCTAACTTTCGACCATCCAACCGACACACAACGACAGATGCGACTCCCAGAATCACAGCTTGCGGTGCTCGAAGCCGCGAGCGCGACGGACGCGACGTCCGTCGATCGACTGGCCGACGAGACCGGCCTGAAACCCGAGTCCGTCACCCGCGCGGCGTTCGACCTGCGGGACGACGGACTCGTCTCGATCGACGAAACGACCGAAACGAGCGCCGAACTCACCGACGAGGCCCGACGCTACCTCGAGGAGGGACTCCCCGAAGTGCGGCTGTACCGTGCGTCGATCGACGCCGGTGCCGACGAGGCGGCAATCGAGATGGGCCGGCTGATCGGCGCGGCCGGCCTCGACGGACCGGCGGTGAACATTGCGTTGTCGAACTTCGCCCGCAAAGGGTACGGGTCGATCGACGGTGGTGCGGTCCGTGCGGATCCGGCGGCAGACCCCGACGCCGACGAGGAAGCCGCGGCGCTTTCGGCCCTCGAAAACGGCGAGCCGGTCGATTCTGCGGCCGTCCTCGAGTCGCTCGAACGCCGCGAGCTGATCGTTCGATCCGAGCGGACGGTCCGATCGGTGACGCTCACCGACGAGGCCGTGACCGCGCTCATGGAGGGGATCGACGTCGCAGCAACCGTCGATCGGCTCACGCCCGAACTGCTCGCCTCCGGGGAGTGGCGCGACGTCGAGTTCACCGAGTACAACGTCGACGCGGACGCGCCCTCGATCGAGGGGGGTCGAAAACACATCCTCCGGCAGACCGCCGATCGCGTCAAGGACGTGCTCGTCGGAATGGGTTTTCGGGAGATGGAAGGCCCCCACGCCGACGCGGACTTTTGGATCAACGACTGTTTGTTCATGCCGCAAGATCACCCCGCGAGGACCCACTGGGACCGCTTCGCGCTGGACGTACCGCCGATCCAGTCGATCCCCGAGGAACTGGCAGCGCGCGTCGAAGACGCCCATCGAACCGGCGTCGGCGAGGACGGCGACGGTTATCACTCCCCGTGGAGCCGCGAGTTCGCCGAGGCGATCGCGCTGCGCGGACACACGACGTCGCTGTCCATGCGGTACCTCTCTGGATTTGCGGGTGCGGACATCGAGCCCCCGAAGCGGTATTTCTCCGTCGAGAAGGTGTACCGCAACGACACGCTCGACCCGACGCACCTACTTGAGTTCTTCCAGATCGAAGGGTGGGTCATGGCCGAAGACCTGTCGGTGCGCGACCTCATGGGGACGTTCGAGGAGTTCTACGCGCAGTTCGGCATCACCGACATCGAGTTCAAACCCCACTACAACCCCTACACCGAGCCGTCGTTTGAGCTGTTCGGTACCCATCCGACGACCGGCGAACTCGTCGAGATCGGCAACTCGGGGATGTTCCGCGCGGAGGTGCTGGAACCGCTCGGCATCGAGGTCGACGTGATGGCGTGGGGGCTCGCGTTGGAACGGCTCCTCATGTTGATGTACGGGTTCGAGGACATCCGCGACGTTCACGGGACGTTGTGTGATATACAGTTGCTGCGGGAGACGGAGGTGGTGCACTGATGCCCGTCGTCGACGTCGACCCCGACGAACTCCGGCGGCTCACCGGCCACGAGGAGAAGTCCGACGAGGAGCTGAAAGCAGACCTGTTCGGGCTCGGGCTCGAATACGAGGGCGAAACCGACGACGGCGAGATGCAACTGGAGTTCGCGCCCGATCGGCTCGATCGGCTCTCCGTGGAGGGCGTCGCCCGATCGTTGCGCTACCAGTACGGCGACGATCGGGGCGTTTACGTCCCGACGACGAACGACCCCGACTGGACGTTCGTCGTCGACGAGGCCGTCCCCGACGAGCGGCCTTACGTCACCGGCGCGATCGTGCGCGGGGTGAACCTCACCGAGGACGCCCTGGAGTCGCTCATCCAGCTACAGGAGAAGCTGCACGCGACGATGGGCCGAAAGCGTGCGAAGGGCGCGATCGGGATTCACGACCTCGCGATGCTGAAAGGCGACGTGCTGGACGACTCCGAGAGCGGCAACTCGATCACCTACACCGGCGTCGAGCCGGA
>JBNJFV010000028.1:0-20642 GCA_051747145.1 Halobacteriota archaeon
CCCGTCCGGAGGCCGTCGATGCTATCGAGCGCGACGAGCCGGCCCTCGTTGAGAATACCGACGCGATCGCAGATCGCCTCGACCTGTTCGAGGATGTGGCTGGAGAAAAACACCGTCGCGCCGCGGTCGGCCTCCGCCCGGATAATCTCGCGCATTTCGCGGGCCCCGTTTGGATCCAGTCCGGTCGATGGCTCGTCGAGGATCAACAGCTCGGGCTCGCCGACCAGCGCCATCGCCAGGACCAGCCGCTGGGTCATTCCCTTCGAATACCCGCCGGCGCGCCGATCGGCCGCGTCGGCGATCCCGACGCGTTCGAGCAGGGCGATCGGATCCTCGTCGGCCCCCTTCGATTCGATGGCGAATCGGACGTGGTCCCTACCGGAGAGCCGATCGTAGACGTGATATCCGTCCGGGAGAACGCCCGTTCGCGATCGGACGGCGGTGCTATCGGCCTGTGCGTCGTACCCGAGAACCGTCGCGGAACCGGCCGACGGGCGAACGAAATCGAGGAGGATGTCGATCGTGGTCGATTTTCCGGCCCCGTTGGGACCGAGAAAGCCGAATATCTCGCCCGATTCGACGGTGAGATCGACGTTGCGGAGCGCCGTCACCGCTCCGAAACGCTTTGAGACCCCGTCCAGTTGGATGGCGACCATACCTCCTTTGGGACGTGCGGCCGTAAAATACGCGGTGTTCTCCTTCGAGTATACGCGGTGTTCTCCTCCGAGAGCGGTACCGGATGACCAACATTGATATACGTGTCCGATTGTATCACCGTGTGATCGATTGTCGCGTCGTCGAGTTCGATCGCCCGACTGCATGTCGAACACCACGAATCCTACCGCCGCCGACGATGCACCGACTGACGAGCTGCGCGTCGACGTCGATCGATACGACATCTCCCCGGCGTGCACACAGCAGGAGTTTCTGGCTGTCGTTCGGATATACGCGCGAGCAGTCGCCGAGGCGCACGACCTGTCGGTGTCCGTGAGCGATCTGGAGTGGGACGTGAGCAAACGGGCCAAGCGTCGTGCCGGTGCGGTGAAACACCGAAACGGCGAGCCGCTGTCTGTCGTTCTCACCTGGGAGCAGTTCGAACGGAAGGGGTGGCGGGAAACGGCCGCGACGATCCGACACGAGTTGCTCCACGTGCACCTCCTCAACGAGGCGAACGATCCCAGCCACGGTCCAGCGTTCCAACGTCTGGCCGACGCGGTGGATACGCACGTCCACTGCGATCGGTTCGCCGAACCGAAGTGGTGGGTGCGGTGTGGGTCCTGCGGGCTGGAGATCGCCCGCTACCGCCGATCGAAACTCGTCAAACGGCCCGATCGGTACGCGTGCGGCGACTGTGGCGGATCGCTTCGCGTCGAGCCGAACGAGTGACGATCGAATAGTTCGCCGCGAATCGCACGGGGATTCAGTTCGTTGGACGGGCGGCGACGATTTGAAACGGTGCTCGTTTTCTGCGTGAACGTGCGTCGGCGTGAGTCGCTGCACGTCTTGCTCACGAACGTTCGATCACATACGGTGACTCCTCCACAGCAATTCGGCTGGCGCTTCCAGAACGCTTCCGCTGGTACGCTGCGTCGAAACGTATCCACGGTGCGCTCAATTCAGACCGAGGTCGGTTTGGCTCTCTCTTTGGCAAACAGATCCAGGACGATTTTCGCGCCACCGAGGAGTACGGGGCCGAGGAAAAGGCCAATCGCCCCAAGCAGTACGACCCCTCCGAAAATGCCCACGACGATGATCGCCACGTTGATTGTTCCGCTTCGGCTGATGAGGGCCGGTCGAAGATAGACGTCTGAGACGCTGACTAACAAACCGTATAGTAAAAACAATCCCGCTGCCAGGGGGCGTCCAATTACGAAGAGATAACTCGAGACGGGAAGCCAAACGCCGAATGTTCCAACCAGCGGGAGCAAGGTGAGGATGAACGTCGCCACGGTCAGAAAGACGACCCCGGGCATGCCAACGAGCACTAATCCGATACCGAGAAGCACCGCTTGAATGCCCGCGACAGCAACGTTACCGACGACGGACGCCCACATGAGGTGATCGAGTTCTTCGAGCAACTCTCGCTGCACCCGGTCGTTGATGGGAACGACAGATTGCAGCCAAGCTACTAACCGTTCACTGTCACGCAACAGCACAAAGAGGACGAACGCCGTAACCGTGAACCCGATCAGTACACCTGGCAGGCCGCCGATGACGGTGAGTGTGCCGGTAGCGAGACCCTGTAATCCGGCCGCTATTGGCTCTTTATACGTCGCATACAACAGTTCGAAATTAACTACATACCCGATGGTTTCGAGCCGAGTCTGAATCACCTCTGGCCTGAAACCGCCTTCTTGGATGGCAGTTAGGAGTTCGAACCCTTGTTGAATTGCGATCGCGAGGATGTATGCGAGTGGAATAAAAACCACGAGTATCGAGCATACTATGAGGGTGATCGCTGCTGTCTTCGAGCCCATCCGTCGCTCAAGTGTCCGTTGTGCGGGTGTGAGGACGTATGCGAGTACGATCGCAAGCAAGACGTATTGCAGATGTGTGAAGACGAGGAGTGCAGCGAGAAACGCGCTCGTTATTGCAAGGATCGTTAACGCGTTACGCTCCGAAGAGCTGGTTGGAAGATCGCTCGTTTCGGCCATACCCCGTAGAATGGGCTCACTCACATGGTTATATTGGCCTTTTCAGGGTGTCCGCTCTGGTGAGTACTGTCATAGCGCACCGCGTTGATCACGGCGCCGAAAACAAGGATAGTGCCGCTGACGTAGAACCACACGAACAAGAGGAGTACGCCACCGAGCAAACCGTACACCTGGTATTGGCCCGCAGCGGCGGCGTATATTCCGAACAGCGTGTTCACTAGCATCCAACAGAATGCCGCCACAATTGCTCCGGGAAGCGCGTCGACGACGGTGTGGTCGACGGCCGGTAACAAATAATAGATCGACCAAAAGACGAATACGAGAGCGACGAACACCGCTCCCGCACTTACAAGTCCGATGAGCGGGATTCCGGGGATCACCGCAAACGTGACGCTGATACCGATCGCCCCGCTCGCGGCGATCACGAGCGCGAAAAACAACATTGCGGCGGTCGAAATCTGTGTGAGCACTGGCGGGGACAGCTCTGTCTCATACACCATCGAAATTGCGATGTCGAGACTTCGGAGAAGGCGAAACACGCTCCAGACGAAGACGAGACTTGCCCCGAAAATGACGCCTGTTCGCCCTTCCGTTTGGAGGATTGAATCACGTAGTAATTCTTGACTAGTTGGAGTCAGATATCCCTGAGTCACAGCGATGACTCGGAACGCGAATTCTTGCCCGCCGATGGCCGAGATTGCGATAAACGCGAATAGTAACAACGGAATTAACACCGCAAACGCATAGTATGCAATGCTCGCAGCCAGAAACTGTATCTGCTTTCTCGCCGCAAGCGCAACCGCTTCCCGAAGCACAGCTACGAGACGACGGCGGTGACCGTGCGTCCGATGAAAACGTTGTTTAGCCACGTAACTGCGTCCACCATACGTACGTCTCAAAGACCAATGAATGCTTTGCACGGCATCTGCATCCCCTTCTGGCGGCGCTACATTACGCCCTACGTAGCTGCATACGCGCTGTGTACCTGCGATCGAACGTCGGAGTCGTCGGAAATGCTGGACTATCGGCACAAATTCACAGTGTGGCTCACAGAAGCCGACGACGCTGTGTTCGTGGACCTTCAGGGTACGCTTCGGGGGGATGAGATCACCCGAGACGAGCCTGTGACTACTACGTGCGCGACCCAGTTCGTGTAGGTGTTTGTCATTCTCCTCATAGAACCGGGACACGTCGGGGTCGTACGGTAATCTGTGTTTTCAGTGGTGACGTGGGACAGAATCTCTAGAACCACTTGCATCGAGGCGATTCAAGGCTGAGTTGTCGGTGTGGTGCGCGCACGCTCATCGGTTCTCTCCGCCGAGATGAGCTATGCCCGGTATCTCACCGCGAGCGAGGGAATCTCGGCCGAAGTACGCTACGATAGCAAGGACGACGAGGAGCGTGACCACGAGCTGTGTGACGGTGACTGTTGCGACGGCGGTTTCGACGACGACATCATCGACGACGAGTTGATCGGGAGCCAACGGGAGGAGGATGTCGGCGGTGTTCACCATGGCGTGAAGGACCATCGCGATCAACACGCTTCCGGTGTTATTGTATGCCCACCCGAGGATGACTGACAACAGGACGATACCGAGGAACCAACCGGCTTGATTGACGACGGTGAATTCCGAGTGGGGGGCAAACGGGATGAGAAAGTACGGGAGGTGCCAGACTGCCCAGACGACGCCGATAATGAGACTCGCCGTGAGCGCATCGTATCTGTCGTTCAGGTGCGGTTGTGCGAATCCGCGCCATCCAGGTTCTTCGTTCAATCCCCCGCTAACGGTAAGACCGAATAGAAAGACGATGGCAATCAGAACGGGTGATTGAAAGGGTTGATCGAGATCGACTGGGCCGCCGATAATGAGGAGAACGCCTGTGGTGACCGCTACGATCGCGATCGGGACGCCGAACGCGGCGGCCCACCAGCGCCAGCCGACCCGCCACCGGATACTCTGCCGTGCCCAGGACCCGACATCGTCGCCTCGAAACCACGTTACTACCGCTGCGCTCACCAGCGGGCCAAAACTGCCGATGTAGATGATGATCCACGGGATCCAGCCTTCCTCCATGAATGCGGCCGGAGCCGAAACGATCCACGTGAAAGCGTACGCGCCTCCAAAAAACGCTGCGACAGGGTGATCATCGATCCAGCCTATCTGACTGCTCATCACACCGAAGAGTGTGTCGCGTGCGCTGATAAAAACATCGAAAATTTAACATTTTGTCAGATGCATCACGGTACTCATTTTTGGTTAGCACGTTGACGTGATGGGGCTCACCGAAAACACTTCCTCGACATCCTCCCTACTGTGCGTAGTGGGTCAGGATATTTCGGATGCCGAGGAAGCGTTTTCCGTGTTGGGAAACCGTCTCCGAGTGCAGATCATGGAGGTTCTCGCGGACGGTTCCGATCGGAAACCCGTGTCGTTTACCGACCTCTACGAAGCGATCGACAGCTCGAACACGTCTCAGTTCTCATACCATTTGAAAGAACTCACTGGTCGGTACGTCCAGCAGACTCCCGCTGGATATGTCATTTCTGACGCCGGTCGTCGCATCGTCCAATCGGCCAAGGCTGGTGAATATACGCTCCAACCGGAATTCGATCCCGTAGAAGTTTCGACGCAGTGCCCGTACTGTGCGGGAACATCGGCAAAAGCAACATATGACGGACGACTCGCTACGATACACTGTCTTTCGTGTGAGAATTCAGTTCTGCGATACGATCTGCGGCCCGGACACGTAGCGGACCGTGATTCTTTTCAGGCGTTGAAGGCAGCAGATCGCCAGCTGTCTGCAGAAGTCAGTTCAGCGCTTGACGGCGTCTGTCAACGTTGTGGCGGGACTACGATACTGAAGTTCCTCACGGGGTCAGAAGTCGCACCTGTATCGGTACTCGTCGTCAGTGACTGCCAGCAGTGCGGGACGAGACTTTCCGCCCCGATCGAAATCGCACTTTTCCACCATCGCGAGGTGGGGTCTCGATACCGAAATGACAACGCTCTGGAACCGACTGCGCCCACGTGGGACGTGCTTTCGATGCTCTCCGATTGGACTGTCGAAGTGGACGAATCAAACGTCGCCACCGTAATCATCCCGGAGAACGAGCACATCCGGTTTTCTCTACGCTGCGACGATCGGGTACATCGGTTGATGACTGCCGTGAGTTGGCAACGACCATCTTCGCGGTGAATTAAGCGTGAATTCTTCGCTTCCCTCTCGACGGATCGGTATCACGAGCAAAGCAAGCGGGCCGGGCGCGATTTGAACACTCGGTCACTCCACTCGCGGTCTGTCCACTCGCGGTCGCTCGTTTCGCTCCCTGCGTTCAAATCGCTGGCCGCTTTGCTCCTGGCGTTAGCGCTCGTCGCAAAAGCGGGCCGGGCGCGATTTGAACACGCGACCGACGGATTAAGAGTCCGTCGCTCTCCCTGACTGAGCTACCGGCCCTCACAGGATCGTATTCGTGGGGTACTAAAAGGCGTTTCCCTCTGGGGTTTGGAGTGCGATCGACACGCACGATCGCCAATCCGACCCATCGCCCGATCGCCAATCCAAATCAACTCACCCCACTGCACCCGGCCGATCGACCTCAGCCGATCGCACCCGACCGATCGACGCCACGCGACTGTCCCTTGCCGATCGGCCTCTCACCTCCCGGGAACAAACGAGTGCCGTTAAGTGTCGTCCGACCACAGTACGGGTAGTAATGAGCGCCGAGGCCATCAGTTCTTCCCGATCGACGTACGCCATTTTGGGCTGTGGGAGCGTCGGTCACGCCGTCGCCGAGGAACTCGTAGCGGGGGGTAGTGACGTCCTCATTCTGGACAAGGACGAAAGTCGCGTCGAAGCGCTTCGCGATCAGGATCTGGACGCGCGGGTGCAGGACATCAGCGATCCGGCCGTCTACGAGGTGATCGAAGGACGTGACATCGTCCTCATCCTCGCTTCGAACGTCGAGGTGAACAAAGCGGCCGTCTCCGCCATCAGGGACCACGGTAGCGACCAGTACATCGTCGTGCGAGCCTCCGACCCGGTGAGCGAGGACGAACTCCGGAACCTCGGTGCGGACGTCGTGATAAACCCCTCGACGGTGATTTCGAACTCCGCGCTCCGGAGTATCGAATCGGGCGAACTCCAGTACAAGGCCAGACAGCTCGCAGACATTCTCGAATCGGCCGACGGCGAGCTGGCGATCCTCACCCACGACAGCCCCGATCCGGATTCGATCGCGAGTGCGACCGCCCTGCAGGCGATCGCAGCAGAATTCGACGTCGAGGCGGACATCATCTACGAGGGCGACATCGGTCACCAGGAGAATCGGGCGTTTGTCAACCTACTCGGCATCGAACTCCGCCCGCGATCGGACGTCGAGACCCTCTCGACGTACGGAGTGGTTGCACTCGTCGACAACATGAAGACCGGCGACGTTCCGCTCGACATCGACGTCGACGTGTTCATCGACCACTTCGAACCAGACGAGGACATCGAAGCCTCGTTCGTCGACGTGCGGACGAACGTCTCCTCGACGTCGACGATCCTCACGAAGTACCTCCAGGAGTTCGATCTCAGCCCGAGCGAAGCGGTCGCGACGGCGCTGTTGTACGGCATCCGCGCGGAAACGCTCGATTTTAAACGGGACACGACGCCGGCCGATCTCACTGCTGCTGCGTACCTCCATCCCTTCGCCAACCACGACACCCTCGAACAGGTCGAATCACCATCGATGTCGCCGGAGACGCTCGACGTGCTCGCCGAGGCGATTCAAAACCGCGAAGTCCAGGGCAGTCACCTGTTTTCGACCGCCGGATTCATCCGTGATCGCGACGCGCTCAGTCAGGCCGCCCAGCACCTCCTCAATCTGGAGGGGATCACGACGACCGCCGTGTTCGGGATCGCAGACGAGAAGATCTACGTCGCGGCGCGATCGAAGGACATCCGCATCAACATCGGAAACATCCTGCACGACGCGTTCGAGGACATCGGCGAGGCCGCCGGTCACTCGACGCAGGGGAGCGTCGAGATTCCGCTCGGGATATTCACGGGGATCGAAACGAGCGAGGACAACCGCGATACGCTGCTGTCGCTCACCGAGGAGGCCGTCCGGAGAAAGCTCTTCGACGCGATGGGTGTCGAGGGGACGAGCGAAAGCGCGAACGGATCCTGATCAGACGGCGACTTCTTCGGTTTCGTCTGGCCGTTTGATCCGTTCGATCACGTCGTTTACGAGCACGACGTCGCCGACGGCCCTGACCCATCGGTACGGGAGGACGACGCCTTTCCCCGGCGGGACAGTTTCTGCGAATAGTTCCGCGTTCAACTCCCCCAGTGCGAGTCCGGTCACGGCCTGTCGATCGAGGTTGAGTCGGACGTCTTCTATCTCGCCGACGAACACGCCGTTGTTCGAGTACACTTCACGTCCGACGACCGACGTGATTTCCGCTGGTGAATCGTTCATACGTTTTCCGTTGAAGCCGCGTGTAATAAGGTTTCGTGGTCGACAGACGTGTGTCTGACAGCGACTGGGTCTCGGATCTCTCTTCGCGGTCGATCGGGGCGCGTATTCACCGCGGCGCGATCAGTTCGATCGGATGCGTCGTCGGTCGATCGAGCAGCGACGAGACGTGTTCGAGACAGGAGGTCCCGCTGGCGACGATTTCCCGTTCGGTTTCGGTGCCGAACTGTTCTCCGATTGGCTCGCCGACGTCCATGCTCAGCTCGTAGTAGTCGCGTTTGTATCCGAACGAGCCGGCCATCCCACAACATTCGGTGTCGCTCGTCAGAACGTCGTACCCGAGGTCCGCAAGAACCGCCGTCGTGTATCCGTCGACGCCAAGCGTTCGCTGCTGGCAGTGGCTGTGATAGGCGACGCCGTCGGTCCCCCTTCGGGTCGGCCCGGTCAGGGCCTCGGCGTCCGCCCCGTTTTCGAGCAGGCCGTACACGTACTCCAGCACCTCGTAACTCGACGATCGCAGGCGCGCGGCTGATTCCTCGGCGAGGAATCGCCCGTACTCGCGGTGGAACATCGCGAGGTCGCTCGGTTCGATCACGACGACGTCTCGACCCGCGTCGATCGGTTCGGCCAGGCCGGCGTACACGGCGTGGGCCTTTCGTTCCGCGGTCGCGACCATCCCTTGTGAAAGCGGTGCGCGACCGCTGCCGGGGAGTTCCGGGACCGTCACGTGAACGTTTAGCGCTTCGAGCGTTCGCACCGCCGCTTTCCCCCGATCGACGTCGATGTAGTTCGTGTAGACGTCCGGGTAGAGGACGGCCGATCGATCCGCATCGGCCGCAGCGACTCGGGGGCCGCCCCGCGCCTCGAACCACTCGAGGAACGATTGGCGGCTGAACGTCGGCAGGTCACGGCGCGCGTCGATGCCGATCGTCCGTTCCATGAGCGTTCTGACTGGGTCCAGATCCGCGAGCCAGTTCGACACGGGGGCGGTCGCGCTGCCGAGTTTCGCCATCGTTTCGAAGTTGCCGAAGAACCGCTTGTCGAGGTCTATTCCACCGGATTCCGCATCCGGTGTGAGCCCCTCGACGAGGAAGTCGAACCTCGAGGTGTCGTCTTCGCGGTTGATCCGATCCCGAACGACGGTATTGATCCACGGGATGTCGATCCGCACCGGACACGCGTCGACGCACCGCGAACACCCCGTACAGAGGTCGTTGAACGACGCCGCGACGTCCTGGCCTTCGATCCCGGCCTCCCAGCCAGTGGCGATGCCTCCCGAATACGTCTCTCCGCCGAATGCGTGGCCGCCGACCGACTGGAAGTTCCCGCAGACGTTCGAACAGGCCGAACACCGGATGCAATACAGCGTCTCCTCGAGGTGGTCGTCCTCGCGCATCGCCATTCGGCCGTTATCAACGAGCACGAGGTGGAACTCGCGGTCGTCGTCGCGGTCGGAAAACGGGGTGTCCGGGTCGTCGAAATCGACGACCGGCGAGTCGACCGGCGGCGTCAGCATCGACACGTAGGAGGTGATGTCCTGGCCCGTCCCCGAGCGGCCGATGAGTTCCACGAAGGGGGCGAACTCCTCGACCGACGGGACGACTTTCTCGACGCCCGCGACGGCGATGTGCGTATCCGGTACCACTGCCGATTTGCGGGCGTTGCCTTCGCTGGTCACGAGCATCATCGTGCCCGAATCGGCGGCGATGAAGTTCGCACCGGTCATCCCCACGTCTGCGCCTTCGATCAGCTCGCCAAGCTCCTTGCGGGCGAACATCGTCAGCTCCTCGGCCGTTTCGAGTGGTTCGTCCGGATCGAACGTCTCGTTGAAAAGCTGGGCGATCGACTCGCGGGACTTGTGGATTGCCGGCGCGACGATGTGTGAGGGCGCTTCGTCGGCGAGTTGGAGCACCCACTCGCCGAGATCAGTCTCGACGACCTCGACGCCGTCGGCTTCGAGCGCCTCGTTGACCTCCAGTTCCTCGGTCGTCATCGATTTCGATTTGACCAGCCGATCGGCGTTCTTCGCTGTCACCACCTCGCGGATGTATCGATTCGCGTCCGCGGCGTCGTCGGCGACGTAGACCGTGCCGCCGTTCGATTCGACCGACTCGGTCAGGGTGTCGAGTAGCTCCGGCAGTCGATCGATCGCGTCTACTTTGATCGCCCGCGCCTCGTCTTTCAACTCCTCGTACGCGTGCAGATCTTCGACCGACTCGTATCGGCCCGCGTTGAATCCTCGCGTGTTTTGTGCGACCGCATCCCCCTCTGTGTCCATCAAATAGCGGATCCGAGCGGCCGTTTCCGATTTCGCCGCCGAGTCACGCATCGTCCATCCCTCCGTTCGACTCCGACTCGACGATCACGACGTGGACGGTTTTTGGGCCGTGTGCGCCCTGGACCAACGATCCCATGTCGGCCGTCGCACTCGGACCGGTCGCGAGGATAACACTTTTTCGGTCGTCCCGGAGGGTCGGTGCGAGTTTCGCGATCGCCTCCCGCATCGTCGGGACGATGTCGGCCTCCCGAATAACCGCGACGTGTTTGTCTCCGAAGAGGCTCACGGGTTCGGTTCCCTCTGGCGTCGCCTCGATCACCACTGTCCCGTAGTCTGCGATTCCGATCGTCGCTTCTGTGACACCGGTGTCCGCGTCTCGAACCGCCGCCGGGGTGATGGTCGATTCGACGCGTTCGGGCAACGACCAGCTACCGTCGGCGGGCTCGACGCCGATCGATCGACCGACGCAGGCAGATTCGATCGTCTCCCGTACGTCCCCCGGCTGACACCGAGTCCAGCTGACGGCTAACTCCGCCAGCGAATCGGTAAACGCCGACGTCGCGTTGGACGGATCTGTGACCGCGTTTCCCATACCAGTTGGTTCGATCGAACCGTCATTACTGTTTGGACCGCACCAATACGGGCCATCGAATGCGGCAGTCCGTACCGAACGGAAACGGACTAAGTACCCCCGAACCAAACTGTTACCAATGGCATCTCCTGTATACGGGACTCCCGCGGATCCGAGCGATGGGGACGGGGCGTACGACTACGTCAGCGACGAGGTCGATCGACCTGGATTGGTCGCCGACCTCGAAGCCCTCGTCGACGGCGACGTTCGATTCGACAGCTACAGCAGACAGCTCTACGCGACAGACGCCTCCGCATACGAGATGGTGCCGATCGGGGTCGTTATGCCGACCTCGACGGAGGACGTCGCCGCGGTGGTCTCTTACTGTGCCGAGCGGGAGATTCCGATCCTCCCGCGGGGCGGCGGTACGAGCCTCGCCGGGCAGACCGTCAACGAGGCGGTCGTGCTCGATCTCACCCGGTACATGGACGGGGTGATCGAGGTCGATCCCGAGCGGAAAACGGTTACAGCGCAGGCCGGTGCTGTCCTCGGGGAGCTGAACCTCGAGTTGGAACCGCACGGCCTGAAGTTCGCACCGGACCCCGCGTGGGGCGATCGAAGCGCGCTCGGCGGCGCGATCGGCAACAACTCGACGGGCGCACACTCGCTGAAGTACGGAAAAACCGACTACTACGTCGAGGAGGTCCAAGCGGTGCTGGCCGACGGGACGGTGACGCGGTTCGGCGAGATCGACGTCGACACGCTCAGGGCACAGGCGGACCCGGAGGCGGACGATCCGATTCCGCGGATCTACGCGGCCGTGCTCACCGTGCTCGACGAACACGCTGGGGACGTTCGGGACCGGTATCCGGACCTAAAGCGGAACGTCTCGGGGTACAACTTCGACATGCTCGTAGACGAGGCCGACGGGTCGTTGCGGCTGCCGGACGACTCCGGTGTCGACCCCGAAAGCGAACCGGGGACTGTCAACCTCGCGCGCATCCTCGCCGGAAGCGAAGGGACGCTCGCCATCGTCACCGAGGCGACGGTGTCGCTCGAACCGATCCCGAATACGACCGCCGTCGCGTTGGTGACCTACGACTCCGTAATCGACGCGATGCGTGACGTCGCGCCGATACTCGAACATCAGCCGGCGGCTGTCGAGGTGATGGACGACGTCCTGTTGGGGTTGGCTCGCGACACCACCGAGTTCGAAGACGTCGTCGGATTACTCCCCGAAGGCACCGACTCCGTGTTGCTCGTGGAGTTTTACGCCGACGACGTCGAAGACGGGAAACAGCAGGTTGCGAATCTGATCGCCGATCGCGTCCCTGCGGGCGAATCGGCGGCCGATCCCAGCGAGGGGGCCGAGGAGATAACGGACGCCGATCACGTCGCGGTCACGGCGATGGAGGCGTACGACGAGGAGACGAAAGCGAAGTTCTGGAAGATGCGCAAATCCGGCCTGCCGATCCTTCTTTCGCGCACGTCGGATGCGAAACACATCGCGTACATCGAGGACACGGCAATCCCCGCCGAAAACCTCCCCGACTACGTGGCCGACTTTCAGGACGTTCTCGAACGGCACGACACCTTCGCGTGTTACTACGCACACGCCGGTCCCGGGGTATTACACATCCGCCCGCTCGTGAACACGAAGACCGCAGACGGCGTCGAGACGTTCGAATCGATCGCCGACGAGGTGACCGATCTGGTGGTGAAATACGGCGGCTCGGTCTCGGGCGAACACGGCGACGGTCGCGCGCGAACGCAGTGGAACCGAAAACTGTACGGCGAAACGCTCTGGCAGGCGTTTCGCGACTTCAAACGGGCGTACGATCCGGACTGGATTTTAAATCCCGGAAACGTCTGCGGCGACCACGACATGACCGAACAGCTCCGATTTTCCCCCGAGTACGCCCACGAGTCGGGATTCGAGAGTGAACTCAACTGGGACAACGAGAACGGGTTCCAGGGGATGGTCGAACTCTGTCACGGCTGTGGCGGCTGTCGTGGAGGTCAGGAGACGATCGGCGGCGTGATGTGTCCGACCTATCGGGCGGCTCACGAAGAAATTCAAAGCACGCGCGGACGGGCGAACATGCTTAGGCAGGCGATGAGTGGGAGCCTCTCGGAGGACGAACTGTTCTCCGAGGAGTTCGCAAGCGAGGTGTTGGACCTTTGCGTCGGCTGTAAGGGGTGTACGAAAGACTGTCCGAGCGGCGTCGACATGGCGAAGATGAAAGCCGAGATCACCTACGAGCGCCACCAGCGTGAGGGCGCGTCGGTCCGCGATCGGATCTTCGCGAACGTCGATCGGCTGTCGGCACTCGGCAGCACGTTCGCGCCCGTGGCGAACGCGGCCACCAAACTCCCCGGAGCCAGAGTGGTGATGGAGAAGACGATCGGGATCGCGAAAGACCGGACGCTGCCGACGTTCTATCGACAGTCGTTCGTCGAGTGGTTCGACGCCAGAGGCGGTTCGACGGTGTCGGAGGACGACGCCCGTCGTCGCGTCGTCCTCTTTCCGGACACGTACACGAATTACAATCACCCCCAGGCGGGAAAGGCGGCCGTCCGGGTGCTCGAAGCTGCGGGCGTCCACGTGTCGCTGCCGGACGAATCGCTCGGTGGGAGCGGTCGACCGCCACACTCGAAAGGCTTTATCGGCGTCGCCAGGCGAACGGCCGAGCGTAACGTGGAAGCGCTCGCGCCGTCGATCGAGGAGGGCCGTGACGTGGTGCTCGTCGAGCCGTCTGACGCGGTGATGTTCCAGTCGGACTACCTCGATTTGCTGTCTGGGCCTGCGGTCGAATCCGTCGCGGCGAACTCGTATGGGGTACTCGAGTACGTGGACACCTTCCGGCTCGACGAGTTCGTGGACTTCGACGTGAGTCGGGTGGCCGAAACGTCGGTGACCTACCACGGCCACTGTCACCAGAAAGCGACGAAAAAGGACCATCACGCCGTCGGCGTGCTGCGGCGCGCCGGATACACGGTCGATCCGCTCGATTCGACGTGTTGTGGGATGGCCGGCTCGTTCGGCTACGAGGCCGAACACCGCGAGATGAGCCGGGCGATCGGCTCGATCCTCTTCGAACAGGTCGACGAGAGTGACGGGGAAACCGTCGTCGCGCCGGGCGCGTCGTGTCGGACGCAGTTGACCGATCGTCCGGGAACGACGGCGACGCCGCCGCACCCGATCGAAACGGTGGCGGACGCGATCAGGTAGGGGTGGTACGTCGAGTCAGTAGGGGTGGTACGTCGATTCGATCCGTATCTACGCATCGGGTTCGGAGGTCGGGGCGGTGATCCGTTCTGCGACTGCCTGACACTCTTTCAATCGGTTGGAGACCCAGGTGACTGCACGTGGATCATCGTTCAATAGTAGCGCTCGTGCGCCGCTGTCGTCGAGAATCAACATTCCGGCGATCGTCTCGTCGTCGGTTTCGACGATCAAGGGGACGTGCTCGCGCCCACAATCGGACTCCCGTATCGTGACGTACTCGGATTTCGTGAGTACGTCGACGGCCTCGTGGTGAGACGACACGAGCCGTCGCATGACCGGTTCGGAAACCACGATGTCCATTCTGAGATCGCGTTCGGTAACGTTTCGCACCAGCGCATCCATTACCTGTGGAAACAGCGCCGGGAGGACGAGATGGAGCCACCTGGCGTTCGAGGATAGTTCGCATAGCTTCGCGATCGGGTGATGCGGCTCGTGTTTGTCCGCAAAAAAGATCTCTGCACCCCGCAAGAACGTTGGATCGACGTCTGCCTCAGGCGGCAACGACGCCAGCGCGGCCCCGCTTTCGAGGATTCCCTCCAGACGGCTTTCGAACTCCTCGTAGACTTCCAAAACGAGTTGTCCCGCGAGCGTCCGTCGATACCCCTCGTCAACGCGCTCTACGAATCCGGCGAGTTCCAGCTCCCTGATCCCCCGATCGATCGTCGATCTGGAGACGGACAACCGGGTTAGGAGTTCTCGTTTTCCCAATCCTTCGGTTCCCACCGCTCTCAGTATATGCTCTCTTCGCGCGAGAAGCGAAATCGCGTTCGTGGGTTCCGAATCGACCATCATGTACATATTATGTCAGTAGTGGCATAACACTTCGCATCGAAAGCAGTTATTTAAAACACCGACAACTATTTATGGAATAATCGAACGCTGGGCCGTGGGATCAACGGATGAATTAAAGAGGGTGTCTCGGGTATTTCATACGCCGGGGTGCCTCTGACAAACCGGCAATCGAAGTCGATCGTGCTGCCCGGACGATCGGCATCGATCTCCCAACGAACCTGCCCGGGTCGTTGGGTCCGCTCGGCCGACTTTGCCCGGGTCGGCCGGGTATGTGGTGATCCGGCCAGGAGGATTCCTGGCCGGTAAACCGTTCAGATTCGAAACTGCGCACGTTCTTTTGAGAGACGTCCAACGTTCCGTGCCGCCACTTTCTTCGTCCGAACGCGACGGGCGGTATCGTCACTCGAGAAGCGATTCCGGCGGGTCGGCTGCGTTGGCGACGAGCGCGTCGAACAGGTCGGCAGCCGCGGGCGTCGTCGGATACACTTCGTGGACGTCGTCCGGATCGCGCGCGCGACCGCTCGCAGTCCCCACGAGCGACGCGATCCGCTCGTAGTTCGTCCGAACGAGCAGGCTGACGAGACCGGGCATTCCCGCCCGTTCGGCGAGTTCTTCGGCGGCTTTCCGTCCCGCGTACACCTGCTTTTTCGAATCGTCGACGAGGACCATCGCGAACGGCGTCGCGTCGAACTGCGCTCGCAGGAACGACTGGGCGGCGTCGTCGTACCACGAGATCGCGCCCACGTCGTCGAGCCGTCCGAGCGCCTTCGCGGCGATCGAACAGTACGGACACTCTCCGTCGTAGACGAGTATCGAATCGTAGTCAGACATACGCAGTGTAGGCGTCCCACGAGCAAAGATTTGGTGGGGCGTGTTCGTTCTCCGAATCGGTCTGGGACGGAATTGTGACTGACTTCTGCCACGATCGGCACCATCATCCGAACGTCCTTGCGCGACAGTTTCCGCGAGAGTAACACCCTTTGAGTCGACTCCCAAAGCGATGGTATGCCGAATCCAGATCCCAGCGTTGGCGTCGACGCCGAGAGACTCCGAGCGGACATCGAAACGATGGCCGAATTTGGCGCGATCGATCGAGCGGACGGACGCGGCCGAACCGTTCTGGCCGGAACGGAGGCCAACGGGGCGGCCCGGGATTACTTCGTCGAACGCTTGGAGGCGGTCGGGCTGGACGTCTCTATCGACGCTGTCGGCAACGTTACCGGACGGTGGTGTCCGCCGACGGCTGATCCGGACGCCGGCGCGATCGCCGCCGGGAGCCACCTCGATTCGGTTCCGGCGGGTGGGATCTTCGACGGACCGCTCGGCGTGTACGCTGCGCTGGAGGCGGTCAGGGCGCTCCAAGACGCTGGCGTCGAGCCGGATCGCCCGATCGAGATCGTCTCGTTCACCGAAGAGGAGGGCCAACGATTCAGCGACGGGCTTTTGGGGTCGTCTGTCGCCGTCGGCGATCGGACCGTCGACGAGGCGCTCGAACTGACTGATGCGGAGGGGACGACGTTGGACTCGGCGCTCAGGTCGATCGGCTACCGCGGCGAGGGAGTGATCGCCCCCGAGGAGTGGGACGGCTGGTTCGAACTCCACGTCGAACAGGACACGAAACTCGAACGCGCGGCCGTCCCCGTCGGCGTCGTGACGACGATCACGGGAATCACCCACTGTGCCGTCTCGATCGAGGGCGAGGCGAATCACGCCGGTGCGACGCCGATGGGCGAGCGAACCGACGCGCTCGCGGCCGCTGCGGAACTCGTGTTGGACGTCGAATCGGCCGCGAATGCGGTCGTCGAGTCTGCAAGCGAATCCGCAGTCGGAACCGTCGGGTCGCTGTCGGTCGAGCCGAACGCCACGAACGTCGTCCCCGGTGCGGCCACGCTCGGTATCGACATCCGCGACGTCGAGTACGAGTCGATGGAGACGATCGTCGAGGCCGTCGAAACGACGCTGGCGCGGCTGGAACGCGACCGTGGCGTCCGGTCGACGATCGATCGACCGTTCGACCTCCGACCGACGCCGATGAGCGATCGGCTGCGAGCGCTCGTTCACGACGCCGGTGACTCGGCGGGCATTCAGACGATGGATCTCCACTCGGGAGCCGCCCACGATACGATGTACGTCGCCGACGTCACGGACGCCGTGCTGTTGTTTGCGCCCTCGCGAAACGGCATCTCGCACAGCCCGCTCGAGTGGACCGACTGGGAGGATTGTGCCGATGCAACGCGCGTGTTGGCCGGCGCGATCGCACGTGCGGCCACGTCCACGTAAACGCGTATACACCGTCGGTTCGCAGCGTCGACGGGCTTTCCCCAGCTGATCGGTTCCGAAACCCGAATGCGTCCGCGGCGCGTCTCGCCGGTAATGGAACGTGGGGTGATCGCGATCGACGACCTCGATGGGCCGTTCGATCTCCAATCGACGGTCGAAAGCGGACAGAGCTATCTGTGGGACCGACCGGACGGTCGGATGTACGAGACGGCGGCCGCCTACGGGGGCGATGCGTGGTACGAGACGGTCGTCCCGCCGGTGGAGGGACTGACGGATGCCCCCGTCGTGCTCCGCGTCCGCCAGCACGACGGCCAGTTGGCGTGGCAATCGTCGACGGACGCGGTTCCCCTCCTCACACACCTGCTTCGTCTCGACGACGATCTCGAGGAGATACTCGAACAGGTACCGACCGATCCGCTCGCAGATCGCGCGTTCGATCGGTTTCGCGGGATGCGGCTGGTTCGCGACCCGCCGTTTCCGACGTTGATCTCGTTCATCTGTTCGGCGCAAATGCGGGTCGACAGAATCCATCGGATGCAACGATCGCTCTCGGCGGCCTACGGCGAGCCGATCGAATTCGACGGGCGAACCTACGACGCCTTCCCGACGCCCCCGCAGTTGGCAGCCCGGACGGAGGCGGAGCTTCGAGACCGCAATCTGGGTTATCGGGCCCCCTACGTGCGACGGACAGCCGAGATGGTCGCAAACGGAACCGCACGCCCGCAGGATGCGGCGGCGCTCCCCTACGAGACGGCCCGCGAGTACCTCACGCAGTTCGTCGGCGTCGGCGAGAAGGTCGCAGACTGCGTGCTGTTGTTCTCGCTGGACTTTCCGGAGGCGGTCCCGCTGGACACGTGGATCCAGCGTGCGATCGCCGAGTACTACCCCGACTGTGAGCGATCGAACTACGCGGCAACCTCGCGGGCGATACGGGACCACTTCGGCGGGCGGTACGCCGGATACGTCCAAACGTACGTGTTTCACCACCTGCGAACCGGCGGCGAGTAAGCCGCAGATCGTCGCGGTTCAATCGGATCGGGCGAAGTTTCATACCGGAAGGTGCGGTACCTATACACAGCATGGACTGCCGAGTCGTCGTAGAAGCTGCCGTTCCGGTGTACGACGTGGGGACTGCCGACGAGGCCGTCCGTATCGCCATCTCGAAGACCGGCGAGATGCTCAACCCGGATCTCAACTACGTGGAAATCGACATGGGTACCCGCACGTCCCCGTCCGGCGAGGAACTCCCGCCGGCGTTCATCGCCGCCGACGAGGCGCTCGTCGCACTGGAACTCGAAATGACGGTGTTCAACGTCGAACGGGAGGAGCACGCGAGCCGGATCGCGCGCAAGGAGATCGGCCAGCGGCTGCACAACATCCCGCTGAAGGTCCTGACGATAGAGCCCATCCCGGACGAGGAAACCGAAACCGAAACCGAAACCGAAACCGAAACCGAAACCGAAACCGAAACCGAAACCGAAACCGACGGTGTCGGTACCGCCGACGAAACGGCGATCGATGACGGTGACGAAACGGCGACCGACGGGGACGCCTAACGATCCTATCCGGGATTCTCGAACCCTACGACTCCTTTGGATTCCGTACCGATCGGACGCGCATACGTCGACGAATCTGTACTAGTCGCTAATCGAGAGCCACGATGGCGACGAACTGTATCGACGTCTTTCTCGCGTCACCAGCTGAGAGACCGCTTCTCAGTGGACTTTTAGTTCGACGCGTCGCCCGTCCGGATCGCGGACGTACGCCGCCCAGTCGCGTCCGTACGCGCCGTACCGCTTCTTCGGCTCCCCAGATTCGACCTCGAACCCCGCGTCGTCGATCGCCGCACAGATCGACTCGAGTTGGGCCTTCGAGGACAGCTCCTCGGAGCGCAAGAGATAGCAGACGTGTTCGCCACCGACGTCGATCGTTTCCTCGTCGACGGGCACGACGTGAATGTGTCTGCCCCCGGCGACAAGCGCGAGGAACGGGACGGCCCCGTTTTCGAACCGCTCCCTGTCGCGGACGTCCATTCCCAACAGCTCGTGGTAGAACCGAAGCGATCGATCGAGGTCGGTCACTCGGATGGCCACGTGATCGAGATCGACGACGTCAACTGATGTCATGAGCCATCGTTGCGGTTCGAACCGCAAAACTCTCTGCATCGGTTCGGGCGTTCGTGACGTCGTTCAACTCTCCAACAATCGTGGTCACGCCTCCAACAATCGCGGTCACGCCTCCAACAATCGCGGTCACTCCTCCAACAATCGTTTAGTCGTAGCGTGTCGATCGCGAAACATCGCTTCGAACCCGAGTTTCGAAACCGGCGTTCCGAAAGCGCCTATCGCTCCGAACGGCAACTCGTAGTCGACGGTGTCGACAAGGACAGTTTCGTCCCGGTCTCCGTAGAACTCGTGGGTATGGACCCACAGCGCAAACGGGCCACCCAGCATCTCGTCGGTAAACGTGGCGTACCCCTCGCGTTCGTCTCGATCGGAAATCCGTGAGGTCCACGATTGCCTCGGGCCGACGCCGAAGGGACGAATTGACATCGCGATGTCGGTCCCCGTCCGGAGGCGTTCGGGATCGGGCGATCCGTCCGGCCCGGTCACGCGATCGATCCGGAGGTCCATCCACTCGGGAGTGAGCGCTTCGAGCCCGTCGATCGTCGAGTGAAACGTCCAGACGTCCGATAGCGGTGCTTCGATCCGGACCCGTCGCGTGTACCTCGCCATACGTGATCGTCGCGTTCGATCGGGAAAACGTCTTCTCGGTGCCCAGTTCGAGAGTCGGTTACGCACCCGCCGACTAAGAACCACGTGATGCGTCAGTGTTAGACCAATCTATTACCCACATGTGGCCCTAATGGGCCGTGTTACTGTTAGAAATTGTTCTACTATCCTCGTTCTGCAAACATATATACACTCGAAAATGCTAGATCGAACCATGCCACAGAATAGCATGGAAAACGCGCCGATCCCCCGGTGGAACGGTACCGAACGCTGTCCGTTCTGTCAATCCGAACTCGCCGACCCCGGGGCTGGATTCGTCGATCACCTCGAAGAGAGTTCGCGGTGTGATGCCGGCTTCGAACAGTGGCGCGAACATATCGCAGGCGACATCGGTGGCGAGTGGATTGGGTGACCGTTCGATCTGCGGGGTGTCGGTGGGAGGCGTGTCCGATCGGCGAGATGTAAGCCGATCCGATCTGATTCGATCCGATCCGATCCGATCCGATTTGATCGATCCGATTCGATTTGATCGATCCGATCCGATTCGATCCGAAGATCGCTGGTTTCGCCACTATTCGAGACGGT
>JBNJFV010000029.1:0-20620 GCA_051747145.1 Halobacteriota archaeon
TGTCACCGGCGACGCGAACACCAGCGGTGCCTGAGAGTACGAACGCTGCTTGAGAGTGCGAGCACCGCTTGAGAGTGCGAGCACCGCTTGAGAGTGCGAGCACCGCTTGAGAGTGCGATCGTCGCCTACGATTCCACCGCGGGCCAACGTATGGAACGGCCGCATCGACGTGCCAGACCATCGCACCGGCGTCTCGGATCAACGCGATCGACGTGCCAAAACGACCGCGTCGATCGCATCGACGATCGATTCTCGCGCTTGTGTCCAACACACGTGCAGGTTCACGATCGATCGGTCCGTATCGAAGCGATCACTGTGTAAAAATAATCGCGGCCCCCAACCCGATCGGACCGAATTCTCAATCGAATGGAACGACCCAAAACGATATGTTGGTATGTACTCCATAATTCATAATGGTCCCTGGAGACCGAGTCGGTCAAACTGTTTCGAGCACCGCCTATCGGTCATGGTGGAGCCGTCCCTCGAGGAGGGAATCGTAGATGCAGTGGCGAGCGATCGGTGTCGGGCTGGTTGCCCTACTCGTCGTCGGTTCGGTCGTTGGAGCCGGTGTGGCTCACGACGAACTCGAAATCCGCGGCGAGCCCGACTTGGACGTGTACGCGCCCGAACCGATCGTCACCCCCGGCACGACGTCGCAGGTCGTCCTGCAGGTAGCCAACGACGGCGAGGTGCGATCGGGCGTGACGACGACGAGAGAGATCGTCACGACCGCCCGGAGCGTCACCGTCGAGGTCGACGACGACGACGCACCGTTCACCGTCGAAACACGCACGCAGTCGATCGGCACCATCGCGGACGGCGACGTTCGAGAAGTCCCGATCACGGTGTCCGTCCCCACGGACGCATCGCCGGGGGAGTATTCGATCGACGTCGAACTGGGCTACTCGTACACCGCCCGGTTCGAACCCGATCGCGACTCGATGCGCGAGCGATCCGACACCACGACGAAAACGATCGACGTCGTCGTCGAGGACGGCCCGCGGTTCGAACTCGACGCCGTCGACAGCGACGTGCAGATCGGCGACACCGGGACGCTCGAAACCGAGATCACAAACGTGGGCGGCGAGGACGCCCGCGATCTCACGATCCAGCTCGAATCGACCAGCCCCGACGTCGGACTCGGCGGGGAGGGTGCGAACACGGCGTGGATCGACGAACTGGAGGCAGGCGAGACCGCGAGCTTCGAACAGGCGGTCACGATCCGGCCCGACGCCGCCGATCGCGACCTCTCGATCGCCGGCAGCGTCCGCTTTACCGATCCGGACGGCGTCCAGTCCGTACAGGAGGGGCTGTCGATCGGCTTCGGGGCCGACGACGAGCAGTCCTTCGACGTGTCGGTGACAGACTCGACGCTCCGGGTCGGCGAGATCGGGACGATCCGCGGCGTGATCGTAAACGACGGACCACACGACGTCGAATCCGTCGTCGTCTCCCTCGGGGAGACACAGCTGGAACCAAGAAGCGCCACCTACGCGGTTGGCGACCTCGAGGCGGGCGAGGAGGCCACCTTCCAGTTCCGCGGCACCGTCCCGCCGTCTGCGGACGCGGTCCCCCAGCGAATCGACGTGACGACGGCGTATCGGACGGCCGCGGGGACCGATCGATCGACGACCGATCCGATCGAGGTGTCGGTCGCCGATCGGCGCGACGCGGTGTCGGTTCGCGGGGTCGATGCGACGTTCGCGGCCGACGAGAGCGGGACGCTCGAACTGGAGATCACGAACCAGCGCGACGTCGAGCTGCGCGACGTCAGGGTGCAGCTGTTCGTCGACGAACCGCTGGAAAGCGACTTTCGGACCGCGGTCGTGCCGTCGATGGAGCCGGGCGAAAGCCATCGGGTCGCGTTCGATCTCGAGGTTGACGAGGACGCGCCCGTCAGCCAGTACCCGGCCGTCGTCGAGATCAACTACACCGATCCCGACGACGAAGCGGTCGCAGCTCGACCCTCGACGATCGCCGTCTCGGTGACCGAAGCCGACGAGGTGTTGCCCGTCACCGAGGTCGTCGGCGGCATCCTCGCGATCGTCGTTCTCGGTGCCGGGGCGTGGTGGTTCTACGGGAGGCGGCTCGTCTAGCCATGGCCGCACCGATCGCCGTCGAGGGGCTGACCAAACGCTACGGGGACTTTCTCGCCGTCGAGGACGTCTCCTTTTCGGTCGATTCGGGTGAAGTGTTCGGGTTTCTCGGCCCGAACGGCGCGGGAAAGTCGACGGTCATCCGATCGCTGTTGGGACACCTCCGATCGGAGTCCGATCGGCTCGAACTGCTCGGCTACGACGTCACCACCGAGGCCGAACTCATCGAGGCGAAAAAACAGATCGGCTTCATCCCGAGTGAGTTTTCCCCCTACGAGAATCAGACCGGCAACGAGCTGTTGGATTACTTTCACTCCGTTCGGGGTGGCAGCCGACGCGAGGAGCTGGCGCAGGTGTTCGATCCGCCGTTGGATCGACCGATCGAAGAGTACTCGACGGGGAACAAACAGAAGCTCGCGTTCATCCTCTCGTTCATGCACGATCCCGAGCTGGTGGTGATGGACGAGCCGACCGCCGGGCTCGATCCGCTGATGCAACAGCGCGTCTACGAGTTCATCCGCACCGAGTGTGCAAATGGCGCGACGATCTTTTTCTCCTCGCACATCCTCAGCGAGGTCCAACAGATCGCCGATCGGGTCGGGATCATCCGCGGGGGGAAGATGATCGCCCTCGAGGACATCCACGACCTCATGCGGAAAAGCGGGAAGGTCGTCCGTGTCGCGACCGAAGAGCCGATCGATCCCGAGGATTTCACGTTCGACGGCGCAGACAACCTCGTGATCGACGGCGACGGCGTTTCCGGGCGGCCGAGCGCTAGAGCGGAGGGCGATCGAATCGACGCAGGAGCCGCCCCAGACGTCGAGGAGACGACCGCGCCTGATGCGACCACGACTGACGCGATCGCCGGCGTGGGCGTCCGACAGGTGAACGAAACCGGCGGCGAACTGATCGACGCGGAGGGATCGACCCTCGAGATGGTCGTGACGCACAACTACGATGTGCTTCTCAAGCGACTGGCCGAGTATACGATCGTGAACGTCGACATCCGCGAAACGAATCTGGACGACGTGTTCATGCACTACTACACCGATGAGTGAACTCACGCCCCACGAACCGATCGTCGAGTCGATCGCTCCGAACGAACCGATCGCAGAGACCATCACTCCGAACGAACCGGCCGTCGAGACCATCACTCCGAACGAACCGACCACCGAGACGATCGCTCCACGCGAGGACTGCGATGTTTGAACTCACCAGATTCGAGGCCAGACGGCACCTCTCGCAGGCGCTCGGCGTCACGGCGGGGATGTTCGGGCTCGTCATGCTCGTGGTGTTGATCTTCCCGGCCTACGAGCAGGCCGGCGACGAGTTCGAGGAGATCCTCGAGGGGATGCCAGACGCCATGCAGGCGGCGTTCGGCGCGGCTGACATCCCCTTTGCGACGATCGAGGGGTTTCTCATCATCGAGGTCTACCAGTTCGTCTGGATGATGGTGATCGGCGGCTACCTGGCATATGCCGCCGCGACGTTGATCGCCGGCGAAATTAGCGACGGGAACATCGACGTCCTTCTCATGACGCCAATCTCCCGCCGCCAGATCGTCCTCGAGAAGTTCCTCTCGATGGTCCCCGACGTGGTGTTGATCTCACTTGGCACGTATCTCGCGGTCGCGATCGGGACCGTCCTCATCGAGGAGCCGATCGACCTGTTTTGGGTCGGGATGGTACATCTGCTGTCGGTCCCGTACCTGCTGGCGTGTGTCGCCTTCGGGCTGGTGTTGTCGGTGGTCGTCTCCTCCGAACGCCGCGCGCAGATCGCAGCCTTCGCGGCGATCGCCGCCTCGTACGTGCTCGAGGCGCTCGTCCAGGACACCGATTACGAGATCGTCGGCGACTTCATGTTCGCCCACTACCTCACGCCGGGTGACATCCTCATCGAAAACGAGGTCGCCACGATCGACGCTGTCGTCCTGCTTACGATCACGATGCTGTTGCTCGTGGTCGCGGCGGCGATCTTCGAACGCGCGGATATCACGACGTGACTAAATGATCAAACCGACATGATTGTCTTTCGATAGTGTGGCAGTAGTGACGTCGATATCGAAATTATACGTTTATTGCCGTATGAACCGACCGTATTTCCGTCCCAATTAACAGAATACCTGAATAAATTGGGGTACCCATACAAATTAGAATGGATCATCTCGGGGGGTTTGCTCACTAGAGTTTGGGCCGCACTCGAATACGTGAAGGAAACGCACACGCAACTGCTGGGTGCGTTGGTCGCCTACAAGAACCTGGCCACACAGTCCGGTCTCGCCAGTTGGTACGGAGTCGCGATATCCGTTTGACAACTGGCTCGAACAGTTCGGTCACGAACCGATCGAGGGGGCAATTATGAAACATAATAAATTTGGTAGAAATACAGAAACGTCATGAGTTTTACTAAATTTTGACGGGGCGAGAAACGTACGACATGAAGTTGGGATCGGCTCATCAGCGTGAACTCGTCACACGATCGGGCTCGTCTCAACGGTGTTTACGACGTCTCAAGTACTCCCAATCAGTTATCTTCGGTTGTGGCTCACGACAGGAAGTCCAGCTACCGAACGTGGAAATGAAATGTCTTTGAACGCAGGAGTGATCGATCCGGATCGATCAATTCAGTACAATTGTCATTGTAACTCATAATCTACAAATAATAGAATATACTCAGCATATAAAGTAAATTGATACTAATGGAATTTGAGTACGTGTTACGGTGATTGCAGAACCAAAGGTCTCCGGTTGATTCGTTACAAACGAGAAATGCCATGGTGAAACATCCACATACAGTTGACGTCGACAAATTAATTTTCAGAGAAATACTTTTGAAAGATATTCTGTTAAAATATGGTAATACAAAATGGAGCACACACGACGTGACTTACGACCAATGGGACGATTGACGTTTCCGAAACGCTCGGGGACAGGTCACGGATCGAGCCCGAGTTCGTCGATACACGGGAAGTCGTCGGCCGAAGGCACATCTCCCTGCTCCCAAAGCGGATCGAGGTCCGCATCAGGTGGGTAGTAGAGGTTCCCATCGTCGTCCCATTGCCACCCGGCATCCTCGAGAATTTGCTTACCTCGTTCGGGGCTTCCGGATGGGTCGTCCGCCATTTGGTACAGGTCGTCTGTTGGTGGATAATTCGGGTGAATCTTCGAAATGTACGTGCCGTACATCTCTGGTTCCACCTCACCATCGAAGGCGATGTTAATCATCTCTTGACGGTTGATCACTGCCGCCATCGCCTGCCTGAACTCGGTGAACTTACCCGGTGCGATGTGGCTTGCGGGTTGTAATACGAACGCGGTATGAGTTTCCTGGAAGCCAGCTTCCGCATTATCAATCTGGTCGTTCACGCGAGTCGCATTGGGTGGTGAAATCTCGGGAGCGATGTGGGCTTCACCTGCCTCAAGTGCGTTGATCATGCTTTCTTCGTTGCGATACGCTTCGAAGATGATCGGTTGAGCCGCCTCGTACTCCGGGTGACCGTCGTGTGGTTCACACACGAGCCTCGTCCCCGATTCGAGCGAAACCACTTCAAGAGGTCCGGAACTGGCGATCGGGAGTTCAAACGTCGCATCGGCGGGATCGTCTACAGCACCGGCATCTCTGAATGACTGCTCGTGCCAGATACCCCATCGCATAAGCGTTGTCTCAGCGAACGGGATGTAGTTTTCCGTAAACGTGAACTGGCAGGTCTGCTCGTCAACGACCGTAATCTCGTCGTACGGCACGTCGGCAGCGCCGGGATACGCGCCCGCTTCACCGCCGCGAAGTACCTGTTCGAACGTGAATTTCACGTCGCTAGCTGTGACCGGATCGCCATTCGAGAAGGCCGCGTCGTCAAACAGTTCCACGACTACCTCCTGTGGACCGACAATGTCGACCGATCCAAGCAACTCAACGAGTTCGTAGTTCTCGTTGTACTTGTGGATCGGCGAGTGAATGATGTGCTGCCACATCGCTTCAGGCATTGACGCCGAATGCGTCGGGAAGTTCGTCGTCTCAGTCGCAATCGGATCAATCCCGATTATCAATTGATCGCTATCTGGATCGGTGAGTTCAGATTTGAACACCCACTCAGCGTTCGATCGGGCAATCCCACCCTGACCGACACCGCCCATCTCGACTAAATCCGTTCGCCACGCACCGATATTCGCGACTGGACAGAGGTTTATAGTGACGCATTCTTCGGCGGCGACTCCTATCGCGTCGTGGACCATGTCCCAGCGTTCTTCCTCGCTATTGGCGGATACTTGTCCGATTTGCAACTCGGTGTACTCACAGTTGGCCCAGTTGTTGTAATTGGATTTTCCGTTTGCACCTGCCCAGTCGAGTCTGAGATTGTCGAACAATTCGTTGGGATCGATTCGATCCGCAGTCGGAACCCACCACGAGAACGTAACGTCAGTGTCACGATTTTCGTCTGCCGCCTGTTGAGACAGCTGTGTCGAAATGTCGACCGGAACGATGTCGACATCGACACCCAGATGTTCCTCAATATTGTTCTCCATGACAGGTGCCATCTGTTCTTGGGTCGTCGTAAACCCGCCGTAGTCACCCCAATATTCAATTTGAAGCGTCGGCACGCGTTCTCCGTTCATGTCCCCGTCGTCGTCACCGAGACAACCAGCCAGGGCCACAGAACTTGCCCCACCGATTGCCTGTAACACTGTCCGTCGATCGAGCGTGGAACCGCTACTCATGTCACTATATGACATGGGATAAGAAACAGGCTACCATAGTATAATCGTTTCGAAACGAGACATTATAATTATATTAGTACTCAATATTTTCCGGGTCAGTATTCGAACGACACCACTCATTAAATTGCGTAAAAATACGCATCAAATTCGTTATTTTTGAATGGATGGAAACAAACCAGATACCATCGGGTCGATCACAGCGGTACCGACGCCTCCGATTGCAACGCTCGACTGGGAACAGATGTCGACGGAGAGAATTTATATGCTGGTCGCTGCAGGTATCGGTATGGCTCCGGAAGACAGAGTCGATCACCTCGTGGAAAACGGCGTATTCGAATTATCACCCGGTGGGGCAGTTCGGCTCTCAAAGAGAGCCGTCGAGTCAATCGACCGCTGGAGGTCTGAAATCCAAAGCGCCGCCGACGACCAGATACGGGACACGATGTCGGAGCTGATAGGCGATACAGTTAGAGCACGGCTCCTGTGTGAACGGACAGAGTACGACACCGATCTTCTATCGAGGTACTTTGCACTCAGCGAGTTCGACGACACGCTTGCGCCAATGCAGATGTTGACGCTTTCGATCTTGATCGGGCAGCTCGAAGACGGCGTTCCGCCCGCGGGTGGTGCGCCAGACGGGTTCATTCCGGTTGGAGGAGATGATCTCGTCACACTCGTAAGTTCCTGTCGTAGAGCAGTCGTGTACGTTTGGCGTGAGGATTGTGACCCGTGTGATACTGTTCGTCGGGATCTAGAGGAAATAGTTATCGACTACGATATCGAGGATATCCACCTTCTCGCTGTATATGGACCCGATGACAAGAATTTACTCAACCAGCAGTACAACGTCGTCGGAGCCCCGACAACGCTTTTCACCACCAACGGTACCGTCGACTCCAGATTCGTCGGTGTCCCACTCCGAGACGCACTCGAAAGTGAGATCGAAACGTTGCACGATCGAACGTTCGACTGACAAACGTCGACTCGCCCACACAGGACGTCCGTTTGGTGTGCGTGCTATATTTTTATGAATATGGGGAGAATAGAATATTCCGTGCGAATCGCTATCAATAACGATCGGTTTATCGAAACGATGCAAGAACAAGCACAGATAGGGGCAACCGAAGGCGGTGGTCTCCACCGGCTGACCCTATCGGACGCTGATCGTGAAATCCGAGACTGGTTCGTCGATCAGTTAACAGCGTTGGATCTGTCGGTGCGGATTGACGAGTTCGGGAACACCTTCGGCCGTCGACCGGGAAATGATCCGGACGCTGCCCCGGTGTTGGTTGGATCGCACCTGGATTCACAACCCTACGGCGGAATATACGACGGACCACTCGGAGTCATTTCGGCACTAGAACTGTTGCGAACGCTCGAAGACGAAAGCATCGAGACGCGACACCCAATTGAGATCGTCAACTGGACTAACGAAGAGGGATCACGGTTTCCGCCAGCGATGCAAGGGAGCGGGGTGTGGGCTGGGGCACACGATCTCGAAACCGAGTACGAAAAGACGGATCGGGATGGTAACAAGCTGATTGACGAACTCGAGCGAATCGGCTACTGTGGCGACGAACCGGCCGAACCGGCCGAACCGTACGAGGCGTACCTCGAATTACACATTGAACAGGGGCCGGTGCTTGATCAACAGGACAAAGACGTCGGGGTGGTAACCGATATAGTCGGGTTCACGTGGGGACAAGCGACGTTTAGTGGACAGGCGAATCATGCAGGAACGACACCGATGCACATGCGAAACGACGCGTTGGTTGCAGCGGCGGACTTCATAACCGGAATCAGACGATTCGCACCGACGCTCGGCCATCGGACGGTTGGGACTACGGGTTCGATCGAACTAAACCCGAACTCGATAAACATCGTCCCCGACTCGGTGACTGCAACGTGGGACATTCGGGATCCCGACGACGACGTCGTAGAGCGTGCAGCTGCATGCGCTGTGCGGGAAGCGGAATATGCGGCCGAACGCGAGGGTGTCGATGTCGACATCGAACACTTAATGCGAGCACCGAGCGTCGATTTCTCCGATCGTTGCGTCCAGGCAGTCCAACGGGCGGCCGTCGATCTCGGGTACGACAGTCTTCAACTAATCAGCGGCGCCGGACACGACGCGACCAACGTCGCAAGCATCTGCGACACGGCGATGGTATTCTCTGTCAGCGAGGACGGGAAAAGTCACACGGAAGACGAGTACACGAGTTGGCCAGATTGTTACAGTGCCGGGAATACCCTGGCAAACGCCGTCCTCGATCTGGCGGAACCGATCGAAAAATGACGAACCCGTATTCATTTTGAAATGAGTGATGGTCAGTAGATACAATGATAACACACGAACTCCCCGAGAAACCGATAGACGAGTACAGCTACACGATCGGACCGTACACCGAGCCCACGCTCGAAATCGATCCCGGTGAGACGATCGCCGTCGAAACCGTCGATGCGTTCGGTGGTAAAATCACAAGCGAAGATGACACCCCGAGTGAGGTGCTCGAGATGCCGTATATAAATCCCGTCAACGGGCCGATCGCCGTTACCGGGGCAACGAAGGGTGATGCACTAGCCGTAACGATCGACTCGATCGAACCCCGTGGTGTACAGCCACGAGGAAAGACCTGTTTAGTACCGTACTTCGGAGGACTTACCGCGACAGACCAGACAGCGATGTTACATGATCCCCTTCCAGAGATCGTCAAAACGGTCGAGGTGACGACAGACGGTATTGATTGGGACGATGACATCACCCTCCCGTACGAACCGTTCGTCGGAACGATCGGGACGGCCCCCGAACTCGAAGCGATACAGTCCCTCACGCCGTCCACTCACGGGGGAAATATGGACCTGCCGGACGTCGGTCCGGGCGCAACTTTGTACCTACCGGTGAACGTTGATGGCGGATACCTGTACCTCGGTGACTGTCACGCTACCCAGGGAGACGGCGAACTCTGTGGCGTCGCTATCGAACAGGCGACGACCACGACAATCACGATCGACGTGGAAAACGATTACCCCCTAGAATGGCCCAGACTCGAGACTGACCAGTTCATCATGAGTATCGGTAGCGCGCGGCCGATGGAAGATGCAGCCCGGATCGCATACGCGGACCTCACCCACTGGCTGGTAGACGAGTACGGCTTCGACACGTGGGACGCGTACATGTTTCTCACGCAAGCCGGACGTGTCCGCCTCGGGAATATGGTCGATCCGAACTACACGGTCGGGGCATCGATATCGAAAGCGTACCTTTAATCGAGTCCCGAATTTGACTGGGAGAACACGGCCGATCGCGTCCCCTTCAAAGCGGTTTCGTTCAGGGTGGGACCGTCTATGACCGATACGTCCGAGGGACGGTAGTTGCCCGGTCGCGGTGTCTAGACCTTCTCGAGGGCGTCGGCAATACCATGGCTCCACCGAAGGACGTCTTCGTCTGCGCCGAACCGGCCGGCACACTGGATCCCAAGCGGGAGGCCAGTTTCCGTTTTGTCGGCCGGCACAGCGATCGTCGGCAATCCGGCGTGAGTCCACGGGAGGTTCATGACCGGATCGCCAGTCGTGTCGATCCCCTCCGGAGCGGGACCGGGCGCCGCAGGAGCGATCCACATGTCGACATCGTGCTCGTCCAGTGACTCCGTGAGTGCCGATCGAAGGTCGTGACGGCTACGTCTGCTCCGTGCGATCTGCGCGACAGACACCGAAAAACCGTCCGTTATGAGTTCGCTGAAGTTTTCCGAGTAGCTCGATTTGTGCGTTCGGTACCACTGTTCGTGTGCAAGCGCGGCATCCGCCGCGACGAGCTGTTCGTGTCGTTCATTAATGGCATCTATCGACTCGAACGTCGCTATCCGCTCGACGTCGTACCCCACTGATTCGAGGCGTCCAACGTGGGTTTCGAACGCCTCCAGCGCAGTTTCGGACGCCTGTTGGAGGTACGGCCCGACCGGGACGCCGAGAGTCGGTCGCTCTTTCGGTTCGGGGACTGGCCGCCACTCTTCGCACAACAATGCGGCAACGAGTGCTGCACCGGCCGTGTCTTGGGTGAAAAATCCGACGTGATCGACCGACGTCGACAACGGAATCACACCCGCAGTTGAGATTCGCCCATAACTCGGTTTGAATCCAACAACGCCACAGAAGGCCGCGGGACGGACGATAGATCCAATCGTCTGACTGCCGAATGCGACCGGACAGAGACCGGCCGCGACTGCGGCGGCCGAACCGCTGCTCGATCCCCCCGGCGTGTGGTCCGTGTTGTTCGGGTTCCGCGTCGGACCTGGTTCGAAATGTGCAAACTCCGTCGTCACCGTTTTACCGAGAACTACCCCACCGGCGCGTCGAAGCGTCCGTACAGACTCTGCTTCCTCGCCGGCAAGCGTCTCGGGTGGGAGGTCCGAACCTGCGCGGGTCTGGAATCCGTCGGCGTGGAAGATGTCTTTCACACCGATCGGAACCCCGTACAGCGGCGGCCGATCGGCTGGGTTCGGATAGCGATCCTCGAGATCCGCAGTCGCGGCCCGTACTCGATCCCAGCGATCTGGTTCGGGGACGAGCGATCGAATCTCCGGCTCCACCGAGCCAGCCCGATCCTCGAGTTCGTCAATGTACTCGTTCAGTTCGAGCCGTCCCGTTCGTAACGCATCCACTGTTTCCGCAAGCGGCGCTTCGTGTAACATGTACTTCGTTTTCATTCGTACCGGTGCTTATTATTCATTTGATTACGCGATTTCTTACCGAGAAACGTAACGTCCGTCTCGGCACCCGTTTTGATCCCTTCGAAGTGAATGGATTGAGCCACGACCTGTTCGAGAAACAGTTCGGCGGTCTCGAGATCGAATTGTTGATGTACGTTTACCAGTGTGGCTACTGGCAACACGACGGAAGGTGTCAGATGAGGCCGATGCTGTGGTGATACGAAGGCCATTGCTACATCGCAGACGTGTGTCTGCGATTAACACGAGAACAAACTCCGTCGTCACGCACGTCACCCCTCAGTTCGGGATATCGCCGCATCGTGGGCCCGACGAATCACGGTCTCGATTTCGTCGACGAAGACCTCGTAGAACAGTTTCCCATTTTCGGCAGACGCGGCTTCGGGTTCACCGACCGAGCCTGTTTCGCTCATCTCATCGAATGAGAGATACACCGACAGCGGGCCCGAAACCGTGAGATCCGCACGGGTCCGATCGTACTCTGTTTCCCACGGTGTGCCCGTCACGTCGCTCTCTCGGACGAGTTCCGGGCGGAGGTACAGGATCATCGACGTTTCGACCTCGCCAGCGTGACCTGCGCCACCGTGGTCGCTTTTTCGTATCGCATCGATCCGGTCCGATCCGAGATCGAAGTACGTCGTCCCGAGGACTTGCAGGTCCGGGTGTGACGCACCGACGGCTTCCGTGGCGCAAGAGACAGCCGCGGCGTTACCGCCGTGACCGTTCACGAAAAACAGGGCATCAAAACCATTTTCAGCGGCAGTATCCGCGACTGAAGAGAGTATATCTATCAATTGGGAGTGATCGATGGAAACAGTGCCACCAACAGGAAGATGGTGAGCAGAAAAACCAGTCCAGATCGGTGGCGTAACGAGCACCGGAATCTCCTCTGCCACTGCCTTCGCGCCTCCGTGAACGACCGCGTCGACGAGGATCGTGTCAGTGGCTGTCGGTAAGTGATGACCGTGCTGTTCTAAACTTCCCACGGGGACGATAAGTATCGATCCGTCTTGTTTGGCCTTCGAAGATACGTCTCGATACGTCATACCTGCCCAATCTACTCCGGAACGACCAATGGTATCGAACACCATGTTTGTTCGTACCGAGTTCAGATATAAAAATAAACGGCATCGATGACTTATGACGTGTCGGGGTCGCGTATTGCTACCCTACGAACGTGAACGAGTAGGCTGGTATGATCCTACCGAAATATCAATGATAAACGTCGTAGATACGTGCGGGTTTTATCAAAACCACACCAATGACTCCATAATCGACTACACGTCCAATAATAACCCATATGTGTTATTAGATCCTATAACGCATTCCCCACTATTATCAACTGTTTGATGAAAAGTTATATATCTCTGTTCAGAAATTGTTTCCTCACGGATGCCATTACGTGCCAGGGTAACGGAAAACGTACCTGATCGTTTAGCAGGAATTGTAGACAATCATATAACTAGGAATACAGTAGCTGCGTTGCGGAAGATGTTGCGCGATCGGACGACGGCGTTTTATTTCACTATACTTATGTTGATCGTCGTGATGGGAATCGTCGGTCCGGCCATCGCACCGTAC
Organism: Halobacteriota archaeon; assembly: GCA_051747145.1. Classification (GTDB taxonomy): domain Archaea; phylum Halobacteriota; class Halobacteria; order Halobacteriales; family Haloferacaceae; genus JBNJFV01. The sequence goes on from JBNJFV010000029.1 coordinate 13,117, forward strand.
GAAGTGAGTGAAACACACTACGACGAAAACGGTGACCTCAAACGGGCGGATGCACCTTCTTCGGAGCATTTACTCGGGACCACGCACGCGGGATATGACGTTTTCTCGCGATTACTCATCGGTGCGCGCCCAACCGTTTTGACAGGCATTATCGGAGGTGGTTTGATACTCACCATCGGCACGTCGATCGGTCTTACGGCAGGATACGTCGGTGGACGGACGGAAACTATCCTCATGCGGTTTACCGACTTCGTCTACGGAGTTCCGTTGATTCCCTTTGCGATCGTGCTGATAACGTTTATGGGAATCGGCTTTCTCTCTTCGATACTTGTTATCGGGCTAATCCTTTGGCGGGGAGCAGCCCGCGTCATACGTGCGCAAACGATGCAGGTAAAACAGTACCCGTTCGTGAAAGTGGCACAAGCGACGGGAGCGAGTACGCCGAGGATCATCATCAAACACATTCTTCCGAACGTCGCACCGATGGCGATCTTCTTTTTGGCGATGGGTGTCGGATACGCGATTATGTTGCAGGCGAGCCTGACGTTCCTCGGCGTCGCCGATCCGTTCGTTCCGTCCTGGGGCGTGATGATACGGAACGCCTTCGATTCCGGATACATGGCGGCCGCACCGTGGTGGTCGATTACCCCCGGGATCCTAATCGGAATCACCGTGTTGTCTACATTTATGTTCGGCCGAGGATACGAAGAGCTAATTAGTGACGATTCGGACGCCGTCGAAGCAGACGTGGTGAGTGCGTAATACTATGACAGAACCACTACTCGAAGTCGAAGATTTGACCGTCCAGTACGAAACCGCAGGCGGGATGTTGACTGCTGCATCGAACGTCTCGTTTACGATCAACGAGGGAGAGTTTTTCGGACTTGCGGGCGAATCCGGGTCGGGGAAAAGTACGATCGCAAAGTCGATCATCGGTGGGCTCGACTCCAATGGACAGATCACCTCGGGAACGATCCGGTACAGAGGAGAGCCGATCGAAGACTTCACCGAAACACAGCTGAACGAAAAGCTTCGGTGGAAAGAGATTTCCTGGATCCCACAAAGTTCGATGAACAGCCTGGACCCGCTTCAGCGCGTGAGCGAACAAGCCGCCGAGATCGCGACAGTGCACACCGACCTTTCGGATTCACAGATCCGCGATCGTCTCAAGGACGTATTCGATATTGTCGGGCTACAGGAAAGCCGCATCGACGATTATCCACACCAGTTCTCGGGCGGGATGCAACAACGTGCGATAATCGCGCTCGCGTTGTTTCTCGAGCCAGACCTCGTCATCGCAGACGAACCGACGACCGCCCTGGACGTGATCATGCAGGATCAGATATTCAAACACCTCGATACGATGAAAGACGAACTCGACACGAGCATCCTGCTTATTACACACGATATCAGCGTCATCTTCGAATCCTGCGACAGCGTCGCGATCATGCACGCCAGTCAAGTCAGCGAACGCGGCTCCGTGACAGCCGTTCACGATAACCCCAGACATCCATACGCGTTTATGTTCAAAGAGGCGTTTCCTGACGTCCGTGAACCCGATCGGGACCTAGAGGTGATCGAAGGGTATCCGCCCGAACTCGTCGGCGAAGTCAACTTCTGTAGCTTCGTCGATCGCTGTCCGTGGGCGATCGAAGAGTGTCGAAATTCTGCACCACCAACCGAACAGATCGACGACGGTGATCCGACACACGCAGCGAGTTGTTTCCGAAAAGATTCTGCGTACGAACTGTATCAATCAGGAGAACACGACGAGCGAGATGGAACGGAAAGTGAAACCAGACCACCTGCGTCCGAGAGCGGAGGAACGAACCAATGAGTGATTCGCAACCGGTTTTGGAAATCAGAAACCTCAAAAAGTATTTCGAGGAGAGCACGAACATCGTGGACATGTTGTTGCGCCGGGACCCGGCGCAAATCCAGGCCGTAGATGACATTTCGTTCACCCTCGATCGCAACGAATCGATCGCCGTGATCGGCGAGAGCGGCTGTGGGAAATCGACACTGCTTCTCACCTTGATCGGACTTCACGAGATGACTGACGGAGAAATCATCTACAACGGTCGACCGGTGTCGGAGTTTTCGAAAGCCGACTGGAAGGAGTACCGCCGTAACGTGCAAGTTATCTTTCAGGATCCGTTCAACTGTCTGGATCCAAAGATGACGATCGAAGATTCGTTAAAGGAACCGCTTCGTATACACGACATCGGAAATCGAGATGAAAAGGTACGTGAAATTCTAGAGGAAGTGGAGCTGAGTCCGCCCGACAAATACCTCAAGAGAAAACCAATGAATCTCAGCGGGGGCGAAAAACAACGGGTCGCAATCGGGCGCGCACTGATACTCGAACCGGACGTTATCCTCGCGGACGAACCGGTATCGATGCTCGACGTTTCGACACAGGCGGCAGTGTTGAACATGATGAAAGAGTTGACAGAGGAGTACGGCGTTTCGATGATATACATCTCTCACGACCTCTCGACCGTCTCGTACATCTCCGAGATTGTGAACGTGATGTACCTCGGACGGATCGTCGAGACGGCACCGACGGATGATCTTCTGTCGGAACCAAAACACCCCTACACGAACGCGCTCGTCTCGGCGGTTCCGATTCCAGACCCCCACCACAACCGGGAACGAACGGAGATGTCTGGCGCTCCTCGTGATCCGATCGAACTCGGTGAAGGATGTCGATTTCGAGATCGTTGTCCGGACGTAATACCGCCGGACCGTCTGGACATAGATCAGAACGCTTTCAGGGAAACGATGGCCTTTCGAGAAGCGCTTGCTCGTGATGAGATTGAACTCGATCGAATTCGGGAGCTACTCGAAGGGAGCAATCCGGACGCAAACGAAGTCGCAGGAGCGGTCAAAAGCGAATATTTCGACCACGAACTGTGGGGGGAGAACGCAGCAGTTCTCGACGACGCGTTGGTCGCGTACGTTCGTGGTGATCGAGAGGCTGCCCTCGAACAACTTCGAAACCGTTTCGAAAGCATTTGCGAGATCACGCCGAATTACATCGAACACGAATCCGAATGGCACGTGGCGTGTCATCACTACTACGACCACCAACAGAATCGGGAAGAGGACCATGAAACGCTCATACAGTAAGATACCGATGAAACCAGCTCATATCGTAACCCACCACGAACGGGCGTATCGTTCGACATTGACAGCGAGTACAGCGGTTCCACCGGGTCGTGAGGAGGGTGACGAGTAAATGGCGTCGCTGAAGCGATTCTTCATCATCCGGACGGTGCAAACCATCCTGATGCTGTGGCTCGTCCTGACGGGATTGTTCTTGCTCTTTCGGATGATGCCCGGAGATTTCACTGCTCAGATGGCCGTAGCCGGTGCCGACGAGCAAGTCCTCGAACGGATTCGAGACCAGTGGGGGCTCAACGATCCGCTTCACGTCCAGTACTACCACTACCTCGTGAATTTCCTACAAGCCGATCTCGGCGAATCCCCAGTGTATCGAGTAGACGTGTGGGAACTGGTGAAGATGCGAATATTCAACACGTTCATACTAGTCGCCCCCGCAATGACATTCACGTATATTCTCGGTGCGTTGATCGGGACCATTACAGGAAGCAAGCGCGGGAGTAAAGTGGAACGGTACGGTATCGTACCGGTCATCAGTGCCGGTTCGTTCCCCTCATTTTTCATCGCGATTGTGCTCATCATCGTCTTCGCCGTGTGGGGTGGACTCTTCCCCACGTCAGGGATGTTATCGCCGAACATCGCAGATCAGTTCGATACGTGGTGGGAGCCGTATTTCACGACCAATTTCGCCATGCACTACATTCTTCCGTTTTCAGCGGTCGTCTGTAGGTATCTTTTCATCCCATCTCTTATCATGCGAACGAGCGTCGTTGAAGTGACAGGGCAAGATTACACGGAGTACCACCGGTTGACCGGTCTTCCGACCGTTAAACGACTTCGTCACGTGGCCAAACACGCCAGTCTACCCCTGATCACGATCTATCCGGTATCCCTTGCCAGAGCACTCGGTGGACTCGTGTTGATCGAGACAGTGTTCAACTGGCCCGGTATCGGATGGTTGTTGGTAGAGTCGGTCCTCGGTCGTGACTACCCAGTCGTCATGTTCGTCTTCTTCGTCGTGGCAGCGTTTGTCATCATTTCGAACTTCATCGTCGATCTCGTATACGGTGTCATCGATCCGCGGATACGGGTGGACCAGTAGCCAGTAGTAACTGAATTGACTGACATTTTCGGTCGATGCGCAAGTTGATTCTTCTAGAAGTCATGACGCGATAAATCACGACGCAGGATCCAACAACCTCGCTGACTATTTGACTCGTCATCGTAGTTCACAGACACCCAATGCCCCTCCGTCCCTCGCCGACACCACGAACTGGTCCTTTCGAACTCTCGGGTGACTACCGTTGTTTGCGAGGTATGAACATGGTTCCCATAACTCATAGACAATCGTATTCTCACATGTGTATTGAAATAATCCTATAAAATAGAAAGTAGTCATTGTAAACTGAAATAAGAGACGATCGTTCGATTTAGTGAGAACAATGAAAGATAAGTTGTTTGTGGGATGCAAACAGATTGCGAGGACTTAAAACACTCAATGTAGCTGGAGATCGGCTCTTGAAAATGTCGTGTGGGAATGTTACCACCATGACATTAAATGACAAAATCGGGGGTTTTTAAAAAAGGATATTGATTCCCAAAAATTCCGGGGCAACTCATCTGCGTTCGCGTTTGCAGTGTGCAAACAAATATAGGTGTGGCCCACGACAACCATACGATGCCAGGCAATCGCACGCCCACCGATCGGCCCCGGACGCTTCAAACGTCCACAACAACCTTGGAGGTAATTAACAGCCTGATTGAACTCAACGGTGCGACAGTAACTGAAATGGCCAATCACCTAGACCTTTCGAAGGGAGGTGCCTACAACCATCTAGCAACGCTATACGAGAACGAATACGTTGTCAAAGAAGAGAATAGGTACGACCTCAGCCCCCGATTCGTGCTAATGGGAGAACACGTTAGGCATGAGACATTATTGTACCAATTCGGTCGAGAGGAAGTTGATAAATTGGTAGAAGAGACCGGTGAATACGCACAGTTAATCACCGAACAACATGGATATGGAATCATTCTCTACCTCGCACAGGGTGAGAAAGCGCGCAAATTGGTGTATCCAAACGAAATGAAACGAAACCCACTTGGTCTACATCACACCGCCGCCGGTAAGGCCATTCTCGCACAGTTATCTGAATCCACAGTCGAACAGATAATCGATGAGGTCGGCTTGCGAGAGCGCACCCCGAACACGATCACCGACAGAGCACAGCTCCACCGAGAGCTACGAGATGTTAGAGAACAGGGTTATGCGACGAATCTCGAAGAAGAAGTCACCGGGCTGAAAGCGATCGGAGCAGTCATCAGCGGATCTGACGGCGACGTAATGGGGGCAGTGAGTCTCTCAGGTCCAAAAAGTCGAATGCAGGGAACGCGCTTCGAAGAAGAGCTTCCTCAGAAAGTCATGGACGTCGCCGACGACATCGAGGTAAACATCAACATGTACCAACAATCCGATACGTTGTGAGAAAATTCGGTGGTGGTCGTATTCTGACCGTTGACGCTCTTTGGGTTCGCGCCGACGAAACAACCACCACTCGATTCAGTCAGTCGTATGTCCCCATCATCGTTCGAATCGAATAAGATCCAGAAGGATCGCGATCACTAATAACATTCGAAACGCGTCAGTCATCCGGCCCGCACAGACCATTACAATACTACAGTAGTAATGGCACTCATCGATCGAGACGGCCCATCAAGTGAGAGGGGATCACGTAGCCAGTCTGAAGTACAGTTACTCCCCACTAGTCGACGGACATCGGTTCCACGAGAGGAATCGACGCCAGTTCCCATGAGTCACACCGCCCTCAAAGCCGATCGACGATAGTGGACGCGTGCGCGAGTAGCTTGCGCTCGGTGAACGACTCGGACATGAGTTGCAATCCAATCGGCAGACCGTCGACAGTCCCAGCTGGTACTGTGAGTGCGGGAAGCCTCGTGACGTCGGCCGCACGCGTGTTACGAGCGTAATCGAAGCCGGGTGTATCCGCGTCCGCAATCCGTGGAGCGACGTCTGGCATCGTCGGGAACGCGAGGATGTCCACACCCTCCAACGCTGACACGAACTCCGCATGGAGGAATTCGCGGGCGTTTTGAGCACGCGTGTAATACCGACCTCCAGTCTGCTCGAGGACGGTTGCCCCGGCAAGTAATTTCGACTTGTAGAACGGATGGAGATCGCTGACGGTCGCTCCCTTGGCACCCCTCGAAAACGCCGCCTGATACGCTTCGTCCACTGTTCCGCCCCGACGAAGCGGAGCCGCTCGGTCACGCCAGTGAGCTGTGAGCTCACAGAAGCTCAGAATGTTTTTAATGGGTTTCCCAAATTCGAAGTGCGGAACCGAAACACGTTCGATCGTCATCCCGTCGCGACCGAGATCATCGAGGACGCGATAAATCTCGTCTTCGACTTCTTCGCGAACGCCCGAACCGAACCCCTCTTGTAGGACGCCGATCGTCACCGCTTCCGGCTCTGGAGGGGTTGCGTCGACGTATCCACCGATCGAATACTTCGGGTGACCGGCAGCCTGTACGCTGGCAGGGTCTGCAGGGTCGCGTCCAGCGAGACACTCGAGAGACGCTTTGAGTTTCTCGATCTCCGTCGCAAAGATGCCGGGGTGATCCTGTGTGTACGTGTTTTCTACAATGCCGGTCAACGGTACAACTCCATATGTCGGTTTTATCGCCGCCACGCCGCAGAACGCCGCCGGTATGCGGACCGATCCTCCGGTGTCAGTACCGATTGCGATATCGACCTGATTCGTTTGAACCGCAGCGGCACTGCCGCCGGAAGATCCACCCGCAGTCCGATCGGCGTCGTGTGGATTGTAGACTGGCCCCCGATTTCCGGTCGTCCCCCGGGCGCTTCCGGCCAGCTGATCGAGATTCAATTTCGCAGTTATCGTCGCTCCTTCATCCCGGAGGCGTCGCGTGATCGTCGCGTCCAACTGCGGGACGAACCCGGCGAGTACGCCTGATCCACCTTCCATCGGTACCCCACCGACAGCGATCACGTCTTTGAGTCCGACCTCCATACCCGATAGCAGGCCGCCATCCCCGTCAGTTGGGGGAACGTGACATTCGAAATTCACCGCGTTGTACGGATCCGCGTCGGTATCGGGAAGCCACCACTCGCGGTCAGCACAATCTGGTTGCACTGTTTCCATCGATAAGGTCTCGATGTCGTCGACGTCACGGAGAAACTGTTCTAGATTGGTACGAATCCCATCGAGTTCGCCTTCGCCGACGGGAATATCGTACGTCGAACAAAGGCGATCGATTTCCGCGCCGGATGGTATGTACATATCATCCGATTGATTTGGACATATTTACAACTACTGTTCGGCGAAAAACGAACCGC
>JBNJFV010000030.1:0-20233 GCA_051747145.1 Halobacteriota archaeon
GGTCCGAGGCATCGTCGAGAGTGCGACCCACAAGAACCTCTCGACGTTCTTCGAAGAACACCCGCAGGTGGCCCGGACGGTCGTCAAAAAGGCCGCAGAGGCCGCGCGGGCGCGAAAAGCCGCGAAGAAGGCCGAAGAGCTGACCCGCCGAAAGTCGGCGCTCGAATCGACGGCGCTGCCCGGCAAACTCGCCGACTGTCAGTCTCGCGATCCCGCCGAGTCAGAGCTGTTCGTCGTGGAGGGCGATTCTGCCGGCGGGAGCGCAAAGCAGGGTCGGGATCGACGAAATCAGGCGATCCTCCCGCTTCGGGGGAAGATCCTCAACGTCGAGAAACACCGGCTCGATCGGATTTTGGAGAACAACGAGATTCGGGCGCTCATCACCGCGATCGGCGCGGGAGTCGGCGAGGAGTTCGACATCGACGACGTCAGATACCACAAGATAATCGTCATGACCGACGCCGATGTCGACGGCGCACACATCAGGACGTTGTTACTGACGCTGCTGTATCGGCACATGAAGCCGCTCATCGAGGCGGGGTACGTCTACGCCGCGCGACCGCCGCTGTATCGGGTTCGCTACCGGGGAGAGACCTACGACGCGATGACCGAGGCGCAACGAGATCGAATTATCGAAGAAAAATGTAACGGCAATCCGACGCAGGTCCAGCGATTCAAGGGGCTCGGAGAGATGAACCCCGATCAGCTGTGGGAGACCACGATGGATCCAGAACACAGGATCCTGAAACGGATCACGATTGAGGACGCCGCAGCGGCCGACCGAATGTTCTCGGTCCTCATGGGTGACGCCGTAGAGCCGCGAAAACAGTTCATCAAAGACCACGCGACAGACGCCGAGTGGGTCGACATCTAACGGAACGAATGAGTTCAGAACTACCGGATCCGACGGACGGGAACGTAGAGGCCGCGCGGATCGAAACCGCGCGAATCGAAGACGAGATGGAACAGTCTTACATCGACTACGCGATGAGCGTCATCGCGGGACGGGCGTTGCCCGACGTCCGCGACGGGCTCAAACCGGTGCACAGACGCATTCTGTACGCGATGCACGAAGCCGGCGTGACGTCCGGGTCGAGCCACCGGAAGTCCTCTTCGATCGTCGGCGAGACCATGGGTGATTACCACCCCCACGGCGACAGCGCAATCTACGACACGCTCGCCCGGATGGCGCAGGACTTTTCGATGCGGTATCCGCTGATCGACGGACAGGGTAATTTCGGGTCGGTCGACGGCGATCCGCCGGCGGCGATGCGGTACACGGAGGCGCGGATGGCACCGATCGCCGAGGAGCTGTTAGCGGACCTCGAAAAGGACACCGTCGACTTCCAGGCGAACTACGACGATCGGCTCGAAGAGCCGTCAGTCCTGCCCGCAGCCGTCCCGAACCTGCTGGTCAACGGGTCGTCTGGGATCGCAGTGGGGATGTCGACGAACATTCCGCCGCACAACCTCGGGGAGGTGATCGACGCGACGGTCCACCTCATCGACGATCCGGCGTGTACGATCGAAGACCTCATGACGTACGTCAAGGGGCCGGACTTCCCGACGGGGGCGAACGTCGTCGGACGAAACGGCGTCCACAGGGCCTACAAAACCGGTCGAGGGCGAATCCGTGTGCGAGCGGAGTTCGAAGTCGACGAGGAGAGTGGTCGGATCGTCATCACGGAGCTACCCTACCAGACGAACAAAGCACGGATGATAGAGCGGATCGCCGACGACGTCAACGCCGGCGCGATCGAGGGGATACGCGATCTCCGCGACGAATCCGACAGAGACGGCATCCGCGTCGTGATCGAACTCAAACAGGGGGCGATGGCGGAGGTCGTGAAAAACCAGTTGCTGGAAAGCCATCTCGAAACGACGTTCGGCGTGATCAACCTCGCGCTCGTCGACGGGACGCCGCAGGTCCTCGATCTGAAAGAGACGCTGGAACACTACGTCGATCACCGTCGCGAGGTCGTTCGTCGCCGCTCACAGTACGATCTCGAAGCCGCGGAGGATCGAGCGCACATCCTCGAAGGTCGCCTCGTCGCACTCGACAACGTCGACGAAGTGGTCGACATCATTCAGGACGCGGCAGATCGCGCCGACGCGAAGGCGGCGCTTCGCGACGCGTTCGATTTCTCGGAGCCGCAGGTCGACCACATCGTCTCCATGCAGCTTGGGTCGCTCACCTCCATGGAGACCAAAGAGATCGAAGACGAGTACGAGGACGTGCTGGCGACGATCGATCGGCTCACCGAAATCCTCGAGGACGAATCCGAACTCCTCGGCGTCATCAAAGCCGAGTTGCTGGAGATCCGCGAGGAGTACGCCGACGAACGTCGCACCTCGTTCATCGAGGACACCGGAACCGTCGCCCACGCGGATCTCATTCCCGAACAGGACGTGGTCGTCGTCCTCTCGGAGGACGATTACATCAAACGAATGTCTCTTTCGACGTTCCGTGCGCAGAATCGCGGTGGAAAGGGGATCATCGGTGCCGATCTCAAAGAGGGCGATCGGGTGTCGTCGGTCTTCGTGGCGAACAGCCACGACTATCTGCTCTGTTTTACCAACAAGGGTCAAATCTACGAACTGCGGGCGTTCCAGATCCCAGAGATGTCTCGTACCGCACGCGGAAAGTCCGCGGTCAACCTGCTCGACCTCGACGACGGCGAGGAGCTGGCCGCCGTCGTTAACTGCGATGAGATCGCCGCCGATGCGTTCGAGGGCGATCGATATCTCACGATGGTGACGCGTGATGGATACGTCAAACGCACCGGCGTGTCGGAGTTCCAGAACATCCTCTCGACCGGCATTCGGGCACTCAGACTCGAAGACGGCGACGAACTCGTCGACGTCGAAGTCACAGACGGCGATCGGACGCTCGTGATCGGGACGGCAGGTGGAATGGCGATTCGATTCGACGAAACCGAAGTTCGTCCGATGGGCCGGAGCGCACGCGGCGTGCGCGGCGTTACGCTCACGGGTGGCGACACGGTCGCAGGGGTCGCCGCCGTCGATCCAGCCCGTCACAGGTGGATACTCACGGTGACCGAAAACGGCTACGGAAAACGCACGTCAGTCGACGAATACCGAATCCAATCCCGAAACGGAAAGGGGCTAATCGACATCAAGACGAACGTCCGAAACGGTGACGTCTGTGCGATCGAATCTGTGGGCCCAGACGATCAACTGGTCGCGATGAGCGAAACGGGCCAGATCCTGCGCACCCCGATCGAAGGAATATCGTGCGTCGGGAGGAATACGATGGGCGTCATCGTCATGGACCTTGGTGACGGCGATTCGGTGGCCTCCTTGGACGTGATACCCGCCGAGATGATCGAATCCGCCGACGCGGACGCGGTCCAATAACGGCTGTGCGGAACCGAGTGACAGTACGGCGATGCCGCTGTCGAAACTACAAACCGTAGCTGACCGATCGTTACCGAACGACGGTCACCGGAACTGGCGAGCGTCGCACGACGTTTTCGGCAACGCTTCCGAGGAGGATTCTACTCGCACCGGTCCGTCCGTGACTGCCGATGATGATCTGGTCCATGCCGTGTTCGCTCGCGTACTCGACGATCGATCTCGTCACCCTCCCGTCGACTCGATCCGTTTCGATTTCGATACCCTGTGCGGATGCGGTGTCACGAGCGTCTTCGAGAAGGTTCGCCGCACGGTTTTCGTAGTTCTCACGCACCTGATCGTAATCCCTGATGAGACTGCCTTCGATACCGGATCCGACGTGGAACTCGCTTGGGTCGATGACGTGTAAGGCGGTTATGTTCGCGTTCGGATACTCCTGTAGGGCAAATTCGAGTGCCTCTTTCGATCGTTCCGATTCGTCGATCGGCACAAGGATATTTGATGCCATACGCGGAAATTTGTTGCATAAACAGTTAAAACAACGTACAGAATACTTATTATTCAGGAGAATTGTCTCGACGTCGGACGCGAAATCGACAGAAGAAATTAAAGAACCGTCTTTCCGAACGCGCTCGCAGCCAGCTCGGTCGCTAACTCCGCAGTTTCGTTGTGCTCGTCGAGAATCGGATTCACCTCGACGAGGTCGAAGGATCTGATCACGTCGCGAGCCGCAAGCAGTTCCATTGCGGAGTGGGCTTCTCGATACGTGACGCCCCCGCGCACTGGTGTTCCGACACCTGGGGCCTCGTTCGGGTCGAGCCAATCGAGGTCGAGACTGACGTGAACGCCGTCGACGCCCTCAGTTGCGATATCCAGCGCCTCGTTCGTGACGTCGGTGATCCCCCGTTCGTCGATGTCGCTCATCGTAAAGAGCCTCACGTCTCGGTCTTCGAGGATCGACGCTTCAGCCTCGTCGACGTCCCGAATGCCAACCAGAACGACGTTCGACTCGGACAGTTGGGGGGCATTCGCCCACTCGATGTCGCCGAACGTGCCGATCCCGAGCGCCGCCGCGAGGGGCATCCCGTGGACGTTTCCGCTCTGTGAGCTCTCGGGGGTGTTGATGTCCGCGTGTGCGTCGAACCACACGGCACCGATGGTGTCGTCCCTGCTAGAGCCCGCAAGCGAACCGATCGCGACGGAGTGGTCGCCACCGAGGACCAACGGCGTCTCCCCGTGTCCGATCGTATCACTGACCTCGTCGGCCAGCCGACCACAGACTTCCTCGATCTCTTTGAGAAACATTGCGGTTCCCACGTTCGGGTGAGACGCGTTCGGATCGCGTTCTTCGGCTCTCGGTGCGAGGAGATCTCCCGCGTCGATCGTTTCGACGCCCGCATCCGCGAGGTGATCGGCTACCCCGCCGTACCGAATCGCAGAGGGGCCCATGTCGACGCCTCTGCGATTCGATCCGTAGTCGATCGGTGCACCGATGATACGCACCCGTCGTCTCATGCGTGCTGATGTATAGCCGGCTACTTAGCAGTGGGGTTCCGACACCCTCTGGTAGGGTTGAGAAATCTGACAACCGACCACAATCACCAAGAAATGCGTGAGACACGATACCGATTGTGTACATTACCTTCGATACCTACAAAAGTTTCCGAGTCCGGGTTAGGTTTCCATCGGGTTTAAGAACGTCGCTCACCAATCACCGATCATGTCATCGATAGAGCTCACACCGAGCCAAAAATCGATTCTCACGGCGCTTATCAACCTTCACCGTGAGACCGAAGACGCGGTCAAAGGTGAAGCGATAGCCGAGGAAGTAGACCGAAACCCGGGGACGATTCGAAATCAAATGCAGAGTCTGAAAGCCTTACAGCTCGTCGAGGGAGTGCCCGGTCCGAAGGGCGGATACAAACCGACGGCGAACGCCTACGAGGCACTCGACGTCCAGCAGATGGACGAACCGGCCTTCGTTCCACTGTTTCACAACGACGAAGAGGTCGATAACGCCAACGTAGAGGAGATAAACCTCTCCAGCGTCCACCATCCGGAACTCTGTCGTGCCGAAATACACCTCCAGGGGTCCTCACGGGAGTTTCACGACGGTGACGAAGTGATCGTCGGTCCGACCCCCCTCTCGAAACTCGTCATCACGGGAACGTTGGACGGCAAAGACGACACGAACAACATCCTGATCCTCCAGATAGACGACATGCGAGCGCCGGCAGAGGAACCGGAACACTGAGCGTACCGATCTAGCCTCGACGACGGGATCTCTCGATCGAATCGTATCTTCTGATCGGCCACTACCTGCCGTACGTCTTACATCTCGGAGAACGCCTTCATCGCCCGTTTCGGCGAGGAGACGTCCGCGATCCATCGGGTTGCGATGGCCTTTTTCAAAAGTTTCGCTGCCGGACCGCCGAAGGTGTTGATCGGCGAGTACTGCACGTCGTGGGCGACCGCATCCTCGCCGACGGAAACGACCGTGCCCTTGTCCTCGTGTTGCCACGACTTCAGCGGCGACCCTCTCGACGCCCGGAGGAGATTCTCGCCTGCGACCGCCGCCGCTTGCCACGCCGCCTGGGCCGTCGGTGGTGCGACGTCGTTGGTCCCCTGATCGATGAGCGCCGAATCCCCGATCGCGAAGACCCGATCGTCGCTGGTCTGGAAATCAGACGCCGCAAACAGACGGTGGGAGCGATCGTCCTTCTCGAGCGTCGAATCGGCGATCTCTTCGCGACCGGTGATTCCACCGGTCCACACGAGGACGTCGTAGGCCAATTCAGTGTCCGCCCCCAGATAGACGTGTTCGTCGTCGACCTCCGAGATGAACTCCCCCGTGAGTATCTCGACGTCCCGTGCCAGCAGCCGTTTTTTGAGCGCGCCCTGTACCTCCGGATCCTGTCCCGGGAATATCTCATCGAGCCCTTCGACGAGTTTGATATCGAGTGAGGCGCGGTGTTCGTCCCGGTATTCGGCGATTTCGCCCGCCGTCTGGATGCCAGAGAGGCCGGCACCACCGATGAGCACCTGCGCCGGGTCGTTTCGTGTCGCCCGATCCGACGCCTTTCGGATCGCCTCGTTGATCGCACGGGCGTCGTCGAGACTTTTCAACGTGTGTGAATGCTCCCGAAGGCCGGATATCCCGAAAAATGCCGTGCGACTGCCGATCGCCACGAGGAGGTAGTCGTACGAAACCGCATCGCCGTCTTCGAGCTGAATCGATCGATCGTCCGTGTCGACGCCGGTAACCCGGCTGCGAATGAAGTCCGTCGAATCGGATTTTATTTCGTCGATCGGAATTGCGATCTTCGATTCGACGCCGGGATTGCTGATCGCTCGGTGAACTTCGTGAAGGACGAGATGATAATCGCGTTCGGAGATCCACGTGAGTTTCGCCTCACCCGGTTCGACACGCTCCTCGAAGGACTTCACCGCCCCGGCACCGGCGTAGCCGGCCCCGATGACGACGACGTGGTCTGTCATACGTTGGTCTCTGAATCCAGGGGATAAATCGGCTTTGAAACCCGCGTCGGCGTCCCGATCGTTCGTGTACAATTCGTCGGGTTCCAGTTACAAAACGAACGATTATTCGATCGACATTCCCGCGTGCCAGCGGTCGACTCCTGCCCGCCGTTTTTCGGCGTCCATCCGGGCCAACAGTGCGACTGCAAGCGAAGCCGTTTCGGCCGCCCGCGATTCCCCAGCCGTTCGGAACTGTCCGGTAACGCGGTTCGCGTAGACGGTACAGATCGCCCCCGCACGGAGGCCGTAGACGGTGGCGATCGTCAGGATGGTACTTGCCTCCATCTCGATGTTTTTGACGTTCGCGTCTCTGAGCGCTTCGACCAATCCCTCACTGTCGGGTGGTCGAAATCCCTCGAACCCCGGACGCCCCTGCCCCGTGTAGAAGCTATCGGCGCTCATCGTCACGCCGACGTGGTAGTCGTATCCCAGCCGCTCTGCGGCCGCGACGAGCGCGGAGACGACCTCGTAGTCGGCCACTGCGGGGTACTCCTCGCGGACGTACTCGTCGCTCGTGCCCTCCTGTCGGACCGCACCGGAGGTGATGACCAGATCGCCCACGTCCATCCCCGGTTGGATCGCTCCGCAGGAGCCGACCCGGATGCAGGTGTCGACACCGAGGCGGGCGAGCTCCTCGACGGCGATCGCTGCGGAGGGTCCGCCGATCCCCGTGGACGTCACCGAGATCGGTACGTCCTCGTACGTACCGGTTGCCGTTCGATACTCGCGGTGGGAGGCGACCTCCTCGGAGGTATCCCAGAAGGCGGTGATTTTCGGGACCCGTTCTGGGTTGCCGGGGAGCAACACCGTCTCGGCGACGTCGTCGGGACCGACGTCCAGGTGATACTGTACCTCCGTGTTCGGATTTTCGCTATCGCCGCTCATGTGAACGGTGTTCTCTCCGATCGATGAAAGGTCTATCGCGCCGCCACGCGGGCCAGCGGCTCGGTAGACCACGAAGAACGCGCTTACTGATCAGACCCTGTCGTCGACGACTCGGCGTCTCGAAGCGTCTGCAGGGAGATCGTATTCGGCAACAGCTCCCCGAGGGTGTACGCAGCTGTTTCCCCGTCGCCGAGATCGCAGACGATCGGCAACTCGGCGTCACAGAACTCCGAGAGCGACTGCCGACACATCCCACACGGCGTCACGCCGTCACGGACACCGGAGGTGACAGCGAGCGCGTCGAACGACGTGTGTCCGTGTTTGACCGCGTCGGCGAGGGCGACTTCTTCTGCGTGTAAGCTGTTCGAGTAGTTCGCGTTTTCGATGTTACAGCCGACAAAGATCGATCCGTCGGCTGTTCGTAACGCGGCACCGACGCGGTACCCCGAATACGGAACGTACGCGTCATCCAGCGCGTCGCGGGCGGCCGAAAGGAGTTCGTCCATGCGGGTTGTGCGTTCCCAACCGACCAGTACATTTCGACTCGGATACGGTGCCGAGCGATCGAGACCGCGCGACGATAGAAAGCGACAAATCGATCGAGACCGACGATTCGGTGTGACGAAACCGCAGGCGGGCCTCGGACGAAAGATCCTGATCGGCGTCGGCGTAAGCGTCGTCGCTATCGGCGGCGTGCTCGGCGGTTTCGTCGGCGCGGTCGGCGCAGACCAGGTGTCCGAAATTGAAATCTTCGGCGTCCTGACGGTCCCGATGACTCCGATCTGGATGGCGCTGTACGGGATGATAGCCACGGCGATCGTTCTGGGCGTCCTCTTCGGCGCGGTCGAACTCGCCTCCCGATACGAGTCCGTCGACGATCGATCCTGAATGCGATCGGACGGACCACAGAGCGTTCTTTTTGGTCGGATGTCGACCGAAGAGTCAGCTAGTCCGGATGTCGACCGAAGAGTCATCAAGTTCGAATGTCGAACGAAGACAGTCGATTTTTGTGCCGTCGGCGCGCAGTTACGGTATGGCCGCGTCACCGGGCGAGACGAGCGACGGTTCCACGGACGTGTTCGAACCCCCCGAGGAGACCGACGCCGGACGGAACCGAACGAGAGCGATGCTGTACTCGTTGCCGTTTCTCCTGCTCGGGCTCGGCAACGTCGCGTTGATTTTGGGATGGGGACTGGAGCCGCTGTGGGGATTCGCGCTCCTCCCGCCGATCCTCTTTTGTACGGTGCTCACCTACATCGTCTTCAGCACTGATTTCCTCGAGGATCGATGAGTGGTTCGATCCCAGCGTCCGAATTCGTCGATCGATGCACCGATCAGCCTCGTGAGCCTCGTTGATCGATCGGCAGCTGATCGATCGACTCGATCGTCCCACGCCAGTACGGCAACGGTCCGTCCGGCAGATTCCACTCCACGGCGGCTGCGGTAGGGACGACCATTCGGTTTTTCCGGTCGTACTCGTCGAAATAGCCAGTCCACTCGGTCTGCTCGAATCCACCGTCGACAGCCCGGGGACGGTCCGCTGCGACGACGCGATCGACGAGATTCCGGTCGTCGAAGTGGAACGTGAGCGACGCGGACGTTCCGGCGTGGTCGATCGTTGCCCGCGCCGTCCGATCGTCGATCGGCTCCCAGCGAACCCCTTCGGTTGGTAACAGCGCGGTCGGAAACCAGACTGCCTCCGCGAGATATCTGGTCAGTTCGCCGACGTTTACTTCTGGGGACGCGTCCGCCCTCGCGAGCGGGACGATCGAACCGAGATCCGCACGGACCGATCCCGCACCGCACACGTACGCGTCGACGACGCGAACTGGAACGTACGGGATAGGCGTGATCGTCGCATCCCAGATGAACCCCGGAGGATCGACAGTGAACTGTTGAGTCGCAGAAAGCCGCTTCCACGGCGAGGATCGATCGCCGAGCCTGAACTGACCCCGCTGCGTTAGCCTGACGGATCTCACGTACGGTTGGCCGTCTTCGAGAACGGTCTCGAAATACCGCGTCACTGGGGCGGGAAGCCCCTCGAGGTCGTTCCTCGAGTAGGTACGTCCGGAATTCGACGTGCGAGCGGCGTGTAGCTCCTCGTGGAGCTGCGCTCGTTCGCGCTCGAATCGGCTCCGTCGGGCGAGCGCGAACGCGAACGCAAACGTGAACCCGACACCGATCGCACCCGCCAGTACCCATCGAATCGCGAGACGATCGACGTCACCGAATCGAACACCGACGGGAGGCCACGAGCGGCGATCGCTCATTGGCCGGTGTCGTACTTGTACGTCGCCTCGTCGGGATCGATGCCGAAATCCTCGGGTCGCACTGAGGGTTCCGTCTCGCTTCCGTCGTCTGCTTCGGCGGTTTTAAACGCCTCTCGAAACCGATCCGGCATCTCGAATTCCCCCTCGAGTCGGAGGGGGACGATCGCTTCCGACACCGTCGACCGCTTGGTGTCGAATCGATCGCCCAACGGCTCGGGGAGTTCGTCGACGGCGACCCGTTCGAAGCCGAACTGTTCGAGATACGCGGGTTCGTCGGTCAACGAGTAGACGACGTCGAAGTCCAGATCCCTCGATTTGACCACCAGTCGTTCCACGACGTGGGCACCGACGCCCTGCCCGCGCCACGCCGGACGAACGCCGATCCCGGTTAGTTCACACACCTCCGGATCGGCGGCGTGTACGCGAAGCCTCCCGAACCCGACCCTCGCGTTCGTCTCCTCGTCGACCGCGATGACGTAGTCGCGTGACCGAAACGCCTCGTCGTCGAGCCCCATCGACTCGATCTGCTCGAGTAACCAGACCTCATCTCGGTTTTTCGCGTCACGGACGTACATGTGCGTGCATACTGGTGGGGTCAGCAAAAACGTTCCCCGCGATCGACACCGGCGCACACGCTACCCATCGAGATCACAGTGGCACGTCGTCGATCGAAATCACGCGATCGGCGGTCACAGCCGTTCCTGACGGGACGATCCGAAGCTCCACATCGTCGTCGACGTCGGCTGTTCGACCACACACCGCAGTCGCACCGATCGACAGCGGCGCGAGAACGCCGGCGGCGACGGTTCGCGGGTCCGTGAGGGCGCTCTCGAAGACGACCGCGTCGCCCGAACCGAGCGCGTACGTCTCGACGATCGATTCGGCGGCCGCACCCACCTGGCGGTGGGTCAATTCGCGATCGCGACGACGCAGTACGGCAGCGTCCGGTGAGATCGTCGTCGATGGGAACGCCGGATTCTCACTCCAGACGCTCGCCTCCCAGTGGGTCGTCTGTGGCGATTTGGGCACCCCACCGTACACCGCGAGCCTGGTCTGTGGTCCCGGATCGAGTTCGGATTCGCGATCGACCGGGACGAGCACCACCCGCGCGTCAGAAGCGGTCGGATCGAACGTGGCGATCGCCCCAAGTTGGGCCGCACCGAAGAACGCGAGCAACGCCTCGGGCGTCAGACGCGGATCGATCGCGACGACTGCGCCGGGTCCGACGCCGAGATATCGCAGGACGTTCCCGGATTTGTACGCGGTCGTGATGAAGTCGTGATAGCTCATCACCCGATCGAGCGTCGGACACTCCACGGCGGCCGTCGAATTGCGACGGTCGCGATCGAGCACCTCCGGTACGGTCTCCATGCGTACGCTGACGGACGGCGTCGTCTAAAATCCGCCGACGGCACCCGGCGAGATCGATTCCTCGCGATCGAGTCCCGACACTGACAGAGCGAACGTGTTCGATCACCACACCGGATTTCCGGTGAAATCCACCGCACCCGATGGGGGTCAGATTGATCGCTTCAGAACGACTGTTTGATCTTCTCGAAAAAGCCCTCCGAGACGTCCACCTCTTCGCCGCCGGCCTCGGCGAACGCTTCCAGGGCCTTTTTCTGTTCGCTGTTGAGTTGTTTCGGGGTGACGACCTGCACGGTGACGTACAGATCGCCGTCTCCGCGTCCGCGGAGACGGGGCATTCCCTTCCCCTGCAAGCGGAAGGTCTCTCCGCTTTGTGTCCCCTCCGGGATGTCGAATTCGACGAGGCCGTCCATCGTCGGTACTTCTACGGTCGCGCCGAAGACCGCTTGTGGGAACGAAATCGCATAATCGTGATAGAGATCGTCGCCGTCCCGATCGAACTCGTCGTGCGGGGTGATTTCGACGTCGATCAGGAGGTCGCCGTTTGGGCCCCCGTGCTCGCCGGGTGCGCCCTCCCGTTCCATCCTGAGCGTTTGTCCGGCTCGAATGCCCGCCGGGACGTCGACAGAGAGTGACGCCTCCGCACGGATCTGTCCCTGTCCGTTACACGTCGAACACGTTTCGTCGACGAGTTGGCCGTCGCCGCCACACCGTCGACAGGTCGTCGACTGCTGGACGCGCCCGAAGGGCGTCTGTTGGACCTGCGTCACCTGGCCCTGCCCGTTACACTCCGGACAGGTCTGAACGTCGGCGTCCGGTGGGTGCCCGTTACCATCACAGTCGGGACACCGTTCCGGTCTCGTGACCGTGAACTGCTTTGTGACCCCTTCGTAGGCGTCTTCGAGGTCGATCGTCATCGAGGTTCGAAGGTCCCGGCCCTGCCGCGGACGGGTGTCGCTTCGACCGCCGCCGCCGAAAAACTGGTTGAACAGGTCTTCGAACCCGCCACCGCCGGCTCCCGCGCCACCGAAGCCGCCGGCTCCGCCGAATCCACCCGCACCGCCTGCACCGCCGCGTTTTTCGGCCTCCTCGAACCGATCGTGTCCGAGCCGATCGTACGCAGCGCGTTTCTCTTCGTCGCTCAGGACCTCCTTTGCCTTCTGGATTTTCTTGAACTGCTCTTCGGCGTCCGGCTCGTCGCTGACGTCGGGGTGGTACTGTGCGGCCTTCTTTCGGTACGCGCGTTTGATCTCGTCGGCGTCGGCGTCTTTCGAGACCCCGAGCACGTCGTAGAAGTCCTCACTCATGGGTCGAATCGTTTCGGTCCGTTCTCGGTCATTGGTGTGTCACGGTTCGGTCGAACCCCTCGTTGTGGTCGGCGCTGAATCCGACCGTCGATCGCACGGACGCGTCGGGTGTGTGTGATCACGCTTCGTCGTCGGTCGATCCGTCGCTGCCGTCGTCGTCGACGTCCTCGAAGTCGGCGTCGACGTACTCGTCATCGTCGGCTCCGGCTCCGCCGGGACCACCTGCGCCCATGCCGTCGCCACCGAAGTCCGCACCGCCGGCTCCGCCGGGACCGGCTTGTGCCTGCGCTTGCTGTTGGTACATCTGTTTACCGATCTCCTGTAGCTCGGTGGATAGCGCTTCGGTGGCGTCCTGAAGCGCCTCGGTCGACGCGTCCTCGTCCTCGACGACCGCTTCTAGGTCTTCGATCGCCGCCTCGATGTCGGCCTGAAGCTCGTCGTCGACGTTCTCCTCGTTTTCTTCCAGCAGCGTCTCCGCGCGCTGGATTGCGCCTTCGGCCTCGTTGCGTGCTTCGATGTGTTCGCGACGCGCTTTGTCCTCCTCGGCGTGCTTTTCGGCTTCCTCCTGCATCCGCTCGATCTCGTCGTCGGAGAGGCCGGCACCGCCCTCGATCGTGATGTTCTCCTCGTTGCCCGACCCTTTGTCCTCGGCGGAGACGTTCACGATGCCGTTCTCGTCGATGTTGAACGACACCTCGATCTGCGGCGTTCCGGCGGGAGCCGGCGGGATTCCCGCAAGCATGAACTCCCCGAGCAGTTCGTTCTCGGAGGCGATCTCCCGTTCGCCCTGGAAGACGCGGACTTGCACTGACGTCTGGTTGTCTGCCGCGGTGGTGAAGATCTTCGACTCCTCGGTCGGAATGGTCGTGTTCTTCTCGATGAGTCGCTCGAAGAGGCCACCTTTCACCTCGATCCCGAGGCTCAACGGCGTCACGTCGAGCAATACGATGTCGTCGACCTCGCCGCCGAGCACGCCGCCTTGTATCGCCGCGCCGAGCGCGACCGCCTCGTCGGGGTTGACGTTCTTTTTCGGCTCGCGGCCGACGATCTCTTCGACTTTGTCAGCGACCTGCGGCATCCGCGTCGAACCGCCCACGAGGATGACCTCGTCGATGTCGTCAGTCGAGTACCCCGCATCCGAAAGCGCCTGCTCGGTTGGACCGACTGTCCGTTCGATGAGATCGCTCGTGAGCGATTCGAACGTCGCACGCGTGATCGACGTCTCGAGGTGAACCGGACCCGAATCTGTCGCCGTGATGAACGGGAGGTTGACTTTCGCCTCTTTGCGGTTCGACAGTTCGATCTTCGCCTCCTCGGCTGCGTCTTTCAGTCGCTGGAGCGCCTGCCGGTCATCCCGGAGATCGATCCCGTGGTCGTTTTCGAACTCCTCGGCGAGGTAGTCGATTATGGCCTCGTCCCAGTCGTCGCCGCCGAGGTCGTTGTCCCCGTTGGTCGCGACGACTTCGTAGACGCCGCCGCCCAGATCCAACACGGAGACGTCGAACGTCCCGCCGCCGAGGTCGTAGACGAGCACGGTCTGATCGGAGTCGTCGTCGAGGCCGTACGCCATCGAAGCGGCGGTGGGCTCGTTGACGATCCGTTCGACCTCGAGACCGGCGATTTCGCCGGCGTTCTTCGTCGCTTGCCGTTGTTTGTCGTTGAAGTACGCCGGGACCGTAATGACGGCCTTTTCGAGTTCGTCACCGAGGTACTCCTCGGCGTCTCGCTTTATTTTCTGGAGGATCATCGCCGAGACCTGTTCTGGCGTGTACTCCTCGTTTTCGATCTCGACGGCGTAGTTCTCTTCGCCCATGTGCCGTTTGATCGACTGGACGGTCCGATCGGGGTTTTGTACCGCCTGGTTTTTCGCCGGATTGCCCACGAGTCGCTCGCCGTCGTCGGTGAACGCGACGACGGACGGCGTCGTTCTGTCGCCCTCCGAGTTCACGATGATTTCGGGATCGCCACCTTCCATCACCGCGAACGCGCTGTTGGTGGTACCGAGATCGATACCCAGAATCTTGTTACTCGCCATCTTGTTCTGTAGTATCGGCTTGTGTCGGTTAAAGGTTACTAGATATACCGACCCACACTTTGCGATGAAGTTGCCGCTGTCTTGCGATTTCCGTAAAATCGATCGATGGCGGGTCGGAGGCTTTAATTGGACCGCAATTCGTGTCGTCCCGGTTCGCCGTCAGCAGTGCAGATATGGTGACGGTACTGGCTGCGATCGAATGAGTTCTGTTTCGCTTCGAGCAGATGTCGACACTGGCCGCGATCAGGCGTCTTCGCTAACAGTCACCTGTGCGGGCCGCAATACCTTCTCGGCCATTTCGTACCCCGGTTGATAGACGTCGACGATCGTGCCGGCTGGTTCGTCGCTTTCGACCCGGAGCATGACCTCGTGGCGGTTGGGGTCCACGTCGTCACCCGGTTCTGGATCGATCACGGCGACGTTTTCGTCCTCGAGGATCCGATCGAACTCCTCCAGCGTCGATTCGATCCCCGGACGGATGTTCGCGTCACTGTCTTGTTCGAGCGCTCGGAGTAGATTGTCCCGAACTTTCGTCATGCGATCGACGAGGTCCTCCGTCGCCCGCGCTTTTATGTCCTCCTGCTTGCGCTTTGTCCGTTTCTTGTAGTTTTGAAAATCCGCTTTCGAGCGGCGGAGTTTGTCCTCGAGGTCGTCGATCCGTTCCTCGCGTCGGTCGATCGTCTCGCGGGCGGCTTCGAGTTCCGATTCGGTTTCTGCCAGTTCCGATTCGGTTTCTGTGAGCCGCGATTCAAGGGCACCGACAGCGTCGGCCAGCTCCTCGTCGTACCCTGCAACCCGAGAGACGAGACGCTCTGGTACGACCTCCGTATCCGACAGGGATCTTTCGCCATCGCCGGTACGGGCGGCCCCGTCCTCGGAGTCCGATTCGAAATCGGACGGCGCGTCGACGCCATCGGAGTTGTCTGCCGATCGACCCTGTGTGTCCTCGACGTCTGCGGAGTCGTCGCTCATGGATACCCGTCGGCGCTTTGCGGGCTTAAGGCTTGCAGAATACGACGACAGTACCGCCGATCGACGAACTGTGTGGCCGCAGAATTGCGGACGGATTCGAGCCGAAACCGACTAACGAGAGGCGACAATACATCCGACATGAATCCGTTAGAGCGGTACACACCGCTCGTCGACGATCGCGAGGGCTTCCTCGAGGCGTGTGCCCGACCGCTTCCCTCGGTCGTTCGCGTCAATCCGATCAAGGCGACGCGCGAACGCGTCCGGGAGGCGTTCGAAGCGGAGTCGATCGGCCACGACCAGATCGAGTGGAACGACCAGCTTTTGAAACTCGACGAGCGGGGACCGGGAACGACGTGGCCGTACTTCCACGGATGGATCCACGGCCAGGAGGAGGTGTCGGCGTTGCCTGTAACCGTCCTCGATCCCGACCCCGGCGATCGGGTCTGGGACGCGTGTGCGGCACCAGGGAGCAAGACGACGCAACTGTCGGCTGCGATGGGCGATCGCGGAATCGTCGTCGGCAACGACAGCAACCT
The DNA here is from genome assembly GCA_051747145.1 of Halobacteriota archaeon. GTDB lineage: Archaea > Halobacteriota > Halobacteria > Halobacteriales > Haloferacaceae > JBNJFV01. The sequence continues at coordinate 16,286 of JBNJFV010000030.1, forward strand.
GGGCCGGTTGTCGGCGCTCAGACACAACGCCGAACGGCTCGGCGTGACGAACCTCGTAGTCACGAACCAGGACGCGCGGAACTTCTCGCTGAAGCCGTTCGATTTCGATCGGTTCGACGCAGCGTTAGTCGATGCACCCTGTTCTTGTGAAGGGACGTGCCGGAAGAACCCGACTGCTCTGGACGACTGGACGCTCGATCACGTCCACGGCGTGGCGGGGATCCAAAAAGAGATTCTCTCGCGGGCGATTCAGGCGACGAGGCCGGGCGGCACGGTCGTGTACTCGACGTGTACGTTCGCACCGGAGGAAAACGAAGCCGTGATCGACCACGTCCTCGAACACGAATCCTGTTCGGTCGTTCCCTTCGATCCGCCACTCGAAACTGCACCGGGGGTCACAGCGTGGGAGACCGACTCGTTCGACCCAGCGGTCGAAGCCACCCACAGGGTGTATCCACACCTGAACGACACCGGCGGGTTCTACTGTGCGAAACTGGAGGTGACCGCATGAGCGACGATCGCCGGGTACCCGAGGACGACCGCCTCGATTCGAACGTCGGCCAACAGTTCGATCGGCTCCCGGCGACCCCTTCGGATCGGACCGTTTCGGGGCGCGCGTCCAGACTGGAGGTGCTCGAGTGGTGGCACGACACGTTCGGGGTGGAGCCGGACGTCTTCGAGGAATTTTCGTTCTGGGAGAAAGGGGCCGGAAAGATCTGGATTTTCGCCGACGATACGACCTCGCCGATCGCCGTCGAGGCGGTGGGGATGACCTTCATGCGAACCAGACAACGCCACTGGAAACCCACCACGAACGCCGTCCAACGGTTCGGTCGACACGCGCAGCAAAACGTGCTCGTCCTCGAAGGGCAAAACGCCGCAGCCTTCGCGCGCGGGGAAGATTTCGAGTACGCAGACTGGGACGGAGACTGGGGGTACGTCGTCGTTGCGCACGACCTCGCCGGGGAGATCGAACCGATCGGCGTCGGGTTGTACCTCTACGGCGAACTTCGATCAACGATCCCGAAGGGGCGACAAGAATCGCTACCGTCCATCAAGTAACCGAACGCAGCTTGCCAGTCACGAGGCGAAACACTGTCTCGACGCCCGTCGACGAACGCATCCTGTCGGACATTCCTGCGGCGGACGATCGGGAAAGGTACAACCGGACGACGAGTTCGAGGACGATCACGAACGGCGACCAGCGGGAGACGAGAAACGCCCCTCCCAGAAAAACGAGTGCGAGACGGCGATCGCCGCCGCGGAGTGCACGGAGTGCCCGGACGAGCGCTGTGAGAACGGTGAACCGGCGCGACCAGGTTGTGCCGAGCAAACGAAGCAGGACCATACCGTTTGTGTCGACGTCCAATCCGCAAAAGCGTACGCTCAATCAGATCTGTTGATAGATCGGACGGCGGTAGCGTCGCCTCACTCGGAATCGATTCGTTCGATCGTCCCCCCGGCAAGGCCGTCCCAGATCACCCGATAGCCGATCGCCGAAAGAATCGCGCTGGCGTCTTCGATCCCGTGGTCGTCCAGCACCTCCGCGACGGCGGTGTACGACATGCCGGCGTCCAGCTCGGCCTCGATCGACGCTACGACGCCGGGACGGAGCACCGTCCGACCGACGACGCGGTGGTCGGGGAACGATCGGTCCTCGATCGCCGCCACGCTGACACCGTATTCGTCCGCCAGCGATTCGAGCGTCGTCACCGGTTCGTCGGGAGTGAGCGACTCGGGTACCGTTGCGGCCGTTTGCTCGAGTAACGAGGCCTCGTATTCCCGTAGCACGTCAACGACGTCCTTGAGCCGGACCGTGTCCCGATAGCTGACGATCCGGTGGTCGGTTTCGGAAAGTTCCGCGCCGACGCCGAGCGTCTCGTCGACGGCCACGATGAGTTCGACGTCCTCGACGTCGGTCAACTGGCCGAGCTTCTTTTCGACGTATTCTGGCGTCCAAAAGCCCATGACCTCGAAATACACCCGGAAGTCGGCGTGTTCGTACTCGAAGGCGAAATCCGGGATCATGACGCTTTGACCGGTTTCCAGCAGGTCGGGCTCTCGCAGGAGCTTCCAGTCGAGATCCAGCGCCGCAAACCGCGCCGCGAAGTTCGCCTCGACGCCGCTGTCGTACGTCGGTTCGGCGATCGGCTCGACGTTCGGGACCGAAACGTCCGATTCGGTGAGGGTGAGCGTTCGCTCCCGTCCGCGATCGTCGATCGTCGCCCGGAGATCCCAACGCACGGCCGACGCGGCGATCGTCCGCAACAGCTTCGCGAACGCCGTTCCGTAGCGTCTCGTTCGTCGAAAGAGCGCATCTGGTCCCGTGACGACGACGACGCGATCGTCGTCGGAGCGGTCGATCTCATAGAGCAGCCGAAGTCGCTTGACGGCACCTATCAGCGTCCGCGGATCGTCGCTTTGCAGGCGGATTTCGGTGGCATCGAACAGCGCCGTCTGTGCCAATGAGAGGTTGTACTGTTCGCACAACCCTTCTGCGGTCCACCTCGGTTCGAACGATACTAACCGCTGGTTTCGATCTCGATCAGCGTAGAGCACGTCGGCAACCGTCGACGTGTCGACCGCCAGCCGATCGGCGGCCCGTCGAAGGGCCCGCGCTCGATCGGCGTCGTCTGCCACCCCGCCGATCGATTCGGCGGCCTCGAAGGCGATCCGCCTGACCCGATCGGGGGGAATCGACGCAGTCGTTTCGAAGGTACACTCCCGCTCACAGAGCGCAGCGAACCCACGGACGAGTTTGAAATCGTCGACCGATCGCTCGATCGACCCGAGCGTGGAGTCGAGTTCGTGTCGGGGGGATCCCACGTGGTCCCCGAACGCGTCGAGAACCCGGGCTGCGAGTGCGTGCCGTTCGTCATCGACGAACTGCGGCCGGTAGCCACCACCAGCCCGAGACACGCGCAGGAGGTCCTTCGTAAGCACGACTGTAGCTACCGTCGTCTCCGATAAAAGATCGACGGGACGGTTCGACGAGCGGAAGGTGACACCGACGCTCCGAGCCGGATACCTACGCGTCGAAGGTGACACCAACGCGCCGAGCCGGACACCGACGCGCCGAAACCGCGATCAGCACGCGATCGACGACAAGACCTAACACCGAGTACTCCCACCCACCGATATGAATCGGCGATCGGTCCTATCGCGAGTGGCGCTTGCCGCGACGGCAGCACCTCTCGCGGGGTGTCTCGGCGATCCGCTCGCCGAGTCTGGTCCCAGAAACCCTCCGTCCGGGCCGGACGGGGACGGTGGCGCACGCCAGACGCCACCAGACGAGGAGGAAGAGCAGGCGTTGTACGTCGTAACGTTCGATTTCGAACCCGCTGCCGACGAGACCGTCGCGGTTCCGGTCACCGTCGCGAACCGATCGGCGACGGATAAAACTGGGCTCGTCACCTGTACGCTCAGAGCCGGCGACGAGACGTTCGAGCAGTCCGAAACCGTCGACCTTCCGGCAGGCGGTGACGTTTCCTTCGAGTTTCACTTCGAGATTCTCTTCGAGGAGTTCGCGATAGACGGTGGTGTCACGGTCGACGTCACCGAAGTGTGAGTGGATGCGGTGGCGATAGCGGTCGCATCACGGTCGACGTCACCGCACTGTGACGGGACGTCGTGTCGGTGACGGTCGGCGTCCCCAAACGCTATCGTCGCCTGCTTGCGACCCGTTCCTCTGCGGTTTCGGCACTGACGAGTTCGTACAACAGCGCCCGCGACCCGTCCCGTTTCGGCCGCAAGATCCGACCGAGCCGCTGTGTGAACTCGCGTTCGCTCCCGCTGCCGGAGATGACGACCGCGACGTTCGCGTCGGGGACGTCGATTCCCTCGTCGAGAACGTTGGCAGCCACGATCCGGCTGTACGTGCCGTCTTTGAACCGCGAGAGCGTCTCTCGCCGTTCTGCGATCCCGGTCTCGCTCGTGATCGCAGGAAGC
>JBNJFV010000031.1:0-3196 GCA_051747145.1 Halobacteriota archaeon
ACAGGTCAAGCCGTACTTGCAGCGGAAGTGACTGAACCCGCCACCGAGCGCCAATCCTGCGACGCCCGTCTCCGAGACGAGGCCGCCGGGCGTCGCCAGCCCGAACGCCTGCGTTTCGTGATCCACGTCCGCCCACGTAGCACCGGCCTGAACCCACGCCGTCCGCTCGTCAGGGTCGACCCACACGCCTCGCATCTCGGAGAGGTCGATGACGAGTCCGTCGTCGCAGACGGCGGTCCCGGCGACGTTGTGGCCGCCACCACGCACCGCGACTAGAAGCTCGTTCTCACGCGCGAAGTTCACCGCGCTGATGACATCAGCGACTCCTCGACACCGGGCGATCAGGGCGGGATGCTTGTCAATCATCCCGTTCCACACTGCGCGCGCGTCGTCGTAGTCGGTGTCGTCGGGCCGAATTAGGTCGCCGTGGAATCCAGTTTCGAATTGTTCGATCTGTTCCTCGGGAATGTCGTGTTGTACCATACCAATCTGGACGACGGCACGGGTGTTAGCCTCACCTATCGAGCAACGTTCGGTGGAGAGAGTACCGTTTCAAGCGGTGAGACGAGATTCAGAGTGTGTACAAGATAGAGTTACTATCTGGGACACCCTCTGTCTAGCGAGTGAGCCTCATGGCACCTGACCAAAACGACCGATCGGATGACGATGGCCGTCCGCCACCCGGCTCGCCGGTCTTGGAGGCGATCCTGGAAAACGAACGGAATCGCCGCTATCTCGGCGAGCGTCTGGAGGCCGCAGGCGACCGCGTCGACACGGAGCTCCTTGGTGACATCGTCCGGCACGGTCCCATCCTCGAGGCACTCCTGGAGGAACCGCTCGATCGCAGAGAGATCGAAGATCGACTCGACATCTCGCGAGCGACGAGCCACCGCTACATACAGTGGCTCGACGAGCAGGAATTCGTCAAGAAGGTCGACGGGAGATTTCAGCTGACCTGGCGCGGCGCGGTCATCGCAGAGGAGATACTCCGGTTCGAGGCGAACGTCCGAACCGCACATAGACTAACGCCCCTCCTCGATGCAGTCTGTGACGATCACCGGGACTTCGTCCTCGAACCGTTCATGAACTCGACGATCACCGTCGCAGAACCGGAAGACCCCTACCGCCCCGTCGAGCGGTTCATGGCACTCGTTCGGGAGTCGGAGACGCTCCGGGGGTTCAACACGACCCACATGGCGCCGCTCGCCCTGGGCGAATTCCACCAACAACTGTTCGAGGATATCGACACGGAAATCATCTATTTACCTAGTATCGCCGAGAAGCTCTTCGAGACGTACCCCGAGCGTGCCAAGAAGGCGATCAAGAGAGGGCATCTCGCACTTCGAACGCGCGGCACTCTACCGTATGGGCTCGCAATTTTTGATGAACGTGTCGGGATCGGAGGGTACGATGAGGCGACGGGGATCATGCAGGTGTTCGTCGATACTGACGAACCGATTGCACGCGAGTGGGCCGAACGGGTGTACGCCTCAGTCAGGGACGATTCAGAGCTGCTAGACGAACGAGCCGGTTTTACACGTTAATGTGACATATCACGTTCAGTACAAACCGATTCAAAGACAGGAGATCGAATTCCGATGGTAGGGGTCGTCAGCTGTTTATCTGCGTCACCGTATTGTCGTCTCTAGCTCACGCTTTCGGCAGTTCCGAACTCAGAAAGCGACTTTAATCTAAGAAGACGTGTTACGGATTCCAGCTACCTGAACAAGGTTTCTCAAAGGGAATCCCGCGAAGACTGATAGACGACTGTCGTAGGTGTAGTTCCTCCGGAAATCGGCGACTCAATCCAGCCCGAGACTCAGTTTCAGTGCGGCGTCCACCTCGGCCATGGTCGGCTCGCTCAGACTCCCGACAACCGAGTGAATCTGCTTTTCGATAGAGACGACTCGAATCTGATCAAGGCGAACCGAGGAATCCTTCTCGAAGGGCGATCCATCCGCTTCGACCAGCACCTCGATCGGATAGCCCCTATCGTCAGACAGCGAGCGAATCTCCGTGCCGAAACACAATCTATTTATCCGCCACCCAACCGAGCAATAGATACCTCGAAACCTATCGAGACGTCCGGTCCACCCCTCCGATCGACCATCACAGACGGGTACATGCGGTCCACCCCATACTGACAAGGGCGGATCGAGACCCGACACTGACGCTATCCGATCGAGACCCGACACTGACGCTATCCGATCGAGACCTGACAACAATGGCTGATCCAGATTCACTTTCCGAACGCGTATCGAAGAAGCGTCCGACCGAACTGACGGTTCGTGATTTTTCCGAGAACGACCTCCCGCACCGACCGCTTCGGTTTCGCCCCGAGTACCGACAGGACGTCAGGCATTTCGTATTCATCTGTGGCGGTGTTGTGGCGTTCGTCTTCGGCCTCACGTTCTTGCACCTGCTGTGATCCACTGGGCGGCGACCACATCACACTGGCGGGAATCGTATCTCGGCGTATACCCGTCTGATCGATCGTTCCATCGATTTCGGACCGTCAACGGACCGACGCACCCTCCAGTTACCGAACGGCGAATTGTCCCTCCTATCGATCGGGAATACGTCCATTTTTCCGTGTCATTCGCCCCGATCGAACAATTGTTAAGGTTTATTCGTGATAGACACCCACTATCTAGATCGTATGGCAGTCACAACTGAAGCGGAAACCAGGATCGGAACGGCACAGGACAACTGGATCAGTGCTGGGGTTACGGGGGTCGGTGCTGGAATCGTCTTCGGTCTGATGGCACAGCTGCTGATGCCTGATCTGATGGGCATGATCGCCGCGTTATACGGGCTGGAAGGAAACGTCATCGTCGGGTGGGTCGCACACCTCGTCCACAGCCTCATCTTCGGGCTGGTGTACGCCGCCGCGGTCACCCCTGTGCGACTCAGAGGATACGCCGGTCGCGTATCGAGCGGATCCGTCGTCGGGCTCGTGTATGGGGTTCTCGTGTGGCTTGTCGCGGCGTCGATCGTCATGCCGCTTTGGATCGGGACCGTGACCGGTATGGCTCCACCCGTTCCTGATTTCAACGTGATGAGTCTCGTCGGACACGCCGTCTACGGGATCATCCTGGGTGCGGCGTATCCGATCGTCCTCGCACGAATGGGGGCGTAACGGGCTTACACGCACGAGTGAGCGCGTACCAAGTCTATACGCACGAGTGAGCGCGTA
>JBNJFV010000031.1:3296-20187 GCA_051747145.1 Halobacteriota archaeon
ACGCACGAGTGAGCGCGTACCAAGTCTATACGCACGAGTGAGCGCGTAACGGCTCCAAAATCGAATCCGCGAGCGGCAGTCGTCGACCGCGTGTGTCCGGATTTCGGACCGAAAGGCAGTTTCCCCTCACTCGTGTACGGTAGGGCATGCTCTCGATCGCGCTCGCCGGAAAGCCCAACGCGGGCAAGTCCACCTTCTACACCGCCGCCACGCTCGCCGACGTCGACGTCGCGAACTACCCCTTTACGACCATCGACGCCAATCGCGGTGTCGCCTCCGTTCGAACCGAGTGTCCGTGCGTGGCACTCGACGATCGATGCGGGAACGATCGCTGCCTCGGCGGCAAGCGATACGTTCCGATCGAACTGTACGACGTCGCGGGATTGGTCCCAGGGGCCCACGAGGGGCGCGGTCTCGGCAATCAGTTCCTCGACGAACTGACGAACGCGGACGCGATCGTCAACGTCGTCGACGCCTCCGGTGGAACCAACGAGGAGGGCGAACCCGTCGAAGTCGGCAGTCACGACCCCGTCGAAGACGTCGAATTCATCCAGCGCGAACTGGACCTGTGGCTCGCGGGGATCGTCGATCGAAACTGGGAGTCCGTCGAACGAACGTCCAGATCCCCGTCGTTCGACATCGACGAGGCACTCTCGGAGCTTTTCACCGGGTTCGGCGCGACGGAGGCCGACGTGGCTGCGAGTCTCCGTTCGCTGGAGTATCCTGCCGACCCGATTCAGTGGACAGACGAACACCGGGAGGCGATCGCGCGGGACATCCGCGAACGGACGAAGCCGATCGTCCTCGTGGCGAACAAAGTGGACGTCGCCCCCGCCGAGAACATCGATCGGCTCGAAGCGGCGGCCGACTACGTGATTCCTGCCACCGCAGACGGCGAACTCGCGCTTCGTCGCGGCGTCGAGGCGGGCGTCGTCGAGTACGATCCCGGTGATTCGGACTTCGAGATCGTCGGCGACGTGAGCGATTCCCAGCGGCGGGGACTCGAACGGATTCGATCGGTGATGACAGAACACGGAGGAACTGGCGTCCAGCAGGCCTTGAACGTCGCCGTCTACGATCTACTCGATCACCTTACGGTGTATCCCGTCCAGAACGAGTCGAAGTGGACAGACGGTACCGGAACCGTGTTGCCCGACGCGTTCTTGCTCCCGTCGGGATCGACGCCGAAAGATCTGGCCTACGCCGTCCACACTGATATTGGAGCGGGATACCTCCACGCGGTCAACGCACGGACGAACCGTCGAATTTCCGAACAGTACGAGCTGGCCGATGGTGACGTGATCAAAATCGTCAGTACGGCGACGTGACCTCGGGAATTTGCTCGACTGTCCTGGCGTGCCCCCGATCGATTGTCCTGGAGCGACCCCGATCGATTGCCCAAGCGCCCTGAAGCAACCGTGAGTCGTCCCGATCGGTGTCAGTCCGTTCCGAGGTGCCAGATGACGTATGCGAGGAAGTACACGAGAACGAACGCGCCAAATCCGATCGCGAAGCCGGCAAAGCCCCGATCTGTGATGTCGACCGCCCCCGATCGCGAGAGGACGAAAAACGAACCGCCGAACACGAGGAGCATAAACAGCCCCGATCCGAGGTAGATCGACTCGGCCGATCGGAGCGAATCGCGCATGCGCCACGTCCGTCCGGGAGGATCAAAACCGTATCGTCGACCCGTCTAATTCGAGCGTGGCTACTGCGATGGACTCACCGACAGGTTTCGATCGCCTCGCCCATGATCTCGATCGCCGTACGGAGCCGCGCCTCGTCTGTGGCGTAGGAGATCCGAGCGTAGCCGCGGCCGTGTTCGCCGAACGCTTCGCCGGGGACCAAGATCACGCCCCGATCGATGCACTCGTCGACGAACCCCTCGGGCACCTTCGGCATCGCGTAGAAGGCCCCCTTCGGCGTCGGGACCTCGACGCCGAACGACTCCAACCCCTCGACGAGTATGTCACGCCGACGCTCGAAGGAGTCGGTCATCTCCCCGACGACCTCCTGCGGGCCGGTCAGAGCCGCCTCGGCGGCGTACTGTGCGGGAGCGCTGGCGCACGCCTGTGCGTACTGGTGGACGCGAACCATCCGATCGACGCGGCGAGCCGACCCGTACACCCATCCCAGTCGCCATCCGGTCATCGAGTAGAGTTTCGATGCGGAGTTGACGACGACGACGTTGTCGGTGTCGGCAAATTCGATCGGCGATCGGTGTCGTCCCTCGAAGACGGTGTACTCGTAGACCTCGTCGGAGATGCAGAGGACATCGTGCTCGTCGGCGATTCGGGCGAACTCTCGGATATCCGCCTCGGTCGACACAGCCCCGGTCGGATTCCCGGGGCTGTTGACGACGAACGCCGCGGTGTCGTCGGTGATCGCCGCCTCGACGGCAGCCGGATCGAGTGTGAGGTCATCCCGGAGCGGGATCGGAACCGGCGTACCGCCGGCGATCTTCGTGAGCGCGTCGTAGGAGACGAACCCCGGATCGGGGAGCAACACCTCCTGGCCGGTATCGACGTGCGCTTCGATCGCGATGTGAAGCGCCTCGCTTCCTCCCGCCGTCGCGATGACGTTCGCGGGGTCTAGTTCGACGCCCTGGTCCCGTTCGTGTTTGGCTGCGATCGCCTCCCGGAGCGACGCGATCCCTTTGTTTTCGGTGTACGCGTCTGCGAGACCGCCTTCGATCGCGTCGATCGCCGCCCGTCGGGCGTGATCTGGCGTCGGGAAGTCCGGTTGCCCGAGCCCGAGATTGATCGCGTCCTCGTCCGCCGCTTCGAACACTTTGCGAATGCCGCTGATCGAGATTTGCTCGACCCGGGAGGAAAACCCAGTCATACTGTGTTTCCCGTCCCGGGGGGCGATAGTTCTTACTTTGGGGCTCGATCGGTGGGGTTGAGCATGTGCGGCAGTTTTGCGTGCGATAGGTGGGGTTGGACGGTGATTGTGTGCCCAACCGTTCACGCCCCCGATCCCCAGCCTGCACTCTCGATCCCCAGCCTGTCCTCTCGATCCCCAGCCTGTCCTCTCGATCCCCAGCCTGTCCTCTCGATCCCCACCCACGCACCTCGCAGGTACCCGTACACGTTGCCCCTAATCGAGACGGACTACACCTTCACGTATCGTCCCCAGAACGGGCGCATACGCCGGTTTTGAGGGTATATCAGGGTCGGATGGTGACGTAGACGACAGCGACCGTTACCGTCTACGACGGGCCGTTATACGCCGATTGCGTACCCCACACAATGCATTCGGAGACGAACCGCGGCGGATCGACGAATCGAAGAGCGTTCTTACGCGGGACGGGAGCGGTAGTGACGACCGGTGTTGCGGGCATTGCCGGCTGTCTCGGCGGCGACGGGATCGACGAGCTCACCGTGGCGTATATGCCGATCTATCCGGATCTGCAGTATTTTGTCATGGCGGGCGAAGGCTATTTCGACGACCTGTCGGCGTCGATCGACGGCCGGGAGTTCACCGACGGTCCGTCGATCGTACAGGCGTACGGCGGCGGTGAGGTCGACATCGCCATGTTCGGGGTCGTCCCCTCGATGATCGTGATCGATCGGGAAATCCCCGCGAAGGTGACTGCGGCAAACATCGTCGAGCCGATGGGTATCCTCGCGGACGAATCGTTTCACCCCCTCTGGAACGACGACGCCGGGGCGGCGGCGTTCGCAGCGTGGGCCGACCAGCACGGTCGACCGTTCAGGTTCGGGACCTTTCCACAGGGGAGCGTTCCGGACGTCCTGTTGCGATATTGGCTCGAAACCAACGGCGTGGATCCCGAGGCGAACGACCACGTCGACGTCGTCGAGATCAACGGGGCGAACGCCGTCTGGCAGGCGATCGCGAACGACGAGATCGACGGGACGAGCATCATGGAGCCGGTGCCGACGATCGCCGCCGAGGAGGAATCCGACGTGGCGATGTTGCGGACCGCCCGCGAGATCATGCCCGGACAGCCAGCGGCGGTGACGCTCATGAGCGATGCGGTCCGAGAAAGCGACGTCGCCCGGGAGTTCCTCGAACAACACGTCCGTGCGACAGCGTTCATCGCCGACCATCCCGACGAAACGGCCGTCCACGTCAGCGACGGTATCGGTATGCCCGAAGAACGCGCTCGTCGGGCCTTGGAGTCGCCGCTTTCGAACTTCGTCACCGATCCACGGATGATCGAGTCAGGTACCGAGGTGTTCGCTTCGGTCGCGGCGGCGAACGGACAGACCGACAGCGAACTGCGCGTCGACGAGATATTCGATTACAGCGTCTACGACTCGGTGTGACGATGTGTGATCAGTCGACCGTCGAACGGCGCCGTGAACCGGATGACACGCTGGGTGAGCCGCCGCACCGTTCGACCGACGCCGAACCGAGGTTCGGGGCCGCTGCCGTCGACGCTGGGCCGGTCATTCACGGCATCGGTGGCGTTTCCGTGTTCGTCGGGTGTTGGTACCTCCTCTCGCTCACGCAACCAGCGTTCGTGCTCCCCTCTCCTGTCGTCGTCGGTGCCACCTTCGTGAACGAACTCACCTCTGGGGAAATGGTAACCGCGCTGGGCCAGAGCGTGAGCCACTGGCTCCCCGGAACTGTCGTCGGGACGGCACTCGGCGTCGCTACCGGCGTCGCTCTCGGGTGGAGCCGTACCGCAGACGAGATCGCCGCGCCGGTCGTTCGCGTTCTCAGACCGGTCCCGCCGCTTGCGATGATCGGCTTTGCGATCGCGTGGTTCGGGATCAACCACGTCGGTGCGGCCTTCATCATCGCTTTGGGCGCGTTCTGGATCAACTTCTACAGCGCCTACGGTGGGGTCGAATCGGTGTCCGACGACCTCCTCGACGTGGGGCGAACGTTGGGCGTTCGCGGCGACCTCGAAATGATCCGAACGATCGTCATTCCGAGTGCGATGTCCGAGATACTGACGGGTATCCGAACGGGAATCGGCCGCTGTTGGATGCTCGTCGTCGCCGCCGAGATCTTCGGCGTCCCCGGCATCGGCCGGGAGATCCAACGCGCCAGCACGAATCTGCAGGTCGACGTCGTCATCGCGTACCTCTTCGTCCTCAGCGTCATGTTCTTACTCGTCGACACGCTGTTCAGGGCGGCCCAACGGAGGGTGTTATCGTGGCGAACGTAGCTCACGAGTCTGCCGGTGGCCGATCGACGCTTCGGATCGACGGTGTCGGAAAGACGTTCGATGGGGACCCCCCCGTGCGCGCACTTCAGGATATCGACATCGAACTCTCCGAGGGGGAGTTCGTCTGCATCGTCGGTCCGTCCGGCTGCGGAAAGACGACGCTGTTTCGAATTGTCGCCGGACTCGAACCGGCGACGACGGGTCGCGTCCTCCTCGATGGCGACCCGATCGACGACCCCGGCCCCGACCTCGGCGTCGTCTTTCAGGAGTACCACCTCTTCGAGTGGTTGACCGTGCGAGAGAACGTGGCCTTCGGGCTCGACCGTCTGGGGGTTCCCACCGCCGAACGTGACCGCCGCGTCGATCGGATGCTCGAGTTGGTCGGACTGTCTGGAGCCGCCGGGTCGTATCCATCGGCGATCTCCGGTGGGATGAAACAGCGGGTGACGCTCGCGCGGTCGCTCGCGGTCGATCCCTCGTTGTTGCTCATGGACGAGCCCTTCGGCGCGCTCGATGCCCGGACGAAGGAACGACTCCAACGCGAGCTGTTAGATATCTGGTCGGAAACTGCGAAGACGATCCTCTTTGTGACCCACGACGTCGAGGAAGCGGTGACGCTCGCCGATCGAATCGTCGTGATGGCGGCCGCCCCCGGACGCGTGATCGAAACCGTCGCGGTCGATCTCGATCGGCCGCGATCGCGATCCGATCCCGAGGTTGGACGCTACGTCGAACGGGTCCGCGGGCTCATCGGTGCGGACGTGTAGTTGCGGTATCTGTATTATCCAATCGTCTGAACCGTGTCGGCGGTATCCGATCGTCTGTTCTGTCTCGACGGAGTACGAACGCGACCGAGAAACGCGGTAATCGAGACGAAGCCGAACGGAGTCGGAAACACGAGAACAATTCGGCGAGCGAAAACCGAACCCGCCTACGTCACTTTATCGACGATGTTGCTCAGATACGGTTTCACGAACGGTCCGAACAGAACCGCGAGTATCGCGATCACCAACATTGCAGAGAGCGGTTCCGTGACGAAGACGCTGTAGGAGCCACCGGAAATCTGCAACGATCTGAAGAAGTTCTCCTCTGCTATCGGCCCGAGGACGATCCCGAGCACGAACGCGATAACCGAGTAGTTGTACTTCACCATGTAGTAGCCAAGCACGCCGAGGACGATCACTGCGGCGACGTCGAACCAGTTTCGGTTCAACGTGAACGCGCCGGCGTACGAGAGAACGACGACCATCGGAATGATGGTGTGTGTGTCGATCACCGTTAGCTTGCTCAGATACGGAATCGCCGTATATCCGAGCGCGAGGATGAGGAAGTTCCCCAGAAACAGCGTAATGAAGAACGTGTACGTGACGTCGAGTTGTGCTTCGAACAAGCCCGGTCCGGGTTGGAGTCCGTGCATCAAGAGTCCACCCAACAGGACTGCAGTCGAGCCGCTTCCTGGGATACCGAACGAGAGCGTCGGCACCAGCGATCCGCTGACGGTCGGGTTGTTCGCCCCTTCCGGTGCGATTACCCCCCGCGGATCGCCCTCACCGAAGTATCCGTCCTTCGCTGACGATCGCGCCTCCTCCGCATAGGCGACGAAGGTCGACGTCGTCGCACCCGATCCGGGAACCATCCCGATTCCCATGCCGATGAGTCCCGCTTTGATCGTCGTTTTCGGGTACTGGAAGACGGTTTTGATACCGTCTTTGATGCTTCCGGCGAGTTCGACGCCCTCCTCTGCGATCTGTTGTTTCGCCGCGAGTTTCATCATCTCCGCGAACGCGAACATCCCGATAAGCGCGGCGACGAAGCTGATTCCCTCGTACAGGCCGAGCTGTCCGAACGTGAACCGCGGGCGCGGGCTCATGATCGCGACGCCGATCGTTGACGTCATGAATCCAAGCGCACCTGCGACGAGGCCTTTGACGATCGACCCCTGGGTCACGATCGTGATCAACGAGATACCCAATATCGCGAGCAGGAAGTACTCCGGCGAGCCGAACGCGAGCACGACCTCTATGAGCACAGGGGAGATGACGACGAGCAGCGCCGCGGCCGCAAAGCCGTTCAGGGCCGACGCCGTCGTTGCGATCGCCAGGGCGTTCTTTGCTAATCCCTGTTGAGCCATCGGATACCCGTCGAGCGTCGTCGCGGCGGCAGACTCAGTTCCCGGTGCGTTGAGCAATATCGCGGAGATGCTCCCGCCGAACATCGCACCGCTGTAAATTGCGATCAATAGTACGATAGCCGGTGTCGCATCCAGCGGCAGTGTTAACGGAAGCACGATCGCCATACCGACTGGCGAACCGATTCCCGGGAGTCCACCGAGGATAATTCCGAGCAGCAGCCCAACCGTCAACCACAGTAGGATATCCGGCGTAAATGCCGCTTCGAGACCCAAAAAGAAGGCGTCTACGGCGGACATCTAGAAGACACCCCCAGGTAGAATGAATAGCAGTTGGCTGAAGTCGATCAGCACGCCGCTGTCGAACGGAAGGAGGAGGTATCTGATGAACCCCATCAGGATGATGGTTGCCAACCCGGCGAGCAGTAGACCGATGTACCACTCCACCCTGAACCAAAGCGTGTACAGGAAGACGTAGATCGGTGTCACGTACAGCAACCCGACGGCATACCCGACGATGAGGTAAATTGCAGCAGTCACCGAGACGAAAACGGTGTTGTTGATCACGAATCCGTATTTCGCACCCAGCGTTCGATCCTCCGGCGCAACGTCATCTTGTTCTTCGGTTGATTCGTCTTGGATCTTCACCCCGTCGTCGTCGTCAGTGGTGATGCTAACGCTCTCTGCAACGAACGTCTTCAGGGGGCCGGGAAGGTAGTTCCGAACTAACAACAGGGCCGATCCGACGATCACGACCGCTGCCATCATTCGTGGGAATATCGCCGCGTTCGTCGGATAATCCTGTATCACCGGTTCGATGAAAAATACGAGACTTATCAGTAAGAGAGCGACGAGCATGACGTGTTCTGCAGTCAGCTCCCGTGTTTTTGCCATGATTCTGTTGTACATTATTGTGGAATTATCAAATATTAAAAGTCGAGTGGCGCCTCGACGACTCCGCTACTTACTCGGAGTACTCTTCGACGAGTGAGAGAACCTCGAAGTCCTCGTACTGTTCGAAGGCAGATTCCATGACGGCCTCCGCCTCGTCGGGGCCTTCGTGCCAGACCGGGTTGCCTGTGTCGTCGGACCAATCTTGGACGAGGTCGCTTTCGATCGCCTCTCGAAGCGCGTCCGAAATGCCTTCGCGGATCTCTTGCGGCGTTTCTGGTGGCGCGTACATCCCACGGGTCAGGCCGCCGACCCAGTCGATCTCGTCGTATCCCAGGTCGGTGACCGATGGGATGTCCGGGTAGACCGGGCTGCCGTCGCTGACGAACGAGGTGACCGGGTAGATACGGCCGGTCTCCGTAACGGATGCGGTACCCGCGTCCGTACCGATACCGCACGGAATCTCTCCGGCTGCGACCGCTTCCGAAATCGGACCGGTCCCGTTGTACTGAACCCGATTGGTCCACTGCCAATCGTAGCTGTCGAGTTCGTACTTCGCCAGCAGAACGATGATGTCCTGGGAGCTGCCGGGCGCCTGAACGCCGATGTTCTCCCATTCGCCGGAGTTGTGCTTTTCGATCACGTCTTCGAGGGTTTCGACCTCGCCCTCGTACTCCTCGTTGACGACGAGCGTCCACGCGGACCCGCCGAACGTACCGATTCCGGTCGAGTCACGCTGATCGAACCCTGGGTCCTCCAGTAGCTGCGGGGCGACCTCGAGTGGTCCCGCATTGCCGAGGATCGTGTGACCGTCGGGGTCTGCTCGCATGAGCTGACCGAACCCGTTCAGGCCGCCAGCACCCGGGATGTTGTCGATTTGAATGTTCTGTCCGAGGGATTCGGTGAACGCTTCGACGATACCACGCGCGTACGTGTCGGTGCCGCCACCTTCCGCGTAGGGGACGATGTAGCGGACCGATTCGCTCGGACGCCAGGAACCGTCACCGTTACCGTTGCCGTTACCGTTACCGTTGCCGTTACCGTTACCGTTGCCGTTTCCGTTTCCGTTACCGTTTCCGTTTCCGTTACCGTTTCCGTTTCCGTTACCGTTTCCGTTTCCGTTACCGTTTCCGTTACCGTTTCCGTTACCGTCGTCACCGAGACACCCGGCGAGACCCGCAATCGATCCGGCTCCGGCGATCTTGAGGAACCGACGTCGGTTCGTGCTCGTACTATCCGTCAGCTTCCGAATTCCATTTTTATCTGACATATTGCTGTCTTCCCCTGACCAGATTGCTGGCCATGCTATATCCCCGGTGGCAAACGATTGATCCGCTTAATGTGAAACCGATCACATGTACATCTGCTGTTTTTCGCCGTTTGACCATATATTTTCACGCTCGTGTGTTCTATTTCGTCAAGTGGCTGCTAACATGTACCTTGCCACAGGGTTACACCTCATAATAATTGGGTACAGTTATATAATTTTTGTTTTGGACAGGTAATGTAATACAGACATCATTCGTTGCTTTGGTGTGAGGTGAGTTCACAGTATTCGCGATGCGGCTTGCAGGTTATTCAGATTGATCTCCCGTTTTCCCGGCCAGAACGTCGAAACGGCCACGATGTTGATATGTATAATATATTCTAAACTTAGCTTACATCAACCTCCTCCTTGTACACTATATTGGTCGCAAGAGGACTATATTTGTATGTATTAAACATACTATTGGGCAATTGTAGCGCGTTATGATGTAATTCTGCAAATACGCGCACTATCTACTGTTCGCCCATTGTTTCAAATCACTTATATGTGGGCTGTGAACCGCGTGTTCTCCCAGATTCATCCCACTGGATTAGTTACTTCGACTTGGCTCAATGGTCTCGATTCATCCCAATTTATCAATAATCCAATATCTCAAAGCCAATCATTTATAGTAACTGATGATGAGGCATTAGTATGCCGATCGTTGCAGCGGTTGATCGAAGTGACCGGTCAGGTGCAGTTGTTGAACAGGCCACGCGGCTCGGAGACGCGTTCGACGAACCAGTTCACGTCATCCACGTATTGACGCGAGAGGAGTTCGTCTCACTACAGCGGACCAACGTCGACGAGTCAGGCAGGGCGGTTCCAGTCGAGGAGATCGAAGCGATCGCAGAGGAGATCGCAGCCGAGACGTTCGATGACGACGACGAGAATCTCCACGCCGTCGGTCTCGTCGGCGATCCCGCAGAGGAGATCGTCGGCTACGCCGAGTCGATCGACGCCGACTACGTGGTCGTCGCGGGTCGAAAGCGCTCTGCGGTCGGAAAGGCGCTTTTCGGAAGCGTCGCCCAGTCTGTGACGTTGGCGACTGATCTACCGGTCGTCATGGTCAAAAACCCCGAATAACGGCACCCGGGACGCGAATTTCTTCACCTCGCTGTCGAAGCTCCCCGCCACGCTACAGGCGGGTTTTGAGGGCGTCGACCACTTCCTCAGTCGTTGCAGTTCCTCCGAGATCGGGCGTTCTGGGTGCGGTCTCGTCTGCGAGTAGCTCGCGCACCCCCGACCAGATCCGCTCGGAGATCGACGGCTCACCGACGTGTTCGAACAGCATGGCGCCGGAGAGAACCGTCGCGAGCGGGTTCGCGACGCCCTCGCCCGCAATGTCGGGAGCGCTTCCGTGAACCGGTTCGAACATCGACGGATACGTTCCATCGACGTTGACGTTCCCCGACGGTGCAAGTCCCATGCTCCCGGTTACGATCGCTCCGATGTCGGTGAGGATGTCGCCAAAGAGGTTCGACGCGACGACGACGTCGAAGTCTTCGGGGCGACGGATGAAATCCATGCTCGCAGCGTCGACGAGCAGTCGTTCGACAGTAACGTCCGGATACTCCTGTGCGATTTCCTCGACGACGTCGTCCCAGAACACCATGCTGTACGCCTGGGCGTTCGATTTCGTGATGCTGGTGAGGTGTCCCGCACGGTCTGTCGCCGCTTCGAACGCCTCCCTGACGATCGTCTCCGTCCCGCTACGGGTGAACATCGCGCTCTGTATGGCCACTTCGTGTTCGAAGCCGACGTGTTCGCGGCCGCCGATGTCCGAATACTCCCCTTCGGTGTTTTCGCGAAACACCGTGAAGTCGATGTCTCCCCCTTCATACCCGCTGAGTGGGCTGTCGACCCCCTCGAAGAGGATCGCCGGTCGCTTGCACACCTGCTGGTTGAACCCTTTTCTGATCGGTAGCAGTAGTCCGTGGAGGGTGACGTGATCGGGAACCTCCGGATGACCAACCGCACCCAGGAGGATTGCGTCGCTGTCGGCGATCTGGTCGAGCCCGTCCGCTGGCATCATCGCCCCCTTGGAAAGGTACCGTTGGCTTCCCCACTCGTATCGAACGAATTCGATCGCTACTCCGCGGGCGTTCGCAACTTCCTCGAAGAGCGGTTGCGTCGCATCGACTACCTCCGGTCCGATTCCGTCGCCAGGGATCGTCGCAATCTCGATCGACATACCGTCCCTGTGGGCGGCTGTCGTTGTCAACCCACCGACCAGGTCAACCCCTGCCGCTGTAGGTGCTGCCGATGACACAACCTTTTTGCTGCCGCTGAGGAGTGGATTTACATGGCATATTATTCGGCCTACGAGAGCATCACTGTCGACGTTTCCGACGGTGTCGCCACGATCGAGTTTCACCGACCGGACGTGTACAACGCGTTGAACGACGACGTCATGCTCGATCTCACGCGCGCGTTCGACGAGATTCAACTGGATCGATCGATCGACGCGGTCGTCATCACCGGCGAGGGCGAGAAGGCGTTCTCTGCGGGAGCGGACATCACAGAATACGCGGGGACGCCCGAGGAGCACGATCCCCGACAGAAGGACCGCCAGGAGATGTTCTATTCGATGTATAAGAAGGCGCAAAACTGCCACGCACCGGTTATCGCGAAGATCAACGGGTACTGCGTCGGCGGGGGGTTGATTCTCGCGATGTTCTGCGACATCAGGATTGCCGTCGAGGAGGCGAAATTCGGCGTCCCGACGGCGAACATCGGTCAGATCCCGACCGGCGGAGCGAACCTCCGGGCGATCGAACTCGTCGGCGAGGCGAAAGCAAAGGAACTCGTCTTTACCGCCGGCTTCGTCGACGCACCCGAAGCCGAGGACATCGGATTGATCAATCACGCGGTCGCGCGCGAGGACCTCGACGAGACGGTCCAGGAGATCATCGACGGCATTCAGGACACCGGCCGCCTCGCGGTCAAAAACTCGAAGCGCGCGCTCAACTACGCGACACAGGAGAAGGACGCAGAAACCGTCCGCGCGTTCGAAGCCGAACTCTGGTGGGAGCAGTTTGCGACCGAAGAGCGAGAACGGCTGGTCGATAAATTCAACGAGGACGATGAGTGACGCCGAACGGACGTCGACTGCCGGACCCCTAGCCGGACTGAACGTGGTCGAGATGACCGGCCACCGGGCCGGTCCGTTCTGTGGCGCGCTGCTTGCCGACATGGGTGCGGACGTCGTCAAGATCGAACGACCCGGCGTCGGCGATCCGGCCAGAACGCAGGGCGTCGGGCCGGACGCGAAGTCCGGATACTTCATGGCGAACAACCGGAACAAGCGCTCTGTCACGGTGAACCTCAAAACCGACGCCGGTACCGAGGCAACGCTCGCGTTGCTCGAGGAGGCCGACGTGTTCATCGAGAACTTCGGATACGGCGTAACCGACAAGCTGGGGATCGGCTACGACGACGTCACTTCGTTGAACCCCGAGATCGTCTACGCGAGCATCAAAGGCTACGGCGAGACGGGCCCGCTTCGGGAGAAACCGGGGCTCGATCTCATTCTGCAGGCGGAAGGCGGGATCATGAGCGTGACCGGACCGGAAGGGGGCGATCCGGTGAAAGTCGGACAGGCGATCGGCGACCTGACGACGGGGATGTTCGCCGCGATCGGCATTCTCGCTCGTCTCTACGAACGCGATCGACTCGAGGCCGACGCGTTTACGGGCAAGTTCGACGTCGGACTGTTCGACTCGATCGTCGTCCTCATGAACGAGTACCTGACGAACTACTCGATGGACGGGTCGGTCCCGGGCCCCCAAGGGACGACCCATCAGACGCTGGTCCCCTATCAGGTGTTCGAGACGGCAGACGGGTACGTCGTCACGGGCGTTCCGAGCGACGATCGGTGGGACGATTTTGTCGACATGCTCGGCCGCGAGGCGCTTCGCGAGTATCCGACGAACGACGATCGGCAGGCGAACGCCGAGACCGTCACCGGAATCATTCAGGAGGAGTTCGGCCGCGAACCGACCGATCACTGGCTCGAGCTGCTCACCGAGTGCGGATTCCCGAACGGACCGATAAACGACGTGGCCGACGTCGCGACCCACGAACAGACCGTCGCTCGCGATCTCGTCGTCGAACACGAAGATCCCGACTGGGGCGAGTGTCTCCTGCCCGGCCACCCGATCAACTTCCCGGGGTACGACGCGACCGTCCGATCGCCCGCGCCTCGGCTCGGCGAACACACCGAATCGGTGTTCGAAGCCGTCGCGGATGATCAAACGACCCTAGACGAGTGGAAGGACGACGGCGCGTTCGGCAATTGACCCACGCCTGACATTTGTTATTCGATCAGACGTATCTATTTCAGTTCGACAATTCGATTTCGATCTGACGTATCGATCGGAAACGCATCGCGGTTCTCGACGGTATCGCCCCGCCACACCGAGTCGCCTGGCCGTCTTACGCCAACGCGGCGTGGAGTTTCTCGATCGGATGAGGCGGCTTCTCGCCGTACTCGTCGCCGATCTGCGACTGGCAGGACGCGCCGGGTGCGGTCACGGTTTCCCCGTCGCTCGATTCGATCTGGTCGAACAGCATTCGGCCGATCGCCTGGCTCATCGAGTAGTGTTCGGCCTCGTAGCCGAACGTCCCGGCCATCCCACAGCACGAGGAGTCGAGCGGATCGACTCGGTACCCCGCCCGACGCAAGACGCCGACGGCGTGGTGGTCCTTTTTGGCCGACTTCTGGTGGCAGTGACCGTGGTACGTGAGGTGTTCGTCGAGTTCCTCGAACGAGAGGGTCTCGTCGAGGCGGAACCGATCGACGTACTCCATGATCCCGTACGTGTTCGACGAGACCGACTCGACGGCATCGCCGCTGAGGAGATCCTTGTAGTCCGACTGGAGCATCACCGCGTCGGAGGGTTCGACGACCACGACGTCCCACCCGTCCGCGACGAGCGGCGACAGCGCGGAGACGTTCTGTGCGGCCCGATCGCGAGCCGCATCGAGCAGTCCTTTCGAGTGCGCCGGACGACCGCTCCCGGTGACTCCTTCCGGGATGGTGACGTGTACGTTCGCGGCTTCGAGCGTTCGAACCGCGGCCTTGCCGATGTAGGGCGCGTTGAAATTGGTGTACATGTCCGGAAAGAGCGCGACCGTCCGATCGGCCTCTGCTTTCGACACCGTCGAACCGCCGCGAGACTCGAACCAGTCGACCATCGTCTCGCGGTGGAACTCCGGTAACGATCGCTCCCTGGCGATGCCGACGACCGCTTCGATGAGCCGTCCCGAACCGGGGAGCTTGCTCGCCCAATTGGAGATCGGTGCGGTCGCGCTCCCGAGCACCGAAAGCCGATCGATGTTCGCGAACAGTTTGGTTCGAAGGCTCGTGCCGTTGCGTTTCTGGTACTCGTTTTCCACCTCGACTTTCAGCTTCGCCATGTCGACCTCGCTCGGACAGTCCTTCGAACAGCCCTTACAGCCGACACACAGGTCGAGCACCTCGTGCATGAACTCGACGTTCATGTGTTCTTCCTCCGGAAGGCCGCCGCTCATGGCCTGTCGAAGCATGTTGGCCCTCCCGCGGGTGCTTTGAATCTCCTCTTGGGAGGCACGATATGTCGGACACATCACGCCGCCGGTGCCCGCCTGGCTGGTTCGACAGCTCCCACAACCGTGACAGAGTTCGACCATCCCCTGAAAGCCGTTCTCGTTTTCCCAGTTCAGATCCGCTTCGAAACCGGCGTCGAACTCGTAGTCGGGCCCGAAGCGCAGGTGCTCGCTCATGTCGTGGTCGCCACAGACCGATCCGGGGTTCAAAAGCCAGTCGGGATCGAACGCCGTCTTCAAGTCGCCGAAGACGTCCCAGAGCCGATCGCCGTACAGTTTTCGGTTCCACTGCGTCCGCGCGCGACCGTCGCCGTGTTCGCCCGAGACCGAACCGCCGTATTTCACCGCGATGTCGGTCGCCGCGTCGGAGATCGACACCATCGTCTCGACGCCTTCGATCGTTTTCGTGTTCACGAGCGGCCGGACGTGCATACACCCCGGCCCGGCGTGCGCGTAGAAGCTGCCGAAGGTGTCGTGGTCTTCGAACACCTGCTGGAAGTCGGCGGTGTACTCGGGGAGGTGTTCTGGCGGGATCGCGATGTCCTCGATGAAGGCGATGTGTTTTTCGTCACCCGTCCGCGAAAGCAAAATCGGCGTCGACGCTTTTCGCATCTTCCAGAAGGCCTTCTGCTCGTCCGGATCGTACGCTTTCAGGCCGTCGAAGGCGATGTCGCCAGCGCGATCCGCAAGCAGCGTTTCGACCTTCTCGCGCCGCTCGGCGTCGCTGTCGGCGTAAAACTCGACCAACAGGAACGTGTCCGTCTCGTCGGGGAGGATGCCGACGACGTCTTTGAACTCCTCGAGGTCGCGGGCCAGATCCAACAGCACGCCGTCGAGTACTTCGACGGCCGCGGGGTCGTGTTCGAGGATCGCCCCAACGTCTTCCATCGCGTCCAGCAGGCTGTGGTAGGTCAAAAGCCCGATCGACTTCGTCTCCGGAATCGGTTCGAGCGAGACTTCCGCCTCCGTGACGATCGCGAGCGTCCCCTCGCTGCCGACCAGCACTCGTGCGAGATTTATCGTCCCCTCGCGGGCCTCATCTAACAGGACGTCGAGGTTGTACCCGGAGACGTTCCGCTTCAGGCTCGGATAGCGGTCGTCGATCTCGTCGGCCTCCTCGTCGATGATCCGCACGACCTCCGCGTAGATCCGCTCGAGGAGGTCGCCGTCTGGATCCGCTCGCGCTCGAAGTTCGTCCACGTCGATTTCCCCGAACGTGACCACGCTGCCGTCCGAGAGGACCGCCTCGATCTCCTCGACGTACGCGTCCGTCTTGCCGTACAATAGCGAGTGTGCGCCGGTCGTGTTGTTGCCGATCGCCCCCCCGAGCGCGCTCCGATCGGCCGTCGAGGGATCGGGGGCGAACTTCAATCCGTGCGGTTCGAGAATCCGATCGAGTTCCCCGAGCGTGATCCCCGACTGGGCCCGCGCCCGTCTGTCGTCCGGATCGACGTCGACGATGCCGTCCATGTACCGACTGAAATCGAGGACGACGGCTTCGTTGACCGATTGGCCGGCGAGACTCGTCCCCCCGCCGCGCGGTAGGACCGGTATTTCTCGCTCCGCACAGTATTTCATGACGGCGGCGACGTCGTCGGTGGACGTCGGATAGACGACGCCGATCGGCGGTACCTCGTAGGCGCTCGCGTCTGTCGCGTACAGCTGTCTCGAGTACTCGTCGAACCGAACGTCCCCATCGATGACCCCCTCGAGGTCCGTGACCATTCCCGGGCGTTCGATCCGGCCATTTCTGTAATCGTAGTTCGTGCGACTGTCCGTCGATGGATCGACGGTCGATTGATTGTTACGCGTAGCCATTAGTTTCGAGTTCTGC
>JBNJFV010000032.1:0-3502 GCA_051747145.1 Halobacteriota archaeon
CATTTCGCGCGGACGCCGTCGCGGACGCCGATCGACCTCTCGGCGCTCGTGACCGAGGAGGTGACAGAGATCGGCGAGCGGTTCCCCGCCGCGACGGTCAGAACGCGGATCAAAGACGACGTGATCGTGCTGGGGGATTCGTCCCTGCAGATCGCCGTGCGGAATCTGCTCGAAAATGCGATCGAACACAACGATTCGGCCTCGCCCACGGTGAAGATCGAACTGTTCACGGAGGGCACGGACGCGGTGCTCCGGATCGGAGACGACGGCCCCGGCATTCCGGACGCCCAACAGAAGGTGATCGCCGCCGGGACGGAAACGCCGCTCGAACACATCAACGGCTTGGGCCTGTGGATGGTGGTGTGGACCGTCGAGTCCGTCGCGGGATCGATCGACTTCGAGTCGGTCCCCGAGGAAGGGACGACCGTCGAGTGTACGTTCGAGCGCCGCACAGAACCGACCGATGCGAACGGAAACGACGAAATCGCGTACCGGACGACCCGACACGCCCCCTCACGAAATACCGGGAAGTGAACGCGTCGAGTCGGCCGCAGGCAGTCACGCAGGTAGGGGACGATCGCGGTCGCCGATCGATGGGATCGTCCGGCTCGACCGATCGATAACATTTCCCGACTCGATCGTCGGTGGTCGGGACGGTGCTGTTTTCACCCGTCGGTTCGACTGACGAGTATGACCGCACTCGACCTCCCGGCGATCGGCCTTGGGACGTCAGGCAACGACCGACCCGAACAATGCGCACGGAGCGTCGAACGGGCCCTCGAGGTCGGATACAGACACATCGACACCGCGCAGATGTACGACAACGAGGCGTACGTGGGCGAGGGGATCCAGCGAAGCGACGTCCCGCGGGAGGAGGTCGTCATCGCGACGAAAGTCCACCCGGACAACCTCGGGTACGACGACGCGATCGAAACCGCCCACGCGAGTCTCGAGCGACTCGGCGTCGAGACCGTCGACATGCTCTACGTCCACTGGCCGACGAACGCGTACGACCCCGAAGAGACGCTCGCTGCCTTCGATGAGCTACACGAGGCGGGGGTCATGGATCACCTCTGCGTGTCGAATTTCACCCCCGAACTGCTTGCGGAGGCTCGCGAGTACCTCTCGACACCAATCGCGGCCAACCAGGTCGAATGTCATCCGCTGTTACGACAGGAGGAACTTCGGCGGCACGCGCGCAAACACGGCCACTACGTCGTCGCGTACTCGCCGCTCGGACAGGGTGAAATCCTGGCGGAACCGGAACTCGTCGCGATCGCCGATCGCCACGACACTACGCCAGCCGCAGTCTGTCTCGCGTGGGCGTTCCAGACTGAGACGGTCGTCCCGATCCCGAAGGCGACGGGCGAGCACATCCGGGCGAACTGGGAGGCTCAACAACTAGAACTCACGCGCGAGGACGTGAACGAGATCGAAAACATCGATCGACAGCGGCGCGTGGTCGATCCGGACAGGGCACCGTGGAACGAATGACCAGGCTCGCCGTCCAAGCGTGACGAAACAAACGACCGCTGGAGGTGCACTCACACTGACAGAGGCGCACTCACAGCGCTGGAGGCGCACTCACACCGCCAGAGGCGCACTCACACCGCCAGAGGCGTACTCACACTTTCGGTGTGATCTTTCCGGCGAACGTCTGAAACCGGATCGTCCCGTCCGGCACGTAGAACGTGTCCGTCGCGAACTCGTAGACGTTGTCCGGTGATTCGGCCTCCCAGACGATGTAGGCGAACTCCCCTTCGACGGTCTCTTGGACCACATCGATCGAGGACCCCGACTGTGCAAACTCCGCGAAGAGTCCCTCGAATAGCCCTTCGATCTCCTCGAGACCGCGGAACGTTCCCATGTTGGTCACGATTGTCGACTCGTCGGTGTAATCCTCCATGATCCCCGGTAGGTCCTGCGAGGAGAAGGCTTTCAGGTGGTGTTCGAGTACGGATTCGGTGGTTGCCATTGGTCGTACCTCCGGTCTGACCATCCACGTATGGACACAAAACTGTTGGCTCGATACGATGAATCTGAACCGCTATTCTTTGGTGGATTCGGTTCGAACCCGAAGCCATGTATCGAAAGGGGCATCTTGGCGTCTCGTTGCTCGTCTACTCGCCGATCGGCTACGCGCTCGTTTCGATCGGCGAACCGGTCGTGGCCATACTGACCGCAGTAGTAATGGTCTCGCTTGCGATGCTTCCTGACATCGATCATCAACTGCCGCTCGTCGACCACCGCGGTCCGACCCACTCGCTTCTGTTTGCGGTCCTCGTGGGTGGCCTCTTCGCCGTCGCCGGCGGCCTGTTCGAGGGGCATTTCACCGTGTGGAGTCTGAATCCAGCGGCCTTCGGCTTCCTGCTCGGATTCGTGGCCGTCTTCGCACACCTCCTCGGCGACACACTCACTCCCTCCGGGGTGAACTACCTGTGGCCGATCAGTTCGACGCGGTTCTCGCTTTCGATCACCCGGGCGGACAGTCAGGTCGCGAACTACGGCCTTTTCGCGCTGGGCGTGATCACCGCGACGACGATCCTCGGCCGCAGTATCGGACTCGTCTGAGTTCGGGATCGATACCGGTGCAGCCATCCCGACCGTTTCCGGGCGGCTACGTTTTTCCCGTGGTACCTCGAACCTCCGAGTATGTCCGATTCGACGATCGAATTCGACGAGGAGGCAATGGGAAACTTTCCGGTTCCGGCGTACGATTCGCTCCCGAAAGACCTTCGCGATCGAATCGACGAGGAGACAGCGCGCGCTGGCTTCACGCCGAACGTCTTCGCGGCGATGGCGTACAAACCCGCCCACTGGCGTGCGTTCGTCGCCTATCACGACGCGCTCGTGGACGACTCGGCACTCGATCGCGAGGAGATCGAGATGATCGTCGTGGCGATCTCGGGGGTGAATCACTGTTATTACTGCAACGTCGCACACGGTGCGCTGTGTCGGCTCTATGCGAACGACCCCACGCTTGCAGATCAACTCGTTGCGAACTACCGGACCGCCGACGTCAGCGAGAAGCGAAAGGCGATGTTGGACGTCGCGGTGAAACTGACCGAACGGCCGATGGCGGTCACGAAATCGGATCTCGATCGACTCGAAGCGGTGGGATACAGCCAGGCGGCGATCTGGGACATCGGCGCGGTGACGGCGTTTTACAACCTCTCGAACAGGATGGCGCACTTTGCGGACATGCGTCCGAACGACGAGTTTCACACGCTCGGCCGATCGACGACGGAGTAGGAAGCGCTACGGAGTAATCGACGACGGAGTAGCAAACGCTACCGAGTAATCGACGACGGAGTAGCAAACGCTACCGAGTAATCGACGACGGAATAGCAAACGCTACCGAGTAATCGACGACGGAATAGCAAACGCTACGATGACCGATTCAAAGTCGTTTTCCGACCTCCGGCGAGGGAAACGGGTCCCTCAGGCGGGGATCGTACGCGGACCCCGTCGCTGAGGAAAAATTCACAGATTCGATAGATTG
>JBNJFV010000032.1:3602-19672 GCA_051747145.1 Halobacteriota archaeon
AAGTCGTTTTCCGACCTCCGGCGAGGGAAACGGGTCCCTCAGGCGGGGATCGTACGCGGACCCCGTCGCTGAGGAAAAATTCACAGATTCGATAGATTGCTTGCCCAGAGGCGAAGATTTCCTTGCAGAATCGACAATACTAACATACCATAGAAGTAACTGGCCGAGTATGAACGGACCCAACCAAGACTGGTGGCCGAATCAGTTGAACTTGCGTATCCTCGACCAGAACGCCCGATCGACCGATCCGTTGGGCGAGGCGTTCGACTACGCCGAGGAGTTCGAGAAACTCGACCTCGACGAAGTGAAAGCCGACATCGAGGACGTGTTGACGACGTCACAGGATTGGTGGCCGGCAGATTACGGCCACTACGGGCCGCTCATCATTCGGATGGCCTGGCACAGCGCAGGCACGTACCGGACCAGCGACGGACGGGGCGGCGCTTCCGGCGGGAGACAGCGCTTCGCACCGCTCAACAGCTGGCCCGACAACGTCAACCTCGACAAGGCGCGCCGTGTACTCTGGCCGGTCAAACAGAAGTACGGCCACAAACTCTCGTGGGCCGATTTACTCGTCCTGTCGGGGAACGTCGCCCTCGAGTCGATGGGCTTCGAGACGTACGGCTTCGCCGGCGGCCGCGAGGACGCGTTCGAGCCCGACGAGGGCGTCGACTGGGGGCCCGAAGAAGAGTGGCTCGCAGACGAGCGCCACGACCAGGAAGGGAACCTCGAAGGCGACCTCGCCGCCGACCACATGGGCTTAATCTACGTGAATCCGGAGGGACCTGGCGGCGACCCCGATCCGGAAGCGGCCGCAGACTACATCCGACAGTCGTTCAAACGCATGGCGATGAACGACGAGGAGACGGTCGCGCTCATCGCGGGCGGACACGAGTTCGGGAAAGTCCACGGTGCGGCTCCCGACGACAACCTCGGCCCGGATCCGGAAGAGGCACCCATCGAAATGCAGGGGCTGGGCTGGGAGAACGAGTACGGCACCGGTAAGGGCGACGACACCATCACCAGCGGTCTCGAGGGGCCGTGGACCGAGTCGCCGATCCAGTGGAACCACGACTTCCTCGACAACCTGTTTAGCTACGAGTGGGAACTCGACGAGAGCCCAGCCGGTGCCTACCAGTGGACGCCAGTGAACGAGGAAGCACAGGGCGCTGCACCCGCCGCACACGACCCGGAGGGCAGCCAAACGCCGATGATGCTCACGACGGACCTGGCGCTCAAGAAGGATCCGGACTACCGCGAGATCGCACTGCGCTTTTACGAAAATCCCGAGGAACTCGAGGAGGCGTTCGCGAAGGCGTGGTACAAGCTGATCCACCGCGACATGGGCCCCTCCGAGCGGTTCCTCGGTCCGGAAGTCCCCGACGAGGAGTTCATCTGGCAGGATCCCGTCCCCGACGTCGATCACGAACTGATCGGTGACGAGGGAGTCGCAGAACTCAAAGAGACGATCCTCGAGTCGGACCTGTCCGTCTCCCAGTTGGTCAAGACTGCCTGGGCGTCGGCCGCTACGTACCGCGACAGCGACAAGCGCGGCGGCGCAAACGGAGCCCGCATCCGCCTTGAACCCCAAAAGAGCTGGGAGGTCAACGAACCCGCACAGCTGGCGGCGGTCCTTTCGACGCTCGAGGAGATCCAAGCGGACTTCAACGGCGGGCGAACCGACGACGTCCGCGTCTCGCTGGCGGACCTGATCGTCCTTGGCGGTGCAGCCGCCGTCGAAAAGGCGGCCGCAGCCGCCGGCTACGACGTGACGGTACCGTTCGAACCGGGTCGTACCGACGCAACGGCAGCGCAGACCGATGTCGAGTCATTCGAGTGGCTCGAGCCGGACGCCGACGGGTTCCGAAACTACTTCACCGACGGCGACGAGCTGGACAGAACCGCAGAGGAGCTACTCGTCGACCAGGCCGACCTCCTGACGCTTTCGGCCCACGAGATGACCGCGCTGGTCGGCGGCATGCGCGCACTGAACGCAACCTACGAGGACACCGACCTCGGCGTCTTCACCGACGAGCCGGAGACGTTGAACAACGACTTCTTCGAGGTACTCCTCGACATGGGCTACGAGTGGGTATCGGCCTCCGAAGACGAGACGGTCTTCGAGCTTCGCGATCGCGAAACGGGCGACGTCGAGCACACCGCAAGCCGCGTGGACCTCGTGTTCGGTTCGAACTCGCGGCTCCGTGCAATTGCGGAAGTCTACGGCGCCGCAGACGGCGAGGAGAAGTTCGTAGCGGACTTCGTTGAGACGTGGGCCAAAGTGATGCAGCTCGATCGGTTCGATCTCGAGTAACCCCGATCGGGAGCCGCAGAATCTGTCGGCGTCCCGACAGCGTGGTTCGACCGTAGCGGATCGGCCTCCCAACCGAGGTCGTGAGACGTCACCGACCGCGGTTTGAAACTCGATTTTCGCGGCGTTCCAGATGACGGATACGAGCCGCCGACACAAGCGTGTCGGCGGCGGATCATCCGCACAGAACGTTCGTTATTCGACCGTGTAGCCGGCGGTTTCGATCGCCTCCCGAACCGACGACTCCCGGAAACTCCCGTCCACGGTGACGGTCCCTGCTTCGTTGTCCGCATCGACTTTCGAGACGCCTTCGAGCGCTGAGACGGCGTCTTCGACGTTCGACTCACAGCCGGTACAACTCATGCCACTGACAGAGAGCGTGACGCTCATACGAATGCGTACGGGTTGAGTATCTATGCCGATTTTGGTTTCGAATCCAAAGCAAATTCGAACGTATAGATTCGAAACGTAATTGCGGCCGAAAGAGATTCACTCGACCGAGCCGAACGGCGAGTATGCGCGATCTGGACGACATCGATCGGGAGATCATTCGACTCCTCCTCGAAGATGGCCGCCGACCGTACAGCGACATCGCAGACCACGTCGGTCTGTCCGCGCCGGCAGTCACCGATCGGATCGACCGGCTGTGCGAGCTGGGCGTGATACGGTCGTTCACCGTCGATCTGGATCCGACCACGCTCCGGGAAGGCGTCAGCGTTCTCGTCGAACTTGCCGTCGAGCCCGGATACGCCGAATCGATCGGCGAGGCCGTGGACCGACTCGATCGCGTCGAACACCGGTACGTGACCGCAGATTCGAGGGTGTTCGCCCACGCGACGATCGGCCCCGCCGGCGTCGACGGACTGTTCGAGACGGCCGTGGACATCGATCGCGTCAGGGACGTGCGCGTACATCTGCTGTCGGATTCCGCCTGGACACCGCGAATCGGCGCGGCGAGTCTGGCGATCGACTGCGACGAGTGCGGTAACACCGTGACGAGCGAGGGCGAATCCGCACGCATCGACGGAAAACGGTATCACTTCTGCTGTGGATCGTGTCTCTCGAACTTCCGAGACCGGTACGATCGACTCGCGGAAGGCACGTAGGCTCGCGTTCGAAACCGAGTGCGTGGTTTCGGTTTGGATTCGAAAGGACAAACTGGTTCAAAGAGGAGGGCGTATACCTATCCACCATGAGTACGACCACGCAGCTCGAGATTTCGGGCATGTCGTGTGCGACCTGCGTCTCCTCGGTCGAGGAGTCGCTGTCGTCGCTCGAGGGCGTGCGCGCTGCGAGCGCGAACTTTGCGACCGACGAGGGATCGGTCACGTACGATCCCGATCGGATCTCGCTTGGCGAGATTTACACCGCGATCGAGAATGCGGGATACGACCCGGTTCGCGAGCGGCGAACGATCGAGATCGCGGGGATGTCCTGTGCGAACTGTGCTGGGGCGAACGAGACGGCGATCGAGTCGCTCGAGGGCGTGATCGACGCGACGGTCAACTTCGCCGCCGACGAGGCGACCGTCGAGTACAACCCGGTCGACGTCGACATCGAGGCGATCTACGGCGCGATCGAGGAGGCCGGCTACGAACCGATCAGACCGACGACGGAAGACGGAGACGACGATCCCACTGAACGGGAATCGGCGGCCCAACGCGAGATGAAAAAACAGTGGCGGCTGGTGGTCGGCGGCGGTGTTCTGACGGCGCCGTTCCTGTTGATCATGGCGGAGATGTTCGGCGCACTCGCGCTGCCGGAGACGATCGCCGGCGTCGGAATCGGCTGGATCGAGTTCGCACTCGCGACGGTGTTGATGGCGACGCTCGGCAGGGAGTTCATCGTCAGGGCCTATCGCGCCGCGACGAAAAACCGACAGGCGAACATGGACACCCTGGTCGCGATGGGGACCTCCGTCGGCTACGCGTTCAGCGTCCTCGTGTTGCTCGAATTGATCGCCGGCGGCGGGCTGTACTTCGAGGCGGTAGCGTTCATTCTCTGGTTCATCACCGTCGGCAACTGGCTGGAGGCGCGATCGAAAGCGCAGGCGAGCGACGCGTTGCGCGCGCTGTTAGAACTGGAAGCCGAAACGGCGACCGTCCTCCGGGAGGACGGCACCGAAGAAACCGTCCCGCTGGATTCGGTCGCGGTCGGCGATCGGTTGAAAGTCCGACCCGGCGAGCGCGTGCCGACCGACGGCGTGGTCGTCGACGGGGAAAGCGCCGTCGACGAATCGA
This sequence comes from Halobacteriota archaeon, assembly GCA_051747145.1. Taxonomy (GTDB): domain Archaea; phylum Halobacteriota; class Halobacteria; order Halobacteriales; family Haloferacaceae; genus JBNJFV01. The sequence continues at coordinate 8,154 of JBNJFV010000032.1, forward strand.
TGGTGACAGGCGAGAGCGTCCCGGTCGAAAAGCGCGTCGGCGACGAGGTCGTCGGATCGACGATAAACGAGAACGGCGTGCTCACCGTCGAGGCCACGAAGGTCGGTTCCGACACCGCGATCCAGCAGATCGTCAAACGGGTCAAGCAAGCGCAGGCCCGGCAACCGGACATTCAACGGCTCGTCGACAGGGTGAGCGCGTACTTCGTCCCGGCCGTGATCGTCAACGCGATCGTCTGGGCGACGCTTTGGTACGTCTTCCCCGGCCAGCTCGCGGCGTTCGTCGAGTGGCTCCCCGTCTGGACGCCGGTCGGCGGCGGGCCGGTCGCAGGCGGGATTCCGGTCGTCGAATTCTCGATGGTCGTCCTCGCCTCGGCGATCCTCATCGCCTGTCCCTGCGCGCTCGGACTGGCGACACCGGCGGCGACGATGGTCGGATCGACGATTTCGGCGACCAACGGCGTCCTGTTCGAGGGCTCGGACGTACTAGAGCGCGCCAGACAGATCGACACCGTCGTCTTCGACAAGACGGGGACGCTCACCCACGGAGAGATGCGACTGACCGACGTCGTCGCGATCGGCGATCGGGTGCGGGCCGACGGCGCGGGGCAACTGCGGACCGAACAGCGAACCGACGGCGATCCCGAGTCGTTCGTCCTCGCGGCCGCCGCGAGCGCAGAACGCGGCTCCGAACACCCCCTCGCCGAAGCGATCGTCGACGGAGCCGTCGACCGCGAGATCGACCTCGTCGATCCCGAGTCGTTCGAGAACGTACCCGGTCACGGCGTCCGGGCGACCACCGAGTTCGGCGAAACGCTCGTCGGGAACCGCAAGCTCATGCGGGAGAACGACGTTCCGACCGAGTCGGTAGAACAGGACCTCGTTCGGTTGGAAACGGAAGGGAAGACGGCGATGCTCGTCGCAGTCGACGGTGACCTCCTCGGCGTGATCGCGGTGGCGGACACGGTTCGCGAAAGCGCAACGCGCACCGTCGAAACGCTCCGCGAACGCGGGCTGTCGGTGTACATGCTGACCGGCGACAACGAGCGAACCGGACGGGCCGTCGCGGCGGCGGTCGGGATCGATCCGGCCAACGTCCGCGCGGAGGTCCTCCCGGGAGACAAAGCGGACGTCGTCGACGAACTCCAGCAGGCGGGCGGTCGCGTGATGATGGTCGGCGACGGCGTGAACGACGCGCCAGCGCTAACGACCGCCTACATCGGGGTGGCGATCGGTTCCGGAACGGACGTGGCGATCGAATCTGCTAACGTGACGCTGATGCGCGACGATCCCGCAGACGTGCTCAAGGCGATCCGGATCTCGGAGGCGACGATCGCGAAGGTTCGACAGAACCTCTTTTGGGCGCTCGTCTACAACGCGACGCTCATTCCGATCGCGTCGCTGGGCCTTTTAAACCCCGCGCTCGCCGGACTCGCGATGGCGGGCTCTAGCGTCTCAGTGATGGCAAACAGCCTCGCGTTCAGACGGTGGGATCCCCACGAGGCGTACCACTTCCTTCCGTTCCGACCGTTCTACCGAGAGTGAACGCCCCGCTCGCGGCGGCACGATGGATCGCGGCGGCACGGTCGATCGCGGCGGCACGGTCGATCGCGGCGGCACGGTCGATCGCACGACGATCGCGGCCCTTCGAACGGCCAGTCGGCGGGAAGGTACCAAACGCTTTTATACTGTCTGGGCTATCTTGTAGATGTCATGCCGAAAGGGACGGTTGCCTTCTTCAACGACACAGGCGGTTACGGTTTCATCGAAAGCGACGACGTCGACGAGGACGTATTCTTCCACATGGAAGATGTCGGTGGCCCAGATCTCGAAGAAGGCCAAGAGGTCGAATTCGAAGTCGTGCAGGCCGAAAAAGGGCCGCGCGCGAAAGACCTCCAGCGACTGTAGGTACGTACGTACCTACCCGGTATCAGATACGAACTGCGGTTTCAGTTTTGCTGTGACCGTTTTCAGCCCGTGAGTTACGGCCTCGGCCGATTTTACTCACGGTCGGTTTCGACCCGTAGTGACGGTTTCGTTCGCCGGATGGGACGCGTTTTTGTGCCCGGTCTGCAACGTACCCCCCATGGAGTACACAACGTTCGGATCGACCGGCATCGAGGTCTCGAAAATCTGTCTGGGCTGTATGAGTTTCGGCTCCAGCGACTGGCGGGGATGGGTCTTGGGCGAAGAGGAGGGTATCGAACTCGTCGATCGGGCGATCGAGCTGGGCATCAACTTCTTCGACACCGCCAACATGTACTCGAGGGGCGAATCCGAGCGGATCCTCGGGAAGGCGCTCGAGGGGCGCCGCTCGGAGAACGTCGTTGCGACGAAGCTGTACTTCCAGATGGACGAAGCGGACCCCAACTCCGGGGGGCTCTCCCGGAAGGCGATCGAACAAGAACTCGACGCGAGCCTGGAGCGGCTCGGCATGGACACGGTGGATCTCTTGCAGATCCACCGATACGATTACGACACGCCGCCGGAGACGACGCTCCGGGCGCTCGACGACGCGGTTCGCCGGGGGAAGACCCGTCACATCGGCGCGTCGTCGATGTGGGCCCACCAGTTTGCGGATATGTTGCACACGAGCGATCGCCTCGGCCTCGAACGGTTCGTCTCGATGCAGGATCACTACAACCTCGTATACCGCGAGGAGGAACGGGAGATGCACCCGCTGTGCGATCGAGAGGACGTCGCGGTGATGCCGTGGTCGCCGCTGGCCCGCGGGTACCTGGCCCGGCCCCACGAGGACGTCGACGCGACGACGCGCGGCTCGACCGAGGAGCGCCTGTACGAACACCCCTACCGGGAGGGCGGTGGGCCGAACGTCAACGAACGGGTGGCCGAACTCGCCGAACAGAAGGGCGTGAAGATGGCACAGATCGCGCTGGCGTGGGTGCTTTCGAAAGAGACCGTCACGACGCCGATCGTCGGCACGACGTCGATCGAACACCTCGAGGACGCCGTCGAGGCGCTGGATATCAAACTCAGTTCGAGCGACGTCGACTACCTGGAAGAACCCTACCAGCCGGTTCGGGTCTCCGGCCACGAGTGATCAACTGCGAGTGATCTGTCACGAGTGATCGACCACGTCGTCGAATCCGTCCATCCGAGCGGGCCGATCAGTCCAGAAGCTGTGCGGCGATCGTGTTTCGGAGAATCTCGCTCGTCCCCTCGTAGATCTCGTTGAGTTTCGCGTCCCGGTAGTAGCGCTCGACGGGGAACTCGGTGGTGTAACCGTAGCCGCCGTGAATCTGGATCGCCTCGTTTGCGACTTCGCGGGAAACCTCGCTTGCGTATAGCTTCGCCTGGGCGGCCTCTTTGATGTACTTCTCCCCGCGAATCTTCTTATCGGCAGCCTGATGCATGAGTAACCGGGCGGCCTGCAGTTTGGTGTCCATGTCGGCGAGTTTGTGCTGGATGGACTGGAACTCCGAGATCGACTCCCCGAACTGTTCGCGCTCTTTGCTGTACGCCAGCGCGTCGTCGAGGGCGGCCTGAGCGATGCCTATCGATCGGGCGGCGATCGTGATGCGACCGCCGTTGAGCGTCTTCAGCGCCTGCACGAAGCCGTCGCCCTCCTCGCCGAGCAACCGATCGGCTGGAATCCGCATATCGTCGAACCGAAGTTCCGCGGTCGGACATCCCTTGTCCCCCAGTTTGTGCTCGGTTCCCTCGACGATGAACCCTTCATCCGCCTCGGGGCGGACGACGAACGACGAGATTCCCCTGTTGCCCGCATCGGCGTCGGTCTTCGCAAAAAGCGTGACTGTATCGGCGACCGAGCCGTTCGAGATCCACAGTTTCCCCCCGTTGATGACGTACGCCTCCCCGTCGCGTTCGGCGGTCGTCGTCATCGCGGGGACGTCGCTGCCCGCCCCGGCCTCCGAGAGGGCGAACGCGCCGATGTCGGTCCCCTCGTTCAGCGGCGTGAGGTACGTTTGTTTCTGCTGTTCGGTCCCGAACTCGTAGAGCATGTTTCCGGCGAGGCTGGTGTGGGCGGCGACGATCGTTCCGAGCCCGCCCGAACCGCGTGCGATCTCCGCGAGGCCGATCGCGTAGGAATGATAATCGAGGCCAGCACCCCCGTACTCGGGCGGGAACGGCATCCCCAACAACCCGAGCGATGCCATCTCCTCGAGGAGATCGGCGGGAAACTCGTCGGACTCGTCGATCTCCGCTGCGATCGGGCGTACCTCCTCGTCGACGAACTCCGAAACCATGTCCTGTATCTGCTGTTGTTCGGCCGAGAGGCGCAAATCCATACCCGACAGTTCGGCCGTTCGCTCTTAGGCGTTTCCACACGGTCTGTCATCGATTCGGTCGATCCAGCCGAATCGAAGCCCACGAGACTTTTTATCCCTGCTTCCCTACGATGTGGTACTTGAATGAGTGGATACGAATCTCGCCCCCCTGGGACTGACGACAAATCCGACCTTCGATGGTGTCACGACGCCGTGCAGGACGTTTCGCGGACGTTCGCGCTGACCGTCGACGTCCTCGAAGAGCCCATGTCGACGCACATCTGTCTTGGATACCTCCTCTGTAGGATCGCCGACACGATCGAAGACGCAGGACACATTCCTCCTGCCGAACAGGCCGACCTCCTCGAAACGTACGACCGCGCGATCGACCCACACGATTCGACCTCGATCGAATCGTTCACCGCCGCGATCGACCCGTGGCTCCCACCCGAAGAGTCCCGGAGCGACGACTGGCGGGTCGTCGCGGAAGCGTCCCGGGTCGTCGCTGCCTTCGAGACGTTGCCGGAAGACGTTCGGGACGCCATCATTCCGCCGGTGTCCGAACTCGTGAGTGGTATGGCGATGTTCGTCCAACGGCACGCCGACAACGGCGGCCTCCGCATCGACACGCGGGTTGAGCTGGAAGAGTACTGTTACTACGCCGCAGGAACGGTTGGCAACCTGATCACGAATCTGCTGACGCGGGGAGAGTTGGCTGCTGAGAAACGCCGAACGCTGTATGAGACCGCCGAGGAGTTCGGCTTGCTCTTACAACTTGTCAACATTTCCAAGGACGTCTACGACGATTACACCGAAGAGAACAACGTCTACCTGCCGGCCGAGTGGCTCGAAGACGAGGGAATCGATCAGGAGGCGGTGATCGACCCGTCCAACCGGGACGCGGCCGCGGCGGTCGTCGATCGGACCGCCACCCACGCACAGTCGTTTCTGGACGACGCCGAATCGTACCTTCGGGCGATGCCGTTGACGCACGGGAACACGCTCGCCGCGTGGGGCGTGCCGTTTTTGCTCGCCGTCGGCACGCTTCGAGAACTCACCTCGCGACCGGAGGATGCGCTCACCGAAGCCGGGGTGAAAGTTTCCCGCGAGGAAGTCTTCGCGATCGTCGCGGCGATGAACAACGGTCGCCAGTCCCTCGAAGAGTTCCGCCAGCAGATCGCAGACAAACCGTTTCATCGGGCAATTTCGAGTCCCCACTCTCCCTGATCGTCGATCGCACAAAGCGAGTATCGCACACACACACAGAGATCGGCCCAGACGTTCAGAGAGCCCACCGTAAACACTCACCGACGCAAGCTGGATACTGATGTTGCCGATCGTCGATCGAATCACGTCCATTCGGACCGTCGATCGAATCAGCGACCTTTTAGCGACGCTTCGAGTACCCGTCAGTATGAGCTTCGAGAAAGACGACAGCGTGGTATTGGCAGACAAACACAGCGAGTTCGACGGCGAAACCGGAACGATCACGCAGGTCGTCGAAAACATGTTCGGCGAAGCTACCTACACCGTGAGCTTCGAGGACGGCCAGGAAGCCGGCGTCCCTGCCGACGCGCTCGAAATCGCCCCGGACGAGGACGCTGAGGGCGAAGACGCCGAGGGCGAGGGCGAAGACACCGAGGACGAGAACGAGAACGAATAACGACGATTCCCGCCGGCTGGTTGCCGACAGATCGCAATCGAGTCGGAGCCGCGTCCTTTTTCAGCCGTCGCGCCTACCAGTAGGTAATGGCGAGCGTCCCGTTTCACTACATCGACCTGCGCACCTTCTGTTATGCGACCGAGGACGAAAAGCGGGTCGAGGAAGCGATCAGAACCCTTCTGCCCGAGGAGTTCGAACTCGATCGGGTCGAAAACACCGGCCATCACGGCGATCGGATCGTGGTCCTTTCTGCGCGCGTCGAACTCGCCGACGACATGCGCTACGTGCTCGAACGGATCAGCGAACTGGCCGACATCGATCGCGTCCTCGCGGAACTCGACGAGCGCGTCGACGACAACTGTTCGTTGTTCCTGCGGTTGGACAAACAGTCGGCGTTCAAAGGGACGATCGAACTCGGCGAGGGGATCACGCTTCGGGCCAAGGTCGAGGCGTATCCGGCGAAACACGACGCCGCAGTGGAAAATGCACGCAAGGCGCTCGAGCAGGTGAGCGCGTAGGCGTCACCCCGCTACACGCGAGAACTGATCGGTCACTTTCGATCGGTTACCTCCGATCGGCCACCGCCGATTCTCCGATCGGCCACCGCCGATTCTCCGATCGGTCCCCCACGAGCCTGGGCGTTCGGAGCCTTACTCTCGCCACTTGATCGAACAGCCTTGCGAGGGTCGGTCCTCGTGAGCGACCTCCTCGCCCGCCAAGACTGCGTCGATCGCGTCGCGGATGTACACCTCGGTCCGCTCGTCCTCTGGAGACAGGGCGTCGTCCAATCGACCATGGTACGCGAGTCGCCACTCGCCGCCGTCGGAGCGGAACAAGAACGGATCGGGCGTACAGACCGCCCCGTACGCCTCGGCGACAGCCTGGGTTTCGTCGTACAGGTACGCGTCGTAGTCGATCGTCCCCGCCTCGACGAGTTCGACCATGCGTTCGAACGAGTCCTCCTCGTACTCCTCGTTCGCGTTCGGGTTGATCCCGACGATCGCGGCGTCGTCGTACTCGTCGGCAAGTTCGTTCAACAGGTCGAACTTCGCTTTCGCGTACGGACAGTGGTTGCACGTGAACACCACGAGAAGCGCGTCGTAGCCGTCGAACGACGAGAGCGAGTACCGCTCCCCGTCGGTGCCGAGGAGTTCGAAGTCTGGGGCGCGATCGCCGCGCTGCATATCCGATTCGGATTCTTCAAGGACCATACAGCGTACGTTTCATCGCGGACACAAAACGGTTCGCGTCGATCCGCGACCTTCGCCCGTGTGTCCGCTCGCTTGCGGTCAATCGGCCTCGGCGGGTGCTCGAGGGTGGGCCGTTGCTCGGCGATCGACGACCGTCCCACAGACGGGACAGACCGACAGCCGCGTGCCGTCGCTCGTCGCCTCGAACCAGTTGTCGGCGATCGGGCTCTCGTAGGTACACTCCGGACAGAAAAGCACCGTCTTCGGTCGATCGGACCGATCGTGAGTGCGTTGCGTTGAAGTTGTCATCGAACTGTGGTAGGCGTTCAGGAGGGATATGCCTTGTTCGGAACCGACGTTGATGACAGTTCGGCGATTCCCACGCCCCCGAGGAGTCGCCGTGGTTCTCTGGCGCGCCCGCTCACTCGACGGTCACAAGATACACCGCCAGCACCGCAAACCCGATCCCGAGGAGCTTCCGCGCGGTCGCGCCTTCGCCGAGGGCGACGATCCCGAGGATCGAACTCGTCACGAGAAAGAGGCCGAACACGGGCGTGACGACGCTCACCGGCCCGAGCGAGAGCGCGCGGTAGTACGCGAGGATTCCCACCGCGAGGAACAGCCCCGCCGCGAGGGCGTACGGGACCTTCGGGCTCGTCAAGTGAGTGCTGAGACTCTGGTTCGTCGCGAGGACGACGCCGGCGGCGGCGACGACCAACACCGTATTGGAGATCATCGTCGCGACGTCGGAGGGGAGCGCCCCGTCGCCGGTCGTGGCAATTCGCATTAACGGTGCGACGACCGTATACGCAGCAAGTGCCAGGATGGCCCACGGAAGGTAGTTCATACCCACATCCTCGGGCCGATCGAGTTAGCGGTTCTGGTGTGATTCGACGGCACCTCGAACCGGTGGCGATCGGCGATCGATGCACCTGTAGCAAACCCTTTGGCGAGGGGGCGTTCATAGCACTGTATGGACGAGAAACGCGAACTACTGGACGTGTTGTCGACGGACGCCCGCGAGAACGTCGACGATATCGCACGCCAGTTGGGGCTGGACACCGCCGAGGTCGAACGGCTGATCGACGAACTCGAACGCGAGGGGATCGTCCACGGCTACCAGGCGGTCGTCGACTGGGACAGCGTCGACGAACGGCACGTGTCGGCGTTCGTCGAACTGAACGTCGAACTCGATCGCGAGACGGGGTACGAGGAGATCGCAGACCGGATCGCGAAGTTCCCCGAAGTCGAGTCGCTCCGGCTCGTCTCGGGCGATTACGACTTTGCGATCGAGGTGACCGGCGGCTCGATGCAGGCCGTCTCGCGGTTCATCTCCGAGCAGATCGCGCCGATACCGGAGATCACCCAGACGGTGACCCACTTCATCATGGAAACGTACAAACAGGGCGGCATCGAGTTCGACGACCGAGACGACGACGACAGACTGTCTGTCACCCCCTAACATGACAGCCATGCGAATCGCAGACCGCGTCGCGACGGTGCCCGAATCGGGGATCCGGAAGTTCTTCGAATTGGCCGAAGAGCGCGAGGACGTCATCTCACTCGGCGTCGGCGAACCGGACTTCACGGCCCCCTGGGCGGCCCGATCGGCCGCGATCGACTCGCTGGAACGTGGAAAGACCTCCTACACCTCCAATCGGGGGAAACGAAACCTCCGCGAGTACATCGCCGAGGACGTCTCTCGATGGGGGTTGCAGTACGATCCCGACGAGGAGATCCTCGTCACGACCGGTGCGAGCGAGGCGGTCGATTTGGCGTTGCGGACGTTCGTCAACCCGGGCGATCGCGTCGCGATCCACGAACCGAGCTACATCTCTTACGCGCCCGGCGTCCGATTCGCCGGCGGGGGGCCCATCGGCGTCCCGACGTACGCCGAAGACGACTTCGTGCTCACCCCGGACGCGCTGGCGGCGTCCGGTGCCGCATCGGCCGAGGTGCTCGTGCTCTGTTATCCGAACAATCCGACCGGAGCGGTACTGGACGCATCCGACGTCGCGCGCGTCGCCGAATTCTGCGTCGAACACGACGTCACGGTGATCGCCGACGAGATCTACGCGGAGCTGACCTACGGCGGCGAGCACACGTCGATCGCGACGATGCCCGGTATGCGAGAGCGGACGATCGTCATCAACGGCTTCTCGAAGGCTTTCGCGATGACCGGCCTCCGGTTGGGGTACGCCTTGGGCCCGGCTGCGGGGATCGACGCGATGAACCGAATCCACCAGTACACGATGCTTTCGGCCCCCACCACAGCCCAGTACGCGGCGATCGAAGCGTTGCGCAGCTGTACCGGTGCGGTAGCGGAGATGCGATCGGCGTACAACCGCCGCCGTCGGTTCGTCCTCTCGCGGTTCGACGAGATGGGATTAGACTGCTTCGAGGCCCGCGGCGCGTTCTACGCGTTCCCCGAACCCGGCGGCGACGACGAGGCGTTCGCAGAGGAACTGCTGGAAGAACAGGGCGTGGCGGTCGTTCCGGGGAGCGTCTTCGGTTCGGGGGGCGAAGGCCATCTCCGCGTCTCGTATGCGACCGGCATGCGCGATCTGAAGGCGGCGATGGACCGCATGGAGGCGTTCGTCCGGTCGCGGTGAACGCGCGGCAGAAAACCGCCTAGAGGCGTTCGTCCGATCGCGGTGAAGGCGTACACGGGACACGGTATCCGCCGCGAAGAAACTCGAAACCCCCGACCAGGGATTCACGAAGAAATAATTATTCCCGTTGTGATGTACCCGCATGGACTTCGGACTGACAGACGAACAGCGCGCACTCCGAGAGGAGGTCGCCCGGTTCGCAGAAAACGAGATCGTCCCGGTCGCAGCCGAATACGACCGCGAGGAGAAATACCCCTACGAGGTCATGGACAAAGCCGCCGAGATGGGGCTTTTGGCACCCCACATCCCCGTCGAGTACGGCGGAATCGGCTACTCGACGCTCGAAACTGCGATCCTCGTCGAGGAGCTGTTTGCGGCCGACCCGGGGATCGGTCTGTGTCTCGCCAGCGCCGGCTTCGGTGCGGAGGCGATCATCGAATTCGGGACCGAAGCGCAAAAAGAACAGTACCTCCCACCGATCGTGGAGGGCGAGGCGGTGATGGGCGCGGCGATCAGCGAACCGCACGCCGGATCTGACGTCAGTTCCGTGTCCACCCGAGCGGAGAAAGACGGCGACGAATGGGTGATAAACGGAAACAAGATGTGGATCACGAACGGGACGGTGGGCGATTACTTCGTCGTGGTCTGTGAGACCGACCCGGAGGTCGAAGATCGCTACACCGGGTTCTCCCAGATCATCATCGAGAGCGATCGCGACGGCTTCGAAGCCGAGAAGATCACCGGCAAACTCGGCATTCGCGCGAGCGACACGGCGGAACTGGTCTTCGACGACGTCCGAGTTCCAGAAGAGAATCTCGTTGGGACGAGAGGGATGGGCTTCCTGCAGGTCATGCAGTTTTTCGACGAGACCCGGACGGCAGTCGCAGCCCAGGGCGTCGGTATCGCAAAGGGCGCAGCCGACCGCGCGCTCGAGTACGCCCAGGAGCGCGAGCAGTTCGGCCGAACGATCTCGGAGTTCCAGGCGATCCAGCACAAACTCGCCGACATGTACACCCGCACGGAAGCCGCCCGCGGGTTGACGTACAAATCCGCGTGGGGGGCCGACACCGACGCCGACGACGTGACGACGCTCGCGTCGATGGCCAAAGAGTACGCCTCGCGGGTGGCAACTGACGTCGCCGACGAGGCGGTGCAGATCCACGGCGGGGCGGGGTACGTCGACGACTTCGACGTCGGACGGTTCTACCGCGACGCGAAGATCACGCAGATCTACGAGGGGACGAGCGAGATCCAAAAGAACATCATCGCCCGCGAACTTCTCGGGAAAGGGTTCTGATCGCCCCGCCGGGTGTCGAACCTCGAACAGTCACGAATCCCATTGCCCTGCGCTCGCGCTCAGGCGACGTTTTCCTCGACGAGTAGCTCGTCGCGATCGAACCGATCGCTCCCAAGCGTGGAGATGTCGACGAGCGACGGCTCGCCGTCGAGAACGAGCTCCGAGACGAGGGTCCCGGTCGCGGGCGCGTGCTGGAACCCGTGTCCCGAGAACCCAACGGCGTTGACAAACCCCGGCACCGTCTCCTCGATAATCGGGTGATGATCCGGCGTGACCGCGTACAACCCGGCCCAGCCGCGACGGATTCGAGTTTCGGGGCCGAAGTACGTCGCCGTCTCAGCGGCCCGTTCGATCGCCGTCGCCGCCCACTCGAGGTCGATGCCGGTGTCGTACCGGTCGGGGTCCTGTTCGGGGTCCGTCTCGCCGAACTCGCCGCCGACGATCGCCGCGCCCTCCCGTTCGGGTCGAAAGTACGATCCCGTATCGAGGTCGATCGTCAACGGGGTGG